>NZ_CP102288.1:1452500-1782500 GCF_025151535.1 Segatella copri DSM 18205
ATTCGGAGTTCGTCAGGACTCGATAGGCGGTGAAGCCCTCTTGTCCTATCGGTCGCTCTACCTCTCACGGTGACCATCCGACGCGGCACCTAAATGCCTTTCGGGGAGTACGAGCTATCTCCAAGTTTGATTGGCCTTTCACTCCTACACTCGGCTCATCCAGAAGCTTTTCAACGCTTATTGGTGCGGACCTCCATCCCGTGTTACCGGGACTTCATCCTGGCCAAGTGTAGATCACTTGGTTTCGCGTCTACCCCCACTGACTGTGCGCCCTATTCAGGCTCGCTTTCACTGCGGCTACGTGTCTCGTGACACTCAACCTCGCCAGTGACGGTAACTCGTAGGATCATTATGCAAAAGGCACGCCGTCACATCTTACGATGCTCCGACCGCTTGTAGGCGTATGGTTTCAGGAACTATTTCACTCCCCTGCTCGGGGTTCTTTTCACCTTTCCTTCACAGTACTCGTTCGCTATCGGTCTCACGGGAGTATTTAGCCTTACCGGATGGTCCCGGCAGATTCGCGCAGGATTCCTCGTGTCCCGCGTTACTCAGGATACCGCTATGCTGCATTTCGCTTCACATACTGGACTATCACCGTCTATGGTCACATTTTCCAAAGTGTTCTGTTCACGATTTGCATACAATGTCGCGGTCCTACAACCCCGCTGGCGCCTTGCGACGTCAACGGTTTGGGCTGTTCCCCGTTCGCTCGCCACTACTGGGGGAATCATTATTTATTTTCTCTTCCTGCAGGTACTAAGATGTTTCAGTTCCCTGCGTTAGCTCTCTTACATTGGTAAGAGTAACCGTCCTTCAGACGGCTAGGTTGTCCCATTCGGAAATCTCCGGATCAAGGGTTATTTGCACCTACCCGAAGCTTATCGCAGCTTATCACGTCCTTCATCGCCTCCGTGAGCCTAGGCATCCGCCATACGCCCTTTCTTACTTTCTTTACGACTGTATTTGTCATCTCGTTTATCATTGCTGATTACTCGACAACGAATAAGTAGCTCATACTTTCAGCTGTATTCTAACAAAGTGAAATCTCATCTTGCGATTTGATTTACTTTAGTCTGAACTAAAGTTCATTACTTACAGTTTTGCTTGTGTCAATATGTCAAAGATCTTCTTGCCTTAAAAGGCATGGTGGAGATTGTGGAGTTGAACCATTTTGCTTGAGCCATCCCTATATAATATATAAGGAATCCCAGTCTCCTATTTAATTAAACAGATGGTGCGTACAAGAAGAGAAGCGAACTTTAATCAGTCACTATCTCAACAAATATAGAAGTAAGCAGGAATGAAAACTTAACATTTAACATTCAACACTTAACATTCTCTCGATACTCGTCTCTCCAGAAAGGAGGTGTTCCAGCCGCACCTTCCGGTACGGCTACCTTGTTACGACTTAGCCCCAATTACCAGTTTCGCCCTAGGCCGCTCCTTACGGTCACGGACTTTAGGCGCCCCCGGCTTTCATGGCTTGACGGGCGGTGTGTACAAGGCCCGGGAACGTATTCACCGCGCCATGGCTGATGCGCGATTACTAGCGAATCCAGCTTCGTGGGGTCGGGTTGCAGACCCCAGTCCGAACTGAGACAGGCTTTAAGGATTTGATCCATTTTGCAAGGGACCGTCTCTCTGTACCTGCCATTGTAACACGTGTGTAGCCCCGGACGTAAGGGCCGTGCTGATTTGACGTCATCCCCACCTTCCTCACACCTTACGGTGGCAGTGTCCCCAGAGTGCCCAGCTTGACCTGATGGCAACTAAGGAGAGGGGTTGCGCTCGTTATGGCACTTAAGCCGACACCTCACGGCACGAGCTGACGACAACCATGCAGCACCTTCACAGAGGCCCCGAAGGGCGTCATTGTCTCCAAATCCTTCCTCTGCAATTCAAGCCCGGGTAAGGTTCCTCGCGTATCATCGAATTAAACCACATGTTCCTCCGCTTGTGCGGGCCCCCGTCAATTCCTTTGAGTTTCACCGTTGCCGGCGTACTCCCCAGGTGGGATGCTTAATGCTTTCGCTTGGCCGCTGACCTGTTCAGACCAACAGCGGGCATCCATCGTTTACCGTGCGGACTACCAGGGTATCTAATCCTGTTCGATACCCGCACTTTCGAGCTTCAGCGTCAGTTGCGCTCCAGTGAGCTGCCTTCGCAATCGGAGTTCTTCGTGATATCTAAGCATTTCACCGCTACACCACGAATTCCGCCCACTTTGTGCGTACTCAAGGAAACCAGTTCGCGCTGCAGTGCAGACGTTGAGCGTCTACATTTCACAACACGCTTAATCTCCGGCCTACGCTCCCTTTAAACCCAATAAATCCGGATAACGCCCGGACCTTCCGTATTACCGCGGCTGCTGGCACGGAATTAGCCGGTCCTTATTCATAAGGTACATGCAAAAAGTCTCACGAGACTAACTTTATTCCCTTATAAAAGCAGTTTACAACCCATAGGGCCGTCATCCTGCACGCTACTTGGCTGGTTCAGGCTCTCGCCCATTGACCAATATTCCTCACTGCTGCCTCCCGTAGGAGTTTGGACCGTGTCTCAGTTCCAATGTGGGGGACCTTCCTCTCAGAACCCCTACTGATCGTCGCCTTGGTGGGCCGTTACCCCGCCAACAAGCTAATCAGACGCATCCCCATCCATCACCGATAAATCTTTAATCTCTTTCAGATGTCTTCTAGAGATATCATTGGGTATTAGTCTTACTTTCGCAAGGTTATCCCCAAGTGATGGGCAGGTTGGATACGCGTTACTCACCCGTGCGCCGGTCGACGCCCATCAAAAGCAAGCTTTCGATGTCGTTTCCCCTCGACTTGCATGTGTTAAGCCTGTAGCTAGCGTTCATCCTGAGCCAGGATCAAACTCTCCATTGTAAAATATCATTTCTACCTAGCCTTGCGGCTTGGTTTGTTTGTTGTCTGTACTTAGGACGAATATCCTTTTCGTTTATTGAAGCTTAGTAAACCTGACTTGTCAATTGCTTGACGGTTCGTTTCTTTTACCCAGTCAACTTTCTTATTTCTAAGAAGTTAACCGCTTCTTGTACTACTTGTCTGTTTATGTAAAATCTTTCAAAGAACTCTTTCTTTCGTTGCTAAGAGAAAGCGTATTTCTCAAAAGCGAGTGCAAAAGTACTAACTATTTTCGAAACAGCCAAATCTTGTCGCAAAAAAGTTGAGATTTTAGTACATTTTTAACACTTATAAAGATTTTCTGGAGTGTTTCTTACCACTACACTTTATTTTATACATGCATACGCCTGCCTGCATGTGCGGGCGCACACCCGCAAGCGCATTAATAATATTGTACTCATATTCCAAGATCGAAAAGAAATCAGGATTCAACTAGAAAAGTATTATCCGGAAAATATATCTATCAAAGAAGAATATTACTATACGAAGAAGAATATTATCGAAGAAAAGGGAGAAACTCAGAAAAACATTTTGCCAATTAAAAAAAATATAGTACCTTTGCACACGTTTTAACGGATAACAAGATTAATTACATATATTTTAAAACTTTCAAATGAAGGCATTAGCAATTAAGTCGAGTTTGTTTTCCTGTTTAAAGACATACAACAAGAAAACATTCATGTCTGACCTCATGGCAGGTATCATCGTTGGTATCGTAGCCCTGCCTCTGGCCATCGCATTCGGTATCGCTTCTGGCGTGACCCCTGAAAAGGGTATCATCACCGCCATTGTAGCAGGTCTCATCATCTCCATCTTCGGTGGAAGCAAAGTGCAGATTGGTGGTCCTACGGGAGCATTCATCGTTATCATCTATGGCATTATCCAGAAATATGGCATGGAAGGTTTGACGATAGCGACACTGATGGCTGGTCTGTTCCTGGTTCTCTTCGGACTTCTCCGTCTTGGAACCATCATCAAGTACATCCCTTACCCTATCGTTGTGGGATTTACCAGTGGTATCGCCGTAACCATCTTCACGACCCAGATCAAGGATCTCTTTGGATTGACGTTGACTTCAAATCCTTCTGATTTTCTGGAGAAATGGGGCGTCTACTTCCAAAGCTTTGACACCATAGATCCTTGGTGTGCCCTTATCGGAGTAGTAAGCGTAGTGGTTATCGCCATCACCCCTAAGTTCAGCAAGAAGATTCCGGGCTCTCTTATTGCCATCATCCTGATGACCGTTGTAGCCTTACTGCTCAAGCAGTTTGCCGGCGTTGAGAGTATCGAGACCATTGGTGACCGCTTCTCTATCAGCAACGAACTGCCTGCAGCTCAGGTACCAGTCATGAATTGGGAGACCATCAAGAGTCTTGTATCACCAGCTATTACCATCGCCATCCTGGGAGCCATTGAGAGTTTGCTTTCAGCAACTGTTGCCGATGGTGTAATCAGCGATCATCACGACAGTAACACCGAGTTGGTAGCTCAGGGTTTGGCCAATATCGCCTCTCCCCTCTTTGGCGGTATTCCTGCAACAGGTGCCATTGCCCGCACAATGACCAATATCAATAATGGCGGTAAGACTCCTATCGCAGGCATCATCCACGCCATAGTTCTGCTGCTCATCTTCCTCTTTCTGATGCCTCTTGCCCAGTACATTCCTATGGCATGTCTTGCCGGTGTATTGGTAGTTGTATCTTACGGAATGAGCGGATGGAGAAGTTTCCTGGCATTGATGAAGAATCCGAAGAGCGATGTAACCGTACTTCTGATTACCTTCTTCCTCACCATCATCTTCGATTTGACAGTAGCCATTGAGGTGGGTCTGATTATCGCCTGTCTGCTCTTCATGAAGCGAATGAGCGAAACCACCGACGTGACAGCTATTACCGATGATGAGATTGACTTGAACAAGGAGTTTGACTTCCTTTCTACCAACCTGGAGCACTATACGATTCCGAAGGGCGTAGAGGTATACGAAATCAATGGTCCTTTCTTCTTCGGAGCCGGTAACAAGTTTGAGGAAGTGATGGCAGCTTTCGGTGACCGCCCACTGGTACGCGTCATCCGTATGCGCAAGGTTCCATTTGTTGATTCAACCGGTATCCACAACCTCACCAACCTCTGCGAGATGAGCCAGAAGGAGGACATTCAGGTTGTACTCTCCGGTGTTTGCGAGAAGGTAAACGCCCAGTTGGAAAAGGCTGGTTTCTACAATATTCTTGGCAAGGATAATATCACAGATCACATCAGCAAGGCTCTGAAACGTGCTGAAGAGATTATTGAGAAGAAAACTGTTAATAGTTAATAGTTTACAGTTAACATTTTACTGATTGTAGACCATCAAATAAAAAAGATGCATTGCTGAATATACCAGTAATGCATCTTTTTTTATTGTCATCAAGTAACTGTTAACTATCAACTGTTAACTATCAACTATTACAGAACTGTTAACTATAAACTGTTAACTATCAACTATTACAAAACTTTTCCCAGAAACTCCTGTAATCTTGGCGATTTTGGATGGTTGAATATTTGCTCAGGAGTTCCGTCTTCCGTGATATAGCCGTCACTGAAGAAGAGAACACGGTTGGCCACTTCTCTTGCAAATCCCATCTCGTGGGTCACCACCACCATCGTCATTCCCTCGGCAGCAACATCTTTCATCAGCTGCAGCACCTCGCCTACCATTTCCGGATCAAGAGCCGAAGTCGGCTCATCAAAGAGGATTACCTCAGGATTCATCGCTAAGGCACGGGCGATAGCTACGCGCTGTTTCTGTCCGCCCGACAGACTGTCGGGATAACTATCGGCCTTATCCAGCAATCCGATACGGGTCAGGAGTTCCGTTGCCTTCTCATCAGCCTCTTCCCTTGTCATCTTACCCAATTCTACCGGAGCCAGCATGATGTTGCGGCGTATGGTCATATTAGGGAAGAGATTGAACTGCTGGAATACCATACCCACCCTCTGGCGCATTCGGTTGATATCAACATCGCTTAATGTGATATCCATATCATCGATAAAGATTTTACCCTCGGTAGGTTCTTCCAGAAGGTTGATGGAACGCAGGAAGGTACTCTTGCCACAACCCGACGGACCGATGATGGCAACCACCTCACCTTTCCTCACCGAGGTGGTAATGCCTTTCAGCACCTCGTTGTCGCCGTAGCGTTTACGAAGTCCTTCTATCTTGATTATTTCGTTCATTTTATCCATTGTTTTAAAGCTTTTGCCCTTTCAGGATTCCTCATTTCCTTTCGCTCTTTCTCAGTCTCTTCTCCAGCCTTCTCACTCCTGCGTACAGTCCGAGAACAAGAACGAGATAGAGGCAGGCTACTACGCCCAACGGCATCATCGCTTCGTAAGTAATGCTTCGGATGATGTCGGAACCCTTGGTCAAGTCTACCAGTCCGATATAACCGCTGATAGAGGTTTCCTTGAGCAGAGTGATAAGCTCGTTACCCATAGCCGGAAGCACATTCTTGAAGGCTTGCGGAAGGATGATGAGACGCATCGTCTTGCCATACGAAAGACCGAGACTTCTGCCCGCCTCCATCTGACCATTATCCACCGACATGATGCCCGAGCGGATTACCTCGGCAATATAAGCTGCCGAGTTCAAGCCGAAGGCGATGACAGCCACCAGTATCTTATTGACATCTGCTGATGCAAACACCACATAATAGATGATGAGCAACTGCACCATGGTTGGCGTGCCGCGCATGATGGTAAGGTACAGCTGGCAGAGCATGTTCGGAATCTTCCAGTCGCCCTTACATTCATGACGTGCTCTGACAATAGCTATCAGCGTTCCGAGTATCACGGAAAGGATGATGGCGAAGAAGGTGATGATGAGCGTATTGCCCAAACCCTGCAACAGATACTGATAACGGTTGTCATCTATGAAGCAGGATTTAAACTTATCTATCACTCCCGGCTGGTTACCAGCTGCTTTCACTTCATTGGAATTCACCATGATAACCTGTCGCACATCGGCATAGGAATCTGTAAATCCGATATTCTTCTTCCGTTCAGGAGTAACCGTGATGCCGGCAATACCCGCATCCGCCTTACCAGCCTGTACAGAGGTGATGATGGCATCAAACTCCATATCAAGAATCTCGACATCCACGCCCATCACATCGCCAATGGCATTCGCCACATCCACGTCGATGCCCACAATCTTGCCATTCTGGTAATATTCGAAAGGCTCGAAGGTAGCATTGGTGGCAAAACGGAGACTCGTCTTCAAGCCGAGTTTCTGCAGCGCTTCCGGTCCCACCTTCTTCACGTCAGAAGTCTTTGGCGTATAAGCCACGGCTATGCCCCGTTCCAGATGGCGGTTGACGATGGAATCGATGACGCCATTCTCTTTCAAGATACGGATGGCATGATTGATGGACTTCTGCAACTCAGCATGATCCTTAGCCACGCAGATGGCGAAAGAGGACGCATCGAAGGTTTCGGGCAGGATACGGAGCGATGGGTTCACCCGTTGGAATGCCTTGGCTGGCGCCTCATCGGTCACCATGCAGTCTATCTTACCCTGCAGGAGTGCCTGGATGGCATCGGCTCCCTTGTTGTACCGTTCTACCTTGGTACCGCCACCTTCCTTTTCCAGCTCCGTAGCTAGTCCGTCGCTAGTAGTACCGAGCTGCACACCAATCACAGCCCCCTTCAAATCAGTCTTGCTCTTGATTTGCCTGTCAGCATCTGACGCCCCCGAGCCACACGCCACGAAGAGCACACTCAGGAGTAAAGTCAAGAAGCCCAGCTTAAACTTTCCCGTTTTTCTGTATTTCATCATTCCAGACATTCGTTTATTGTTGTTTCAAATACTCAGCACACATCTCTGCACATCTTTCTCCGTCTACACCTGCCGATACGATTCCGCCTGCATAACCAGCACCTTCGCCACATGGGAAGAGTCCCTGGATGCGAACATGCTGCAGGGTTTCGCGGTCACGGACGATGCGGACAGGCGATGATGTTCTCGTCTCCATCGCTATCAGCGTAGCCTCGTTGGTCAGGAAACCATGGGCATTCTTGCCGAAGGTCTTGAAGCCTTCCTGCAGTCGCTTGCTCACGAAAGACGGCATCCAGAAATGCAACGGACTCGAAATCAAGCCTGGAGCATAGCTGCTCTTTGGCAGATCATAACTCAATCGATTGTTCACGAAGTCAGCCATGCGCTGTGCCGGAGCAGTCTGCTTCATGTTGCCCTGCTGCCAGCATTGCTTTTCCACGATTTCCTGGAAGTACATCATCTGGAGTGAAGAGTGAGGAGTGAAGAGTGAAGCATTCTCCTGCGCCTTCATTTCCTGCTGTTCGATGACAGACTGATGTTCCTTCACAAACTGCGCCACATCCTCGGGATGAGTTTCCACCACCATGCCCGAGTTGCTCCAGGCAGTACCGCGGTTGCTCGGACTCATACCGTTCACCACGAGCTGTTCCGGTCCTGTAGCAGCCGGAATCACAAAACCGCCCGGACACATACAGAAGCTATAGACACCTCTGCCATCTACCTGAGTAACAAAGCTATATTCAGCAGCAGGCAGATATTTTCCTCTACCACTCTTATTGTGATACTGAATCTGGTCGATGAGTTGGGAAGGATGTTCCAGACGCACACCTACGGCGATGCCTTTTGCCTCGATATCTATCTTTGCCGAAGCGAGATAACGGTATACATCGCGGGCACTATGACCTGTTGCCAGGATAACCGGTCCGCGATAAGTTTCCTCAGCACCCGTAGCCAGATTCACGGCTTCTACGCCTATCACCCTATCGCCAGCTGCAGCATCAGGTGCCGTCAGCTTACCTTCACTCTCAAGGATCAGACGAATCATCTTGGTCTGGAAATGTACTTCGCCGCCACACTTGATGATGGTGTTGCGCATGTTTTCAATAACGCGTGGCAACTTGTCGGTACCGATATGCGGATGGGCATCTGCCAGGATATTGGTATTGGCACCATGCTGGCAGAATACGTTCAGAATCTTGTCTACACTTCCCCTTTTCTTGCTTCGGGTATAGAGTTTGCCGTCACTATAAGCACCGGCTCCACCTTCACCGAAACAGTAGTTGCTCTCCCCATCTACCTTCTGAGTCTTGGTAATGTTAGAGAGGTCCTTCTTGCGTTCGCGCACATCCTTGCCTCGCTCCAGCACGATAGGACGGTATCCCAGTTCTATCAGGCGCAGGGAAGCAAAGAGGCCGCCAGGTCCCTCACCCACAACGATAACACGAGGTCTGCTGCTCACATCCGGATATTCGGTATGGACATACTGGTCGTCTTGCGGAAATTCGTTGATATAAGCACGCACCTTCAGGTTGACGAAGATGGTGCGCTGACGGGCATCGATGCTTCTCTTCAAAACCCTCACCTGGTTGAGCGTTCTTACATCCAATCCCTTTTCTTTGGCGAGATAACGCTTGATGCCTTCCTCGCTGGCTGCCTGTTCGGGCAGAATTCTTATCTGGTATTCTTGAATCATTTACTTTGAACTTTGAGCTTTGAACTTTATGATTAGTTTAATGAAAGTGACGAGTGACAAGTGACCGATTCCATATTACGGATTTCGCATTACATTCACAATTCACTTTTCACTTTCACTTTTTCATGCTTCCATTGTAGCCAGCACTTCGAGCGTATCCAGCTGATACATGGTGAACTTACCATCTTCCAATGTTGCAAAGGTTGGCGGATTGCCACCCTTCGGGAAGGTGATGCTGCCGGTATTTACGATGGCCTGTCCCTTCTCGTTATGAGAGAGTTCCCAGAGATGGGAGTGGCCATAGATCATAGCCTCGTAAGGACCCTTCGGCATGTTTTCCTTATTGTATACATGTCCATGGGTCAGAAGATAGCGCTTGCCTCCGTCTACCAGCAAGGCATAGGTCTCCATGATAGGGAAATCGAGAAGCATCTGGTCTACTTCTGCATCGCAGTTGCCACGCACGGCGATAATCTTATCTGCCAGCGCATTCAGTCTTTCTACGATACCCTTAGGATCGATTCCTTCCGGAATGCGGTTGCGGGGACCATAATTGATGATATCCCCCATGATGCACATCATGTCACAATGTTCAGCCTCGAAGAAATCGAGGACCTTTTCCAGGGCTGGCAAACAGCCGTGGATATCTGAGAATAAAAGATATTTCATTACTTGATTCAAAAAGTATTAATACTCACCCTCAACCCATTTTTTACCTGATTCAGTATATTTCATCCAAATAACCAAACCGACACCAATGATTGCTGCTATTGCAAAAAGTATTGTCAACATTTCCATAATTATTTCTTTTTTAATTCTACTTTTAATAAATAATTGCCTGCATAAGCAAAACATGCAGCAGCGATTACTGCGCATCCCATGCAAACATAGTTAGTTACTCCCATTGCCTCACCTGTAAACAGTGGCGACAATGCACCAATTCCAATACCGCTGCATACCATCTTTGAAAGACCAAAGAAATACTCAGCCAGCATCTCATTTCGTTTGAAATTGCGTTCAACGAGTTGATTTTTACTATTTACTTCTGTAACCATATTGCTAATGCTTTGAATTACATCGGCAAAATTAAGCAAATAATCCGAAACACCCAAACATTTCAACGTTTTTTATATATATAATAAGGTATAAGGGAGAGGAAGAGCCTATAATTATCTACTGAAATAGCTTTTTTATCTACAATATGCTACTTTTTTGTTAAAATCCTTGGCAGTTTGACATATTATTCGTACTTTTGCCCTCAAGTTCTGCTTCGGCCCCGGTCGTTTCGGGGGAGGCATTACATTACCAACGTAAAATTCAAGAACATATGAAAGTATTAAAATTCGGCGGAACATCGGTTGGTTCCGTAAAAAGCATCCTCAGCTTGAAACGTATCGTTGAAAACGAGGCTAAGAAACAGAGTGTAGTGGTTGTCGTGAGCGCGCTTGGCGGTATCACGGACAAACTCTTGCAAACCTCTCAACTTGCCCTCCAGGGTGATGAACAGTGGAAAGTAGAATTCGAAGCCATGGTTGATCGCCACCACAAGATGATAGATACCATCATCACCGACACAACAGACAGAGAAAACTTATTCAAATCGGTTGATGCCCTCTTCGAGCAGTTGAAGAGCATCTATTTTGGTGTGTACCTCATCCACGACCTCAGCGAGAAAACGCAGGATGCCATCGTGAGTTATGGTGAAAGACTCAGTTCCAAGATTGTTGCCACATTGATTCGTGGAGCCAAATGGTTCGACTCCCGCAACTTCATCAAGACTGAGCGCAAGAACGGCAAAGGCAAGCATGTACTCGACAGCGAGCTGACCAACGTACTGGTTAAAGAAGCCTTTGCAGAAATTCCACGCATATCTCTCGTTCCGGGTTTTATCAGTCGTGACAAGAACACAGACCGCACCACCAACCTTGGCCGTGGCGGTAGCGACTACACAGCAGCCATCATAGCAGCTGCCCTCGATGCAGAAGTGCTCGAAATCTGGACTGATGTAGACGGTTTCATGACCGCCGACCCACGTGTCATCAGATCAGCTTATACCATCAACGAACTGAGTTACGTTGAGGCGATGGAGCTTTGCAACTTTGGTGCAAAGGTCATCTACCCTCCAACCATCTACCCGGTTTGTGTCAAGAATATTCCTATCAAGGTTAAGAACACCTTCAACCCAGATGCTCCGGGCACCATCATCAAGAACAAGATAGATGGCGACCAGAAGCCTATCAAGGGTATCTCTTCCATCAACGGTACAGCGCTCATCACCGTAACCGGTCTTTCCATGGTCGGTGTGATTGGTGTAAACCGCCGTATCTTCACCGCTCTTGCCAACGAGGGCATCTCTGTGTTCATGGTGTCACAGGCATCATCTGAGAACTCTACCTCTATCGGTGTGCGCGAGCAGGATGTAGAAGAGGCTGTAAAGGTATTGAACAATGAGTTCCACAACGAGATTGCCGATGGTGCCATGTTCCCAATGCACGCAGAGAAGGGCTTGGCTACTATCGCCATCGTGGGTGAAAACATGAAGCATGCTGCCGGTATCGCCGGTAAGCTCTTCGGAACCCTCGGCCGTAGCGGTATTTCCGTCATCGCCTGTGCACAGGGTGCTTCAGAGACCAACATCTCGTTCGTAGTGAAGAGCGATTATCTGAGAAAGTCACTCAACGTGCTCCACGACAGTTTCTTCCTTTCAGAATACAAGGTGCTGAACCTCTTCATCTGCGGTGTGGGTACCGTGGGCGGAAAGCTCATCGAGCAGATCAAGAACCAGTATGCCGACCTCATGGAGCGCAGCAAACTGAAGCTAAACGTGGTGGGTATCGCTTCTTCCAAGAACGCCATCTTCAACCGCGATGGTATTGATCTCGAGAACTACAGCGAGGAACTGAAGAAATCAGACCCAAGCACTCCAGAGGTTCTGCGCGATACCATCCTGGCGATGAACATCTTCAACAGCGTGTTTGTAGACTGTACAGCCAGCAAGGATGTGGCCGCTCTCTACCAGAGTCTGCTGGAGCACAACGTAAGCATTATCGCAGCCAACAAGATAGCTGCATCAAGCGAATATGAGAACTACGAGAAACTGAAGAAGACTGCCATCCAGCGTGGCGTAGTATTCCGTTTCGAGACCAACGTAGGTGCCGGTCTTCCTATCATCGGAACCATCAACGATCTCCGCAACTCCGGAGATAAAATCCTTAAGATTGAGGCAGTTCTCTCAGGTACGCTCAACTTTATCTTCAACGCCATCTCCAGCGTCGTTCCATTCTCTGAGACCGTGAGACTGGCTAAGGAGAAGGGCTACAGCGAGCCAGATCCACGTATCGACCTGAGCGGTATGGACGTGATTCGCAAGCTGGTGATTCTCTCCCGCGAGGCAGGTTACCGCGTAGAGCAGGAAGATGTAGAGAAAAACCTCTTCGTGCCAGACAAATACTTCAAGGGTTCGCTCGACAACTTCTGGAAGAAACTTCCTGAGCTTGATGCCGATTTCGAGGCTAAGCGCAAGGCGCTCGATGTAGAGCACAAACGCTGGCGCTTCGTTGCCACCCTGGATGGCGGCAAGACTAGCGTAGGTTTGCAGGCTGTCGGTCCTGAGCATCCGTTCTACAATCTGGAAGGTTCCAACAACATCGTGCTGCTCACCACCGAGCGCTATAAGGAATACCCTATGATGATTCAGGGCTATGGTGCCGGAGCCAGCGTAACTGCTGCCGGTGTATTCGCCAACATCATGAGTATCGCTAACATTTAACACTTAACATTAAAAGAAGAGATGAAACATATTATCATTCTTGGCGACGGAATGGCTGACCACCCGGTAGAAAGACTGGGTGGAAAGACTCTCCTGCAATACGCCAATAAACCCTATATGGATATGCTTGCCAAGAAGGGCAAGACAGGAAGACTCGTTACCGTGCCAGATGGATTCCATCCGGGTTCTGAGGTAGCCAACAGCTCTATCATGGGCTATGACCAGAACGAGGTTTACGAAGGACGCGGACCGCTGGAGGCTGCCAGCATCGGCTATGAACTGGAGCCTACCGACCTTGCCCTGCGCTGCAACATCATCAATGTGCAGGACGGCAAAATTATCACCCACAACGGTGGTAACCTGGAAACGGAAGATGCGGATGTGCTCATCAAGTATCTCAACGATACCCTCGGCAAGAAATATCCTGATGTCAAGTTTGTTACCGGCATCCAGTATCGCCATCTTCTGGTGGTGAAGCACGGAAACAAGCATATCGACTGTGCCCCACCTCATGACCATCCCAACGAGGAATGGCATAAGCTGATGGTGAAACCTATCTTGCCGGAGATTGGAGGCGATGAGGGTCACATCAGCCGTCGTGATACAGCCGACCTTCTGAACCAGCTGATTCTCGAGAGTCAGGAACTCCTGGAGAACCATCCTTTCAATGTGGCGCGCAAGGAGCGTGGCGAACGAATGGCCAATCTTATCTGGCCTTGGGGCGGCGGTTACCGTCCGCACATGCTCACCCTCTCCCAGATGTATCCACAGATCAAGAAGGGTTCCGTGATTTCTGCCGTAGACCTGATCCGAGGCATCGGCCATTACGCCGGTCTGCGCAACATCATCGTTGAGGGCGCTACCGGTCTTGCCAATACCAACTACGAGGGCAAGGCAGCCGCAGCTATCCAGGCATTGAAGGATGGCGACGACTTCGTTTATGTTCACGTAGAGGCGAGCGACGAGGCAGGTCATGATGGCGATCTGGAGCTGAAGCTGAAGACTATCGAGAACCTCGACCAGCGACTCATCAAGCCTATCTTCGATGAGGTAAGCACCTGGGACGAGCCGGTATGCATCGCAGTTCTCCCAGACCATCCTACTCCGGTTGAGATCCGTACCCACGTCAAGGAGCCTGTGCCTTTCATCATCTATTACCCTGGCATTGAGCCGGATAGCGTAGAGAAGTATGACGAGGTAAGTTGCGTGAGTGGCGGTTACGGCATGCTGCAGCTGCAGGAATTCATGAATGCCTTCATGGCGATCAATTAAAATCAACGGCTTCATGATAGCCCTCAAAGCTAATCATAAAGTTTAATGTTCAAATCTCAAAGTTAAAAGTAAAAAATGAAATATTATTCAACAAATAAGAAAGCACCCATCGCCGACCTTCACAAGGCGGTAGTTAAAGGTCTGGCAGAAGACCGTGGTCTCTATATGCCAGAAATCATCAAGAAGTTGCCACAGGATTTCTTCGACAACATCGAGAAACTGAGTTTCCAGGAGATTGCCTACAAGGTAGCTGATGCCTTCTTTGGCGAGGACGTTGATGCCGAGTCATTGAAGAAGATTGTATACGATACCCTGGCATTCGACTGCCCTGTAGTCGAGGTAGAGCCAAACATCTACTCTCTCGAGCTGTTCCATGGTCCTACTCTCGCCTTCAAGGATGTGGGTGCGCGCTTCATGGCCCGTCTCCTGCAGTACTTCGTACGTCAGGAGGGCAAGGAAGAGGTGAATGTGCTCGTTGCTACATCGGGCGATACCGGTTCGGCTGTTGCCAACGGTTTCCTCGGCGTTGACGGCATCCATGTTTACGTGCTCTATCCTAAGGGCAAGGTGAGCAAAATTCAGGAGAGCCAGTTCACTACCCTCGGCCAGAACATCACAGCCCTTGAGGTAGACGGCGTATTCGACGACTGCCAGGCACTGGTGAAATCTGCGTTCATGGACGAGGAGCTCAACAAGCACATGAAGCTCACTTCAGCCAACTCTATCAACGTAGCCCGCTTCCTGCCTCAGGCATTCTATTATTTCAATGCCTATGCCCGCATGAAGGAGAAGGGTCTCGCCGACAAGCTGGTTATCTGCGTACCTAGCGGCAACTTCGGCAACATCACAGCCGGACTCTTCGGTCATGAGATGGGATTGCCTATCCACCGCTTCATCGCAGCCAACAACGCCAACGATATCTTCTACGAGTATCTGCAGACAGGCAAGTATAATCCACAGCCTAGCAAGCAGACCATCGCCAATGCCATGGACGTAGGAGACCCATCAAACTTTGCCCGCATCTACGACCTCTACAAGGGCGATCACGATGCCATCGCTGCCTACATCGGTGGTGCTACATACAAGGACGAGCAGATTGCAGAAACCATGAAGCAGTGCTACAATGAAACCAAGTATGTACTTGACCCTCACGGAGCTTGCGGCTATCGCGCCCTGAAGGAGCAGTTGAAGCCAGGTGAGGTTGGCGTGTTCCTCGAGACCGCTCATCCAGCCAAGTTCAAGGAGAAGGTAGACAGCATCCTTGACAGCGACATTGAGATTCCTGCACGCCTTGCAGAATTCATGAAGGGTGAGAAGAAGAGCATCCAGATGACCAAGGATTTCGCATCATTCAAGAACTACTTGATGAACGAATAAACCATACATACGGAAAAGCCTTTCTCTTTCTCAGGGGGAAGGCTTTTCCTTTTATACTGAACTTTCGCATGTGGTTCAAGTACGGGCTGAAGGCCCAAAAGCTCCTAGCCCAGGGCGTATGGGACAAAACTTGCGAAACTTTTATTTTATATACAGAAAACGGGAAAAATTTATGAAGATTGTTATTCTAGACGGCTATGCCGCAAACCCGGGAGATTTGGATTATCATCTTCTGGAGAAACTGGGCGAGGTGGTAGTTTATCCTCGCACATCAGATGCTGAGAAAGTGGAACGTGCCAAGGATGCCGACATCATCCTTCTGAACAAGGTGCAGATAGATGCAGAGACGCTGGCGCAGCTTCCTAAACTGAAATATATCGGTATCCAGGCTACCGGTTTTAACGTGGTAGACATCGAGGCTGCCAGAAAACAGGGCATCATCGTAACCAATATTCCTGCCTACAGCACCGACAGCGTGGCGCAGATGACCTTTGCCCTCATCCTTGCTGTAACCAACCGCGTAGAGCATTATACTCAGGAGAACCGCAACGAGCGCTGGGCTTACAATAAGGATTTCTGTTATTGGGATACCCCACTGATGGAGCTTGCCGGCAAGACCCTGGGTATCATGGGACTGGGCAATATCGGCATGAAAGTTGCCAACATCGCCCGCCAGTTTGGCATGAAAATCTGTGCCTGCACCAGCAAGAATTCGAGCAATCTGCCTGAGTGGATCCAGAAGGTGAGCAAGGAGGGTTTGCTTGCCACGAGCGATATTCTCTCGCTCCATTGTCCGCTTTCTGATGACACCTATCATTTCATCAATAAGGAGAGTCTGGAGAAGATGAAGGATACCGCCATCCTGGTTAATACGGGTCGCGGTCCGCTGGTAGATGAGGAGGCCGTAGCTGCCGCCCTTCACGAAGGCAGTCTGGGTGCCTACTGTGCCGATGTAATGGCTCAGGAGCCGCCGTCAAAGGAGAATCCGCTCTTCGGCGAGCCTAATGCTTACCTCACCCCTCATATTGCCTGGGCCACCTACGAGGCTCGCGAGCGTCTGAACAAGCAGGTAGCCGCCAACGTAAAGGCATTTCTCGAGGGCAATCCGATTAATGTCGTGAATAAGTAAGAATGCTACTTTAAAAATCTGCATTTCTTAAATGAAGACAGCCAACCTTCAATATCCCAATTGAAAGTTGGCTGTTTACTTTTTCTTATAGTTTTCTTCTGAACTGCCTAATCAGGTACTTGGGATTTCGTCTTATATTCCATAAGTCAACAAGAATAATTCTATCGTATTCCGCATCATATCGATAGATGATTTTCCTATTTTTATTCAAACAATTGCATGATATCCATACAGAAGAATTCTTCAAATGGAATACCATCGGTGCCAACAACGATTGATTTCAGAGGATGGAATTTCTCTTGAAACATAGGAATACCACTATTCATGCCTCTCTTTCCACTCTTAACCTCTATGGCAACGAAATCTCCTTGTGACTCCAGGATATAATCCACCTCATTATTATGATCTCGCCAATAATAGAGATGACAGTCATTGTCCTCCACAAAATCGAGAAGACAAGTACCCACTGCCGATTCCACCCATCTGCCCCAAATCATTGGGTCAACATAATCTTTGTCAAACCCCTTACCGCGATATGCCGTGAACAAAGCATTGTTAAACACTGTAAACTTTGGGATAGACTGTCTCTTACGAGCCTCATCGCATGCAAACTTTTGAAGTCCGCAAAGCAAGTTGGCTTGCTTCAATATTTCGAGATAAGAAGACAAAGTCGTGACATTGCCTGCATCTTGCAATTGTCCAAGCATTTTGGTGAGTGACAACAACTCACCAGAATAAGAACAACCTACCTCAAAAAGCTGTGACATGAGTGAAGGCTTGTAAATATTCGAAGTCAAGAGAACATCCTTTTCAATGGCAGGTGCCACAAGAGAATCCTTGACATATTTCCTCCAACGCCTAAAATCCCCTATATAATCCACCGAGCCTGGATAACCTCCAAAATAAATCCATTGTTGGAGTGATAACCCGAAGGCAGCTTTCATTTCCGGAAAAGTCCAATGCCCCATACGAATCAACTCGAATCTACCAGCTAAAGACTCGGTTAGCCCTTTGCGCAAAAGCAAGCGAGACGAACCCAGCAATACGACTTTCAGGTTTACATGATTTAGGGTATCGGCATCCCACTCTCTCTTCACATATTCACTCCATCTGCGTATTTTCTGTATCTCGTCTATTACAAGAACAGCTTCTTGCAAATGCTGAATATCCATTCGGCTTCGAACAGACTCCCAAGAACGTCGAATCCAATCCGAATCTTCTTCATTTACAGAATCAGCATTAAATTGAAATACTACCTTATCAATAGTCTCTGCTATTTGCGCCATAACTGTTGATTTGCCAACCTGTCTTGGTCCTGCCAAAACAAATATACACTTACGTCTTTCGCTCAACCTACTCAACATCAAGTTGTAATGTGGTCTTCTATACTCACCCATATTCTTTAATTTGTAATATTAAACAACTCTATTCTTTATAACGAATTACTCAATTCTTCGTCACGAATTACTCAATTCTTCGTCACGAATTACTCAATTCTACTTTGCAAAGATACAAAGAATAGATGAGTAAACACATTACCCATGATTATTTTTTAGCATTCTTAACTCATCATACAGCTTTGCCCTCTCCTTCACGCGCTTAGGATGCACCTGGCCAGATTATACATTTTCTCATAATGCTGACGATACATTCGTTCTATATTCTTTTCCTGTTTCATACACCATCTATACAGTTGAGCCCAGCAAAAAACTAAGCAAAACTCTGGCTTTTTCCCTATCTCCTCTTCACCAAAACATAGATGATGACGGGGGCGCCGAACAGCGGGGTGACGGCATTCAGCGGGATGATGCCACCGTCCGACGGAAGGGTGCAGAAGAGATTGCAGAGAAGGGCTATGGCTGCACCCATCAGCATCGTGACGGGCAACAGACGGCGATGATTCTCCGTGCCGATGATGAGGCGGGCAATATGCGGCGTTGCCAGACCGATGAAGGCGATGGGACCGCAGAAGGCGGTAACCACAGCCGTAAGAAGACCGGTGATGATGAGCAGAACGATGCGCAGACGCCTGATATTGAAGCCCAGATTCTCGGCATACTGTTCGCCTAACAGCATGGCGTTCAGCGGTTTTACAAGGAGCAGAGATGCAGCCAGGGCAATGAGGGCCAACGGGATGAAGAACATCATCTGCTGGCTCGAAACATTGCCAAAACTGCCCATGCCCCAAACCATATACGATTTCACGCCCTCTGCCGTGCTGAAGAAATTGAGCAATGAGATGGCGCTGCTGGCAAGATAACCCACCATCAGTCCGATGATGAGCAGTACCGTATGGCTGCGCACAATGGCAGAAAAGAAGGTGATGATACCCATCACCACCATAGCCCCTATGAAGGCTGCGATGAGGATAGCCAGGAAACCGCCGATGGCATAGTTGCCGGCATCGCCCAGAAAACCTACCCCTAAATCATCCAGGGCAATATTGCCGCCAAAGGCAAGCATCACGATGGCTACCGCCAGTCCGGCTCCGCTGCTGATACCGAACACGTCAGGACCCGCCAGGGGGTTGCGGAAGGCTGTCTGCAGGAGCAAGCCGCTCGTGGCGAGGGCTGCGCCCGAAAGCAAAGCGGCAATCGCCGCCGGCAGTCGCGATTCCAACAGAATATAGCGGTAGGTTTCGTCAGTCTGAGAGCCCGAAATAATCGCCCCCACGTCCTGCCATGGGATGTTTACACTCCCCCATGCCAGGTTGGCGAAAAACAGTATGATAATGGCTATAGCGCCAAAAACGATGGTTTTCATTCACTAAAACTATTTCTTGTAAAATCTCTGATTAAAGCCCTATTTCTTATAGAATCTCAATTTGCCGAACCGCTCGCCATGAGCCAGGGTGATGAACTCTCTGAGCAGCAGTTCGGGATGGAAACTCGTAAGCTCGAAATAAGGTACCGTCGAGGTATCTACCTGATAGATATTACCCCGGCTGAAGGCAGCAAGAGCCTTGTAGCCGTCATATTCCTGAAGCAGTTGAGCCTGCGACAGAGGGGCACCACCGAAATACTTGAACGCCCATACATCCACCTGCTTTCCCTTCGCCAAGATTTGCTCCGGACTCATCGCCAGACTTCCGCTGTGTTCATCGTCCTCGAAGATATAACGGGCGTTGGCATCCTTCAGCAGAATACCGATAGTACTCTGACCACCAGGCACATACCATACATTGCCCGTCTTTCTTTCGGTCAGGATAGAGAGGCCCTTCGGATACCCGGCTGCCTCAGCTTTCAGCTTCAGATATTCCTTTTCTATCTTCGCAAAGAGCGAATCTGCCTTTGGTTCGCAAGAACCCGATATTCCGTTACTTTTTCCCTCTTCATTTCCAAAGAGCATGCCGTAGAATTTCATCCATTCCGCCCTGCCCAGTGGCGAAGACTCCATATAGTCGGCAGCCTCGATGATGGGAACGTGCAGCTTGTCGAGCTTGCCATATCCTCCGCTGTTTTCGAAAGGCGAAAGGAGGATGGCTTCGGGTGTCAGGGCGATGATGCGCTCGATGTCGGGCGCCATGCTCGAACCGCAATCCACGATGGAATTTCCTGCAGAAGTTTTTCCGGCAGCAGCATTTCCAGCAGAAGCTTTTCCGGCAGCAGTATTCCTAGAAAGAGCAGCCCTCTTCTTTACATCCGGAATATTGATGTAATCGAGGTCGCAGACACCACGGATGGCCTGCTGGCAGCCCATTTCGTACATCAGTTGGCAATGGGGAGCGATGAAAACGGCACTTCTCTCCACCGGTGTGCGCACGGTATCGGTAGTGCATCTCGCCCCCGTGCTGTGCCTTCTGGCAAGCATCGCCACCGTCTTATCCCCCTCCTCTCCCTTCGGAATCAGGATGTAGCGATGCAGCATCGTTCCCGCCTTCCAAGGGTTGGCTATGATAGCCTCAGCATACTGATAATCAATGCCTTCTGCAGCATCGGAAGCCTCTTCCCCATCACCATGTTTCACGATGGTGAGCAACTTGGCGTACTTCATCTCCAGGGTATCGCCAGCCTCCGCATCAGCAGCAGCCGTCTTTCCTCCCTGGCATGCCGCCATCAGCAGGGCCGCCGTTGCCCCACACAAAAGAATATACAGTTTTGTCATAATCTTACAAAATATGTGTGCAAAGATACGAAGAAATCTCCATTTTCCGTTTGTTTTCTCGAATATTCTTTGTACTTTTGCCCTCAAATTTAACTAACGCTACAATTTAATAAGTCAAAATGAAGAAGATTATCTGGGGCATAGCCCTTTTATTCAGTACATCGATGGTCGCCGGTGCGCATACCTGCTGTCATAATTCAGCACAGAAATGCGGCTGCAAGAGAGGTTATCCAGACCATCCGCGTTATCGTGATCAAGGTAGATTATAAGGATTAAAGATAATTAAAGAGCATATGAAAATTTATATAGCCAATCCATTATATGATGTTGTGTTCAAGCGCATCATGGAAGAAGAGCGCATCACCAAGACGTTCTTGTCTGCGATTTTGCAAAGAGAAGTCGTCAGCATCAAGATTTGCCAAGATGGATCCCGCAATATCAAAAGCAATAGCATTTCGATATTTAAGATGGGATTTGTTGCCAGCATAAAGAATAACGAGAACAGCAACGAGCTTACAAACATAAGGCTGTATAAAACTTGGGTTGACACGGACGTCTTGGAACCTCGCCAGCATCTGGCATGGCAGCGCTATATAGAAGAGAAAAACTCGGATGGTATGGGAGATGAATCTCTCCCAACGATTACGGTTTTTCTCCTAGCCCACCGTATAGGAGATTTCGAAACTCCTGTTGCATGCCCTGCCCCCGGCAATATTATTGTCCAACTGCCAATAATCAGCAAGACTCAAAACTCGAGTCAAAAGAAGGTATTAAGCATTTTTGACCAAGCAAGAACTTGCAGGGAAGACAAACACTTCTTGAAAGTAGATTATACACCCTATGATGGAGATACGGATATGGAGTATATGATTAAAATGCTTCTTTCAATGGCATCTGACCCAGATATGCAATACCAGATGAATCTCGAAGATGAGTATATCTCCTTACTTGAAAAGAAGGATACCGAAATCCTCCGACTGGATCATTTGATTGAGCAAAGTAAGCTGAAGGAGAAATAAAGATAAAAAGGTCAGGCTCTATCCTACAAGAACCTGACCTTTTATGATTTTATTTAGCTATACGTTTCTTACCTTTTTGGATAATAATACCCTTGTAACTTTCATCTACTCGTTGGCCATTCAAGTTATAAATAGGACAATTGCTCTTATGCTCATCAACTGTAATATTGCCTATACCGCTTGCTGTACTGACAGAAACTTTAAGCCCTGTAGGATAAATGCCATCAAAACTTGTTCCACTGATTTTCATACTTAAGTCATAATCACCCACTTCCTTCAAAGTCACCTCTTGGTTATCTTGATAGAATACTGGCGTGATTTCAAATGGCATATTATTAACACCATCGAAGAGCACATCACCATCAGAAGGTTGCTCGTAAGCGAGCTTGTTCACAGTATACATCTCTGTGGTCTCATCCTTAGGCAGTTGAGAACCTGGGAGCACAAAGACTTTACCACTTGCTGGTTTCCAACAATCACAAGAAGTGAGATCGTGTGAGAGGCAAATGGTTGTGGATGGGATAATACTATTATTTTTATTCCCTATAATTTTAAACTCACGTATATCCCTTAATATTAAAGAATCTACATATAGCTTTTGTTCGTTAACACTATAGTCATCGGTAAAGTCATAAGTAAAATCTCTGTTAACATCCAATTTTCGCAAGCTATTCGTTGCGCTAGAATAATATTCAAAACTTCTTTTTAATAATACGGGCTCATTCTTTTCTCCTCCATCTAAAAAAACTATTGGATTTTTTTCTTTCTTTACGTCGTATACTTGTCTAAAAATATCAAAACCTACACTAGTTACAGAAGATGGCATATGCAACTCTTCTATTTTCGTAGCAGAAAAAGCATCATGATCTATTGTCTTTAGAGTTTTAGGCAAATCAATATTCTCTAAAGATGTGCAATACCAAAATTCATTTTCAGTCAATGAGTTAAGTCCTTCAACAGGCAAAATTATTTTTTTTAAATATCTATTCTCATAAAACGAAGAATTCAAATTACATTTAATACGACTTGCATCAACATACTTAATGCCACTGAAAGAAAAACTTTCATGCAAATATTTGATAGTACTTGGAAGTACTATTGAATCAGTTTGAACATTACTAAAAGCATTATGCCCTATTACCTCTAACCCCTCAGGAAATACAACTTTTTTACATTTAATACCTAAAAATGCAGAAGCACCCATAGTTTTTACGGTCTTAGGTATATAAATATAAGGCAAAGTATTTTTATTGTTAAAAGCAAAAGAACTCGCTTCTATATTTTCCAATCCGTCATTAAGAGTTACCGATTCTAAATTTTCCAGCCCCCAAAAAGCAGAAACATCTACTTTTTTTACATTCGAGGAAAGTTTAAGCGTCCTTAAATTGACAGCACCAGCAAATGCACTCTTACCCACATATGTTATTTTTCCATCTATGTTAAGTGTCTCTAATTTTGTATTGTTATAAGCAAAATAATCACATATTGAATCAACCATCTCACCGATTGTCAATAAAGATAATTCTTTAAAACTACTAAATAATTCACCCTTTTTAGAGGATTTCAAATCACATATATTTCTTCCTAAATAAAGAGATTGTACATGATTGATAGGAAGTGTACCTAAAGATAGTTTTTTGTCAGAATCTAAAAGTTCTAAATTTACTAGATTTTCACTAGACTCGAAACTATTTCCCCATAAAGTTTTGACTTCTTTACCTATGATTAAACTTTCTAATTTTGGCATCCAATTACAACTTGAAGTCAAATTGCGTTTTAAGGTCAGTTTCTTTATAGGAGAACCACTAAATTCACCCAAAGAAAGTTGCCCATCGCCAGTTTGTACAGTAAAAGCTGTCAAACTTTTACAATTTGCACTTCCGCCTACATAATTAACAGAACCCGGGATACTTAAAGATACTAAATTTGTACAATTATCAAACGCTCTATCTCCGATGTACAGCAAGCCGTCATTCAATTTTATGGCTTGAAAATTAAAATTAGCGAAGACTCCATCACATAAACAAGTCACACCTGAAGGTACAGTATATTCCTTATCCTCTATAGTACCGTTATACCTATACATTGCAGAACCAACCATAACAGGACCTTTATCTGTTGCACCATCAAAAAGTTTTGTATCTTTAAAAGCATCAGCATAAACTATTTTTATATTGGAACAGTTCAATAATTCAGACAAAGCAGAACACCCATTGAATGCTCCATTTTCTATAGAATCTGTTGCCTCATTCAATATTACCTTTACCAATGATTGACAGCCATAAAAGCAATAATCCGGTATAACATGAACCATTGTCTTAGAAAAATCTATTTCCTTTAGTTTTGTCATATCGGAGAAAGACATCCTCGAAATTTTGTTTAAAGTTGTTGGAAATTCTATTTCTTCTAATTCAGAACAATCCTTAAAACACCCATTTTCTATTTCTTGTAGTTTTTGAGGTAAAAGAACTTGCTTTAAAGATTCACATCGGTAAAAACCATTAAGAGTCAAAATACTTGATGCAGTTAAATCAACTTTCTTTAAATTTAAACAGCCTTTAAAAGCACCAAAATCAATTTTCTTCAAAGAAACAGGCATGGTCAAATCTACAAACCCAGCATTCTCAAAAGCATGAGATTGAATTGTTTCAACATTGCCCCAAGAAACCTGACTTAAACTATTACATTCTTTAAATGCATCATAACAAATTTTTCTTAATGATAAAGGGAGATCTACTGATTCTAAATTAGAACAACCTATAAAGCAAGATTGTGGAATTTCATATAATTTGCTTTTTATAGTAACATGTTTTAAAGATTCACAATAAGCAAAACTTAAGAAATTCAAATCCTCCAAAGTTTCAGGTAATTCTATTATTTCTACTCCTACACCATAAAAGGCTTCACGATCTATTTCTACAACCTTTTCGATATTAACTTCCTTAAGCATAGCACAGCCCCCAAAAGCACTTTCTCCTATTCGCTTTACATTTTCCAAATTTATAGCAGACAACTTTTTACAACCTGAAAAAGCGTAAGAAGGAATTGTGGTTACATTTTTTGCCAATTTTACAGTAACTAAAGATTCTGAATTACAAAATATGCCTTCCTTCAAATTTCTACCTATCGAAACTTCCTCTATGCCACAATTCTTAAATGCATCACCTACAGCATCGAGACGTTCTTCACCTTCACTCAACACAAGCTGGGTCATATTCACACAATTCTCGAAGGCTCCTTCCCAGATATACTTGATGGTTGAAGGAACAACTAGTTTCTTGAGCTCGGTGCAAGAAAGAAAGGCAGAATTCTGCACCGTTGTGACACGATAGTCCTTTCCACCATAAGATACAGTGGAAGCCAAGGTCAACTCGCCATTTTCCGGGATTGCATCATAGCCTTTGATGATGGCGGTATCAGCATTGGCAACATAAGTGATGCCATCCAACGTGAAAGAGACACCCAAAGACTTTCCCACCAATAAGGAAAGCACCAATGTCAGTAGTAAACTTCTTACTCTCATACAACTTTTCTATTTTTGCCTTCCGTCGCCTCCAAAGGTCGTTCTATAGATGAAAGAAGCGTGGCGCTGACTATGCCACGTCTTAAGTTGGAGGTCCTGAGAAAACCCTTACATACAGATATGGAAATAGCAGCCCACGCTATAGCGTGAGAACCACTATGCCCTCCTTGTATGTAATTGCGAAATTTCTCAGGTTTCCAACTTACAAGATAAGCATAACGCCTCTTTATTTTCTAACATGTCTGGAAATGGCATACACCAATTCCGCTTCAAAAGTACAAAAAGTTTGGGAGAATCCTGCATGATTTCACAAAAAGTTTCTCGCCGAGATGCAATTTTCTTGTTTTTTCTTGCTTATTCGGAGTTTTTTGTGTAAGTTTGCATCATAAAACAAAATCTATATGGACATCAAGAAGTACATAGGTGAAACTACAGAATACGACAAGAAACAGGAAGTGGAACGTCGCAAGGTTAAGAGTTGGCTGAAGAGCGTAAGCGCTTTTGCCAATGGAACTGGTGGATGCCTCATCTTTGGCATTGCCGACAATGACACGGTTGTCGGATTGGAAGATGCGAAGGGGGACTCGGAATTCATCAGCCAGAAGATAAAAGAACGTATCGACCCTTTACCACAAACCTTGATAAAAATAGAAGATATCGACGGCAAGGAAGTCCTCTTGCTACATGTATTAGCTGGAGATGACACACCTTATTATTACATCGGCGATGGTATGCTCGAAACATACGTGAGAATCGGCAATGAATCGGTAGTGGCTGAAGCTACCGAGCACAAGTGATTGGTGCTGCGTGGACGCAACTCATCGTTTGATGCCCGACCTAGCGATGAGAACATAGACGACTATGCCTTCACCAAGCTGCGCAGCCGCTATTATTCCTGGAACGGAACAAGTTTCGACAACAAGTTGTATCGCTCCTTCGGTATGGTTGATGCCAAAGGAATACTCACCTATGCAGGCTTACTCATGGCCGATGAATGCCCATTACGTCAAAGCAGGGTTTTCTGCACCAGATGGAAGGGAAACACCAAAGCATCTGGCACAATGGATGCACTTGACAGCGCAGAGATTAGCGGCAGCCTGATGCTTTTGCTTGAAGATACGATGGCATTCATTCGCCGAAATATGCGTAAAATGTGGTATAAGGAACCGATGCAACGCATAGAAATTCCCGAATATTTGGAACGAAGTGTTTTGGAAGTCGTGACCAATGCCTTGGCGCATAGAGACTACCTCATACAGGGCAGTGAGATTCATGTAGATATGTATGACGACCGCATGGTGATATACTCCCCAGGTGCAATGCCTGAGGGACGTATCATTCAAGAGATGAATTTGGCAGACATTCCTTCTGTACGACGCAACCCTGTGATAGCCGACATCTTTGCACAATTGGGATACATGGAACGTAAGGGATCTGGTATGAGAAAGATTATCGACCCCATCAAGGCACTTCCTTACTACAGCGAGAAGATGCTGCCTAGCTTCTACTCCGACCGAGCTCAATTCACTGTTACATTCCCCAACATCATAATGAAATGGATGGAAGAACACCATGATATTGAAGTGAATTATATCGAAGGAGATGATGTTACTCAAGATGTTACTCAAGATGTTACTCAAGATGTTACTCAAGATGTTACTCAAGATGGTATTCAAGACTCAGATTTGGATAAATGGATTGAGTTTCAAATTGCCAAAAATCCCAATATAACAACTGAAATTTTAGCCCAAATGGCACAAATAACATCAATGACCATCAAGCGTCATATCGCTAAACTTCCTCATATACAATACGTTGGAAGTGGATATAGTGGACATTGGGAAATCAAGAAATAGAGAATACAAAGAAATGCAGCCTCTCGATTATATAAAAGAGAGGCTGCATTTTTCTTATGGTATTCAAGGTATCCCTTACCCCACTTCCACCACCACTTCTCCCTTACGGGCGATGACCTTCTTGATGCGGTCGAAGAGCTGGAGGAAGCGTTCCTGACTCTTGAGTACGAACCCGGGCGCATGGGCCTCGCCCACCAAGATGCCACCCTGACGCAGACGGAACGGACCATTGCCCGGCTGCATCATGGGACAAGGAAGGGCATAAAGTTCTTCCAGACACCCGAACTCATGACTCTTGCGCTCCATGCGGCAACGCTTGCAGGTTTCGGGGAGAGGAAGAGAGGAAGATGAAGAAGAATCATCCCTTATCGGTTCGAGGAAAAGCATCTGGCGGGCAAAACGACTGCATTTTCCTATCACCACCCGGTATTCGCCTGTAGGCAACTGCCCGTTCTTCCGCTCCATCGTATCGCAAATCTTCTCAATGCCCGACAAGCGGCCATACTCATTACGGTGTTCTACACTCAAGGTACCCGTCAGGGCACCATTCATCAACATTCTACGCTGCAAAATCAACTTCATAATATACAGATGTTTAAATTGTTATACTTACAGATTCAACTTCCTTGATGAAGCAAGCTCTAGCCTCCTCCAGCGTTTTCCCATGCTGCCGTACCTTCAGATAATGCTCGCTCAAATCCTTACATCCATCGGGCAACTGATGATACTTCAACTGCGGGAAAGACTTTTTCAACTCAAAATAAAGGTTGAATCCAGCCTCATCCTGATCAGGAAACATATGAAGATTTCGTCCCTCCAGAAGCGGCTGGCAATGACTGTCAAAAAGAGTAGCCGAAGGGATAGCGATGGCATGAAAGCCCAATGTGAGAGCCGTCCAACAGTCAGACGGTCCCTCTGTTATAAGAAGAGGTTCCTGCTTCGGATACTCCTTGAGCCGCTCCAATCCGTACACCATGCGATGGCTCCCTGGAGCAAACTTGAATCTTGACTTCTCCTTTTCCTCACCCAGATACCTGCTCTGCACAGAGACAAGTTTTCCTTCCTGGTTGAAATATGGAAAGATAAGCGAAGGTGCATCAAACGTACCCTGCCCCACCCGGCCCATGCAAACCTTAGTTTCCGTGCTCACAATATGACACCTCTCTACCACCTCTGGGCTGAGCATCCGTTTTTCCAGCAGAAACAGCTCTCCGCTCTCCGTAAGATGCATCTGGGCAAAAAGCCGTTCAAAATACTCCACATCCACCCTGGAACATGTTGCATCAACATGTCCATGTTCTACCATTCGCTGTGCGCAAATAGAGCGAATACTATCCAGTCGTCTTTGCGATGCAGTAACGAGCTGGTTATGAGACTTATACTGCTCTGTATCACCAATATAAACATCAAACTGATTAGCCAGCCATTTGCAGGCATCCAAAAAATTCATCTGAAAGCGCTCCATTACCAGCCCTATAGTATCGGCAGAAAATCCGCAGGAATAGCAATGACAGCTGTTCTTTCTCGGATTAAAAGCGAGGCTCGGATGATGATCATCATGATGAATGCAGAGGGCCCGCTTATTGCGGATGCCCATACCTAGCGCATCAGCCACCTTCATAATGTCGAGCTCGCGCAACTTCTGAATATACATTTTATCTATCATATCCTAATTATTTTTTTCTTATCATAGATTTTCCGTTACATATTATCCAACCTTTGTGTTTCCACCTATAAATAACCATGTTTATAGGAGTACGAAGCCCTTTCCTTTTTAAAAATTCTGCTAAAAAGTCACGAGAGAACTCATTTGGCAACTCGTCAAAATAGTTGGTAGTCTGATATGGCTGTATCTGGGTATCTGCATTGATTTCCTCGAACACAGTTCCCCATTTAGCCAGCATACCGTCTAATATTCTATCAGCACATCCTAAATAAATTTGTTTTACAAGCCGATGTATTGTTTTTTTATTCTTCTTCCCCTCTACCTCATATAAGTATTGCATAAGTGCCGCTATGCGGAATGCGCTCACACTACTTCGCTTATAGAATACATCAAGCGCCTTCGACATGGTTTTTATAACTTGCTGCCGCTGTGATTCACACCAGTTTTTCACCGTACTGTCAAGCCATTTCGTATCGAGAAGCGATTCCTTGGCAAGCGACTTTCCATCTTCGGAATAACAACGCGCCATCAGTTTCTCAAGCATATCATGAATACTTTCCACCTGATTTTCCTGAAGAGAATGAAACATCAGAGGATTCTCACCCAACTGATTATCAATATTACATAATATGGTTCTCGTAACATTTCCTCCCTCAATAGCCGCCTTGTCCATATAGCGATTCACGGCAGCAGGTGTACCGGTATATACATAACAAAGCATCAGATCAACAACGGCAGAATAACTCGCTTCGCTCAAATAATCCTGACCGAACTCAGACCCCAAATCATACCCGGTCTTGATAATCTGCTTGATATCAGAGAATTGGCGCTTACTTGCCTGAACAATAGCCCCTATCTCATCAGCAAACTGGAAGAGCGTCTTTGGGCAACCAAACAACTTCATTGGCGCATCAGCACGCTTAATCAGCATAGAGAGAGACAGATTTTCATGCAAAAGCGTGATATCCGTCTTTGGCTCAGGTGGCAATTTCCCATCTTTCTTGCCCTGCCTACGTTTCAGCTCCGCATACTTCTGCTCTTCAGCTCTCTGCTCGCTATCACGCTTGGTAAACGGCTCCATCAGATAGCGCATCAGATAGCGGGCGAATGATTTGCCCGAACTTTGCTCACCACATATTAATACATGTAGCAAAATAGCAGAAAGAGAATTGTCGTAAACATAATTCAAGCGCACACGAGTAGCATACACAGCAAGCATAGCACTAGCTACGGAAAGAGTAGGAAACTTGAGTTCCTCCGGTGCCGTCATCATCCACTCTCTCACTCCTGCCGGATAATCCTTGTCATTGATGAGAGGATGAAGGGGAACTGTCTCTTCTTCCTGTTCCTCATTATTTAATAATGCAACCTCTGATTGGTTTCCAGCCTGGGTTACATCGTCTGGCTGGGCAACAAAAGATGTCTGTGACTTCGATTGCTGCAGAGAATCATTTTTCTTTTTCATATTCATTTTAATTATTTTGATGATGCGAAGGTAGTAATAAATACGCAGAAAGAGAGGTGGATATCACATGATATCACACCTCTCTTTCTGTTATAACTTATTAATTATCAGTACTTTTTACATCACAAAATCATTATAAGAAAAAAGATTCTATCATACAGCTATCACAATATCACCCTCTCTTTCTCAAACAGATTTCACCAACAACCTGATATCTTGAGCTGCTTCAGGCCATGAAGAAGACTTTGTCGTTAAGTCTAGTTTACTTGCACTATTCCTGACTTGCCTAAAAGTAGAGTCTTCCAATCCCATAAATACCTTCTGAAATGCACTCCATGCTATTACGCCTTTTTTAGTAGGGTCGTAGATATTTAAATGATGAGCAACAATTTTCACCATGAATCCAAACGATTTATTCGTATTTTTCCAGACAAGCATGGAATCCTGTTTCGCACACCATTTTTTCTCTACCAGCTTTCTCCATATTTTCTGAGCTTGAGGTGTATACATTTTAGGGTCATATTCACCATTGGGAGGAAAGATAAAACAGCTCGTATCCTGTAATACCAGTTCCCCCTCTACAGTAGTAATTGGAGTAGCAGATGAGTCTACGTATTGGATGAGCCAATCTTTCAGTTCATCAACAGTTTCCATAAGATTCCATCCCTTGAATACTGTTTTATTGACATCCATCCAAACATAAGAATGGCTCATCATCTGCAAAACCAGTTTTTCTGCACACTTATGATACCACAAATTACCATGAACCTGCTCATCACATAGCAAGACCAGACATTTATGCAACCAGAGTAACATCATGCATGTAGTTTCTTCCAACTCCTGGTCTGAGCATTCGCATCTTGCTCTCTCACCAATATCACTCAAGGTTCTCCATTGTCTGTTCCACGACTGGTCTATCAGTCGTATCATTTTATCATTATCAGGCTCGGTACGGATGCTATCTATCCACCCCATTACAGCCTGAAATATATCTTCGGGATGCATTTTCAAGTGATAAGGTGGAAGTGAGTATTGATCCGCAAGCCGTTCTATCATCCTATATAGTGGGTTTTCGCCATACAAGCTCCTCACTTTATCTCTTTGCGATACTTCTAGTTTGTTCATTTTCTTTCTCCATTTCTATTTTATCAAGTTCTTGGGCGATATGATCAAACCACTCAGTAAGATTCTTCACTTGCCACTTGTAGATTTCCGCTTTCTTCTCATCATTATCATCAGGTTTGTATACCAGTTTCTTATCCAGTTTGAAAATAACTGGAGCCGATACTTCAGAACTTACCCAATTATGCTCATCAGCAAATTTCGCCTTCACAACAAATCCCTTTTTACAGGATAAGGCTACTATCATACCAAGATGATACTTGGCTCTTTGCAATTTCAACGCCTTGTCTGGTTTCGCATTGAATGAAAAAGTTCCGTCGTCCGCTCCCATATCCATAAGCATATCTAACAAAGCTGCAATAACCGTACTTTTTTCAGCATCCAGGCCCTGCAAGAGTTCACCTTCCTGCAATTCATTGATTTCCAGGCGGATTGTTTTCAAAGGTTTACCTTTATTCACCTTTTCTTCCAAACACTTCCAAAATTTCTCTGAAGATGATATTTGTCGCAATGTAACGTCTACAGCAAACAGCTGACCAATTACACTTTGAAAATGTTTTTCAAGCCCCTTACGTACCGTATCTATGTTCACAAAACACTTTCTCTGATATTCTATGGCTAAAACAACATCTCCTTTCTTAACGTTGCGCACATCTACCAGCAGATTAAAATCTGGGTATTCATCAACCAGGTCTTGCTCCTTACAGTCCTTTTTATCATGCTTGCGACTCACTTTTCTCTCTATAGTGACATAGCCCATTTTGCCAAATACGAAATCACCAAATGTAGTGGTATTTTCACCATTACCATCAACAAACGTAATATCCAGCAAATGCTTTAATATATAATCACCTATCTGCTCGAGAACAGATTCAGATACCTGACCCGACATTTCGCTCAAAAAAGACTTTAATGTAAGTCTATAGATATAATAGCTAGTTGTTTCTTCCATTTCTTAATATTTATAATTGAAATCATTAAAATTCACAATACAAAGGTACAAAAAAGAAATGAAATCAAAGAATAAATCTAGAAGATTATTACAAATTTCAGATATAAACCAAACCTCTGCATTCGCTGCTTCGTTTTTTTTAAAATAACAAAAATAACAAAAGTAACAAGTAACTTTTTACGTTTTCCTATTTTATAGTAATAATAATATTAAGAAGTAGTAGCTACGCGCGCGTACCTTATTATATATAGAGAAAATATACTATCAACATCTACTTTCCAGTGAAAGTTACCTGTTATTTTTGTTACTTTTGTTATTTTTGTTATCAGCCTACCTCCCCCAAACTGCGTCCCGACGCAGCCGAGATTACGTCCCGACGCAGCGGGCGATACGTGGCGACGTAGCCCTGGCTGCGTCGCCACGCAGTTTCTGCCCCCACGCTACATATCCGCCATCGAGAGGCCGAGGAGCTTCACATCCTTGTATCCACCGAAATGAGACTGGATAGATTGATACTTCTGCTCAAGCAGGCGGGAATCATATCGGGCTGCATTGCGCTTCACCTCTGCCACAAGAGCCGTCTTGTCTATCTCGTTCAACGCAATGATATCTATCTCGTTCAGACCCTTCCGGTCCCAATATCTGCCCACCCGGGTTACACGGTCTTCCTCACTTATCTTCTGACGGAAATACTGCTCCAGTACGGCTCCCGTATAATCGTTATAATCACGAAGAACGATTTCCAGAAGCAGGTCGTTGCGCTCCATCTCTACCAATGCCTGATTAGGCAGGACAAAGCGGAACCAGAAACGCAGGAAACTGTCCTCGATGCACCATTTCACGTTTCTGCCACCAGGCTTGCTGAACAGAGGATGCAGCTTGCTCACATAGCTGTAGTCTTCATCCAGGTTCTTCAGATACGTACCCGTATTCTTGCCGATAATCGTATCTATCTGGTTTTGGGTAGTCATTCCACCGGCTATCAGCTGCAGGATGCTGAGGTAATTGGCATAGACTTTTCCGAATTCCGACATGATCATCTCCCTCCCCTCCGAGAGGAATGCACGTGATTCGGGACAAGGATGCACGTGATTCGGGACAACTATTGCATTTTGGCGATTTTTTTTGTATCTTTGCACTGTCATTCATAAAGAACGGCAAATGGGAAATTAACCACTAGAAAACGGAGGGGAAAACGACAGGGGTGCACACCTGCCCAATCTCTTTCTAAATGTTGAACCATTAAAAAAAGAAAGGAAAAAAGAAAATGAAAAAGGAAGTTTGGAAAACTATCTTGCAGGTAATTATCGCCATACTTACTGCCGTAGGCACCACGCTCGGCGTTACCAGCTGCATGTAGACTGATTTGTTTAACCATTAAAAAAACGATTTGAATTATGGGTATTAAAGTAAAAGCTATTGAGCGCAACGTAGCGTTCGAAAAAGGTAAGCAAAAGTGGGCATTCGTGATGCAGGCTGAACTCTACAGCCAGCTCAACGCCACGAAAGTGATAGAAGAAGCTGCCGTTCGCAGCGGATTGCCTAAGGCGGTGATCAACGCCGGATGGTCGGCCATCGGCGAAGTGATTGCTGCATGGGCCACCGAGGGCCACAGCGTGGCTGTGCCAGGACTGGGCAGCCTCCGATTCGGTCTTAACTCTACCGCCGTAGAGGATGTGAACAAGGTGAGCGCCAACCTCATCACCCGCCGATACATCATCTTCGTGCCTAACCCCGACATCAAGAAGGAACTCGAAGAGACCTCTGTCAACATCACCTGCTACGACCGAAACGGCAAGGTGGTGAAGCAGGTTACCTCTACCGATACGCCTCCTACTACCCCATCCGACGGCGAGAATCCATCCGGAGGCGAGAATCCATCCGGAGGCGACACCCCATCGGGCGGCGATTCTACTGGCGGAACCGGCGGCGATGGACTTGAATAAAAGGTGCTGAGCCTGAAAAAGTAAAACCCTCCCCAGGTCTTAAAAAGTCCTAGGGAGGGTAAACTTTGTCTGGCAGTTAAATTATTTACGCAATGTACCATACCAGACGTCCAGAACACAACATGCTAACCCACATAACCCCTTACAAAATCAGCATGTCGCTAACAATCCTTTGTGCCTTAAAGAAATAATACTTTTTCTAAATCCAATCCTAGCCTCACGGCTAAAGCATATTTAAAGCTTTTATCTCATTTCAAAACATGATAGTAACATATTCTGCAGCAATATCAACCAGCTTCTTGCGGCGGGCTACACCTATTATATAATGAGCCTCCTTCGCCGAACAGTGGAAGTATTTCTTCACAGCTGTTACCAGTTCTTCCTTGCTTATCGAGCCTACACCCTTAGGATAAGCCTTGCGGATAGCCTTCTCGATGTCTGCCATCTTATATTCATGGTGACGCTTGTGGAAGTACTGCGATACGATGATAGAGAGAACTATCACGAGCAGGATGATAATAAATACTACAGACTTGTTCATTTCCTTATCTCCTTTTAATTGATTAGACATTATCAGGTTCGCTGAATCACCCTTCCGGGTGCTCCAAGTTTTCGGCATCACCGATAGCCGTTATCGGTAAATCCACTGCAAATATAGCATTTTTTCTTGAAACAACAACATTTTTCGGCATTTTTTTCACTATTTCTGCAAAAAAACTTGCTAAATACAAAAAAAACACGTATTTTTGCAAGAAAATAATCCTTAAGACAGAAAGATAATGCAAGAAACTGTAAAGAAAGTATTGAATGGCGATTTTAATCGCAAGAAAGCATTGCTGTTTCTCATAACGGCTCTGCTTACCGTTATCGTCTGGAACCTGCCCATCGACAGCTTCGGCATCGAGGGGCTAACCATCGTGCAGCAGCGCGTCATCGCCATCTTCGTCATGGCCGTGATGCTCTGGCTCACCGAGACCATACCGGCATGGGCAACCAGCGTAGTGATCATCTTCGTGCTGCTGTTCTTCGCCAGCGACTCCGCCTTTAAGATCATGCAAGGCTCGGAGGCTGAGATGGGCAAGCTGCTCGACTATCAGGGTGTGATGGCGTGCTTCGCCGACCCTACCATCATCCTCTTCCTGGGCGGTTTCGTACTCGCCATAGCCGCTACCAAGAGCGGACTCGACGTGATGATGGCGAAGACCCTGATTGCGCCATTCGGCAAGCGTTCTGAGAACGTGCTGCTGGGCTTCATGCTCATCACCGGCATCTTCTCGATGTTCATCTCAAATACAGCCACCGCCGCCATGATGCTCACCTTCCTCACACCGGTGTTCAAATCATTGCCACCTTCGGGCAAGGGCCGCGTGGCGCTCACCATGGCCATACCTATCGGAGCCAACCTGGGCGGTATGGGAACCCCTATCGGAACCCCGCCTAACGCCTTCGCCTTCAAGGTATTGAACGACCCTGCAGGACTCAACCTGGGTCTCAGCTTCGGCGACTGGATGCTGATCATGGCTCCTATGGTGCTCATCATGCTCCTGATAGCATGGGTCATCATACGCAAGATGTTCCCGTTCTCTGCCAAGACCATCGAGCTCAACATCGAGGGCAACATGCAGCACAACTGGCGCACCACGGTAGTGGCCGTCACCTTCCTCGCAACCATCGTGCTCTGGATATTCGGCAAGCAGCTGGGCATCAACGCCAACACCGTGGCCATGCTCCCTATCGCCATATTCGCCCTTACGGGAGTGGTTACAGCCAAGGACCTGAAGGAGATTGACTGGGCTGTCATCTGGATGGTGGCAGGCGGATTCGCCCTCGGATTGGCGATGAACGACACCGGTCTGGCCGAGGCAGCCGTAAAGAGCATTCCGTTTGCAGAATTCAATCCGCTGGTCATCATGACCGTATCCGGACTGGTATGCTTCATCCTGAGTAACTTCATCTCCAACACCGCCACCGCCGCCCTGCTCATCCCTATCCTCACGGTGGTATGTGCCGGCATGGGCGACAAGCTCAACACCATCGGCGGCACCTCTACCATCCTCATCGGAGTAGCGGTATCGGCCAGCTGCGCCATGTCGCTGCCTATCTCAACCCCTCCTAACGCCATCGCCTACTCTACCGGCCTCATCCAGCAGACCGACATGGTGAAGGCAGGACTCACGGTGGGCATCCTGAGCATGATAGTGGGCTACGCCGTGCTCATCACCTTCTGCAAGATGGGCGTGCTCTAGAGGGGCATCATCTGCGAAAATACACATTATTATATATATAAAGGAATGAAAAAGATTGTTATAGGAATCGACGTAGGCATCTCTACGACCAAGATTGTGGGCATCGATGATAGCGGCGTGGTGGTAAGCCCCATCCGCATCAAGGCCACCGACCCTATCACCTCGCTCTACGGAGCCTTCGGCAAGTATCTTCACGACAACAAGATTGCGCTGAGCGATGTAGAACAGGTGATGCTCACAGGCGTAGGTTCTGCCTATATCGACGAGCCCATCTACGGACTGCCTACCTCGAAGAGCGAGGAGTTCGTGGCCGACGGACTGGGCGCCCGATACGAGAGCAAGCTCGACCGCATGATCGTGGTGAGCATGGGAACCGGTACATCGCTCGTAAAATGCGATGACAACGAGATAAGGCACATCGGAGGCATCGGCATAGGCGGCGGAACCCTGGCAGGACTGAGCCGCATCATGCTCAAGACCGATGACATCAAGCAGATCATCAAACTCGCCAAAGACGGCGACGTGAGCAAGATAAACCTGCTGATAGGCGACATCAGCGCCAAGCCTCTGCCCGGACTCCCGATGAACGCCACCGCATCGCTCTTCAGCAACGCCAAGGCCAACGCTTCGCGCGAAGACATCGCCATGGGACTCATCTGGATGGTGCTGCAGTCGATAGGTTCGGCTACCATCCTCTCATCGCTCGAATCGGGCATCAAGGATTTCGTGCTCATCGGCAACCTCACCCTGCTGCCGCAATGCCGCGAGGTGTTCCCAGCCATGGAGAAGCTCTACGGAGTGAGGTTCAGAATACCGAAATACTCGGAATTCTGCACCGCCATCGGAGCTGCGCTCGACTATAAGCGACAAGCAAAATAATCACCCCCGAATCGCCGCAATGCCCTATACATGGGCGTTGCGGCGATTTGCTTTCTCCATTCTGTCACAAAGCACAGACAACAAGGGGAAAACGCACACAAGCGCACAAAATGCGCAACACGCTGATAGATAACAACTTAAACGTTTCGGAAAACAAAAATTTGTCAAAGTTTTCCAAAACTTTTTCGTTTTCGCCTGATTATCAGCGACTTAATATTTTTTAACTATAAAAAAGTTGTCCAAAAGCAATTACTTTCAGAAATATTTTATATCTTTGCAATGTCAAAAGGAGGTATCTATCCACCTCTTCAAGTCATAATGACTTAATACTAAGTAATTTAAACATCAATCGTAAAAGTAATACTAAAATGATCCAGACAGTAGTAAAGCGTGACGGACGCATCGTTGGATTCAACGAACAGAAAATAATGGCAGCCATTCGCAAGGCCATGTTGCATACCGACAAGGGTGAAGATACCACTCTTATCGAGCAGATAACCGACCACATCTCTTATCGCGGCAAGAGCCAGATGAGCGTTGAGGCCATTCAGGACGCCATCGAGCTGGAACTCATGAAGAGTGCCCGCAAAGATGTTGCCCAGAAGTATATCGCATACCGTAACCAGCGTAACATCGCCCGCAAGGCGAAGACACGCGACGTGTTCATGAGCATCGTCAATGCCAAGAACAACGACATCACCCGCGAAAACGCCAACATGAATGCCGACACACCAGCCGGCATGATGATGAAGTTCGCTTCAGAAACCACTAAACCATTCGTCGACGACTACCTCCTCTCTGAGGATGTACGCGACGCTGTCATGCACAACTATATGCATATTCACGATAAGGACTATTACCCAACCAAGAGTCTCACCTGCGTGCAGCATCCGCTCGACGTGATTCTGAACCACGGATTCACAGCCGGTCACGGTTCAAGCCGTCCTGCCAAGCGCATCGAGACCGCAGCCGTGCTGGCTTGTATCTCTCTCGAGACCTGCCAGAACGAGATGCACGGCGGTCAGGCCATCCCAGCCTTCGACTTCTATCTGGCACCATACGTACGCATGTCGTACCAGGAAGAGGTGAAGAACCTGGAGAAGCTGACAGGCGAAGACCTGAGCAACCTCTATGATGCGCCTATCGACGACTACATAGAGAAACCGCTCGACGGACTGCAGGGCCGCGAACGCCTGGAGCAGCACGCCATCAACAAGACCGTGAACCGCGTGCATCAGGCGATGGAGGCATTCATCCACAACATGAACACCATCCACAGCCGCGGCGGTAACCAGGTAGTATTCTCAAGCATCAACTACGGTACCGATACCAGCGCCGAGGGCCGCTGCATCATGCGCGAAATCCTGCAGAGCACCTATCAGGGCGTAGGCAATGGCGAAACAGCCATCTTCCCTATCCAGATATGGAAGAAGAAGAGAGGCGTAAACTATCTGCCTGAGGACAGAAACTACGACCTCTACAAGCTGGCGTGCAAGGTAACAGCCCGCCGTTTCTTCCCTAACTTCCTGAACCTCGACGCCACCTTCAACCAGAACGAGAAGTGGCGTGCTGATGATCCGGAGCGCTACAAGTGGGAGATTGCAACCATGGGCTGCCGTACCCGCGTGTTCGAAGACCGCTGGGGCGAGAAGACCAGCATCGCCCGCGGTAACCTGAGCTTCTCTACCATCAACATCGTGAAGCTCGCCATCGAGTGCATGGGCATCGAAAACGAAAAGCAGCGCATCGACATGTTCTTTGCCAAGCTCGACAATATCCTCGACATCACAGCCAAGCAGCTCGACGAGCGCTTCCAGTTCCAGAAGACGGCGATGGCCAAGCAGTTCCCTCTGCTCATGAAGTATCTCTGGGTAGGCGCAGAAAACCTGAAGCCGGAAGAGACCATCGAGAGCGTCATCAACCACGGAACCCTGGGTATCGGCTTCATCGGATTGGCAGAATGCCTGGTTGCCCTCATCGGCAAGCACCACGGCGAGAGCGAGAAGGCACAGGAGCTGGGACTGAAGATTGTTACCTACATGCGCGACCGTGCCAACGAGTTCAGCGAGCAGTATCATCACAACTACTCTATTCTGGCTACTCCAGCCGAGGGATTGAGCGGTAAGTTCACTAAGAAGGACAGAAAGCAGTTTGGCGTCATCCCTGGCGTTACAGACCGCGACTATTATACCAACTCTAACCACGTGCCTGTATACTATAAGTGTACAGCCCTGAAGAAGGCACAGATCGAGGCTCCATACCACGACCTGACCCGTGGCGGCCACATCTTCTATGTAGAGATTGACGGCGATGCTACCCACAACCCTTCTGTTATCGAGAGCGTGGTAGACATGATGGATAAGTACAACATGGGTTACGGCTCAGTAAACCACAACCGCAACCGCTGTCTCGACTGCGGCTACGAGAATGCTGACGCCCACCTCGAGGTTTGTCCTAAGTGCGGCAGCCACCACATAGACAAGCTGCAGCGCATCACCGGTTATCTGGTAGGTACTACAGACCGCTGGAACAGCGGCAAGCTTGCCGAGCTCCACGACCGAGTAACCCATATCGGAGGAAAAAAGTAGTGATTAGTGATTAGTGATTAATGATTAGCGTATTAAGCATCGTACATGATACGATGGTAGACGGTCCGGGCTTCCGCACATCCATTTATTGTGCGGGATGCCCCAACCATTGTCCGGGCTGCCATAATCCGCAGTCGTGGGACATCAGCCATGGCACGATGACCTCTACCGACGAGCTGATGAAGGAAATCATGAGCGACCCCTTCGCCAACGTCACCTTCTCGGGCGGCGACCCTATGTTTCAGGCAAAGGGCTTTGCCGAGCTGGCGCGCGCCATCAGGGAGCAGAGCAGCAAGAGCATCTGGTGCTTTACGGGCTATCTCTTCGAAAACCTCGTGAAGAATCCCGAGCAGCTGGAACTCCTCCGCCAAATCGATGTATTGGTAGACGGCCCCTTCGTACAGGAATTGCGCGATGAAGACCTCTTCTTCAGGGGCAGCAGCAACCAGCGCATCATCAACGTGCAGAAGTCGCTGAAAGAAGGAAGAGTGATAGAACTCAATCTTACAACAGAAAACCCGAATCCGGTATTGTAAATCTACATACCAGATTCGGGTTTCCCGTTTATTTTTTCATGCACGGATTACACGGATTTTCCTATCTTAAATATTTCCTATCCCTCTTAGCATCCTTCTCTTCGAGGTAGCTGATAGAACTCTGAATATAATCACGCTCCCACTCGCTCTCGTGCAATTTCTCATCGCCATAGAGCAGAAGGTCGAGATCCAGCGGAACATCTACCTTACGATAAGGACCACGGATTCTGCGTCCGCATCTCTGCTCCACACTCCGCAGCGCGGCAAGCACAGACTTCTTAGAGCAGATGGTCTCCCCCAACATCACCTGATTCAGGAACTTGTCTGAATTCTCCAGTCCGATAGGCTCAGTCCACATGCGCGGACCGAAAAGGCTGTTCCTGAACATACAACTCAGATGTTCATGCGCCTTCAACACATTCTCCTCCTGATTTCTGTTAGAGCCGATAGCTATAATTACTTTTGTACGAGTTTTCATTATTAAAATCATTATTTCTACAAAACAAGTCAGTTTCTCTCAGAAGAGACAGATAGCTCCCTGCATTTGTATGTCACTGAACTTTCGCAAGTTTTACCCCCACACGCCCTGAAAGGGCAGAAGCTCTTAGCCCAGGGCATCGCCCTGGGTTATTACGGACGCAAACCTGTCGCCCTGTAAGGGCAAAAGCTTTCAAGTACCAGGCAATTTACAAAGCTTTTGCCCTTACAGGGCGCCTTGCTGATTGCTATTATACCCAGGGCGATGCCCTGGGCTAGGAGCTTCTGCCCTTTCAGGGCGTGCTGCTTCTGGAGCTTTTGGGCCTTCAGCCCGTACTTAAGCCACATGCGAAAGTTCAATATGCAATATTTTGTGCAAAGATATTAAAAATTTTGTAATAAACCGCGATTTATCCGTTTTTTTTTATATTTTTGCAAAATGAATCATCTAAAAGCAAACATTTTAGGGCTCGCTCTGCTCTGCTGCCTCCCGATGGGCGCACAGCTGAAGTGGAACCAGGCCTATCAGACATATATCAACCAGTATAAGGATCTTGCCATCGAGCAGATGCTCCGTTACCGCATTCCAGCCAGCATCACCCTAGCACAGGGACTGTTTGAGAGTGCGGCAGGAAGGAGTGACCTCGTACGTCAGGGCAACAACCACTTCGGCATAAAATGTCACAACTGGACGGGACCAACCCAGTACCATGACGATGATGCCCGGGGCGAATGCTTCCGCGTATACCAGGACGCAAGAGACAGCTACGAAGACCACAGCAAGTTTCTGGCGCGCCAGCCACGCTACGCACGCCTCTTCGAACTCTCGCAGCACGACTACAAGGGATGGGCTCGCGGACTGAAAGCCTGCGGCTACGCCACCAACCCGCAGTATGCCAGCAAGCTGATACAGATTATAGAGCTCTACAAGCTCAACCAGTATGACAAGGCCAAGCGCTACGACCGCTTCATGGCTACCCACAGCGGTACCGACCAGCCTGTAAACGCCGAAGGATTGCTGCACCCTATCCATATCTTCAACAAGAATTACTATCTCCATGCCCGCGAAGGCGACACCTTCAAGAGCATAGGCAAGGAGGTGGGCATCAGCTGGCGCAAACTGGCTCGCTACAACGAGCGTGACAAGCACGCCGTGCTGCACAAGGGCGACATCATCTATCTGAAGAAGAAACGCTCCAAGGCACCTAAGCAGTATAAGAAGCGCCCTCACGTGATACAGCCGGGCGAAAGCATGTACGCCATCTCGCAGAAGTATGGCATCCGACTGGAGAAACTCTACAAGATGAACCATCTCGACCCTAACATCCCGGTAAGCGTAGGAACAAGGCTGAGGGTGAGATAACTGAACTTTCGTATGTGGGGAAGTTAAGGGAAGTTAGAGGGAAGTTAAGGGACAAATGTCCTACGTTTTACGAAAGAAGACTATTGTCTCTTCACTTCCCGAACGACCGTAGGGAGTGATAACTTCTTTAACTTCTATCAATTCCCTCACTTGCGAAACTTGAATGAGATAATTGAAATGTGAATGTGAATGTGAATTTTAAATGAAAATACAATGAAGAGAATGATATTATCCCTCGCCGCCATGGCGATGCTGATGGCGCCCGACACAATAAAGGCGCAAAACTTTGACGACTATTTCACAGACAAGACGCTGCGGATAGACTATACCTTTGCCGGCAACCAGAAGCAGCAGATGATAGCCGTAGACGAACTCAACGTAATGCCACGCTGGTACGGCAAACGGCAGCGACTGGCCGAACTCCCGGTAGAGGGCAACGGACAGATAACCGTACGCGACCACCGCTCGGGCAAAATCATCTACCGCAACTCCTTCTCCACCCTCTTCCAGGAATGGCTCTCCTATCCAGAGGCAGAGAAGAACACGCAGAGCTTCGAGAACGTATTCCTCGTTCCGATGCCGAAAGATACCGTAGACATCACCCTCGACCTGCGCAACAACCGCCGCGAGATAACCACCACGCTCACCCACCAGGTAGCACCGAAAGACATTCTGATTCATCAGAAAGGCAACAAGCCTACACCATACGTCACCCTGCAGCAGGCTGCCGACACCACCCGATGCATCCACATCGCATACGTGGCTGAAGGCTATACCGATGCAGAGATGCCTGTCTTCCTGAAAGATGCGCAGGAGGCTACAGAGGCCATCTTCGCCCACGAACCCTTCAAGAGCATGAGAGACCGCTTCAACATCGTGGCCGTAAAATCGCCATCCAAGCAGAGCGGACCTAGCATCCCAGCCCAGGGCATCTGGCACGAGACCGCCCTCAGCTCTCATTTCGACACCTTCTACAGCGACCGCTACCTTACCACCCTGCATCTCAAAGACCTGCACAACTGGCTGGCAGGTACCCCTTACGAGCACATCATCGTGCTGGTAAATTCGGATAAGTATGGCGGTGGCGGCATCCTCAATTCATACAATCTCACCACCTGCCACCAGAAATGGTTCAAGCCGGTAGTGGTACATGAGTTTGGCCATTCCTTTGCCGGACTTGCCGATGAATACGCCTACGAGCAGGAGCAGATACCGATGTATCCTCACGATGTAGAGCCTTGGGAGAAGAACATCACTACCCTTGCCGATTTCCACGGAAAATGGGAGAACATGATAGACAAGAAGACCAAGATTCCTACTCCGCTCTCAAAGAAAGAGAAGGAGGCGGTGAGCAAGGTGGGTGTCTTCGAAGGTGCCGGATACAGCTTGAAGGGCGTTTACCGCGGTGTGCAGGACTGCCGTATGCGCATCAACGAAACGCCGGAATTCTGTGCTGTATGCAAGAAGGCGCTGCAGGACATCATCGACTTCTACACGAAATAAAGAAATCATAAAAACATTATATCTATGAAAGAGCAAAACCTAAACATCAGATACATGGTGGTTCAGCTCTCAGAGTTGAGCCAGCAGGAGCAGGAGCTCGTAAACAGGGCGAAGGCTGCCACCAGCAATGCGTATGCTAACTACAGCCACTTCTATGTGGGAGCAGCCCTGCTCTTGGGCGACGGCAGAATAGTGATTGGAGCCAACCAGGAGAACGCCGCCTTCCCGTCGGGACTCTGTGCCGAGCGCAGCGCCATCTTCGGTGCCCAGAGCAACTATCCCGACCAGCCTATCCTGACGCTCGCCATAGCAGCGAGAAACGGGAATGGTTTCCTCAAGTCGCCTATCTCGCCATGCGGAGCCTGCCGCCAGGTGATACTGGAGATGGAAGACCGCTACCAGCGCCCCGTACGCATCCTGCTCTATGGCGAGAACGGCATCTACTGCTTCGACAGCATCAAAGACCTTCTCCCCTTCAGCTTCGTAGATTCGAACATGAAGGAATAAGATTCGTAGATTCAAACATGAAGGAATAAGAAAGGTAAAGAACCAAAGTTCAAGAAGCAGCACGCCCTGAAAGGGCAGAAGCTCCTAGCCCAGGGCAACGCCCTGGGTGTAATAGCAATCAGCAAGTCGCCCTGTAAGGGCAAAAGCTTTATTAATTCCGGTATTTTAAAGCTTTTGCCCTTACAGGGCGACAGGTTTGCGTCCGTAATTACCCAGGGCGATGCCCTGGGCTAGGAGCTTCTGCCCTTTCAGGGCGTGTGGCGAAAAAATTCGAAAGTTCAGTCATTATTTCGTCTTATAATCATTATTCCTCCCTATACTCAAAGCATCCTGCGGCAGGCTGCTCTTTCTTTCTCGGCAAACCATCACGGTCGGTTGCAGGCAGGGTTTCGGCATCTGCCTTACCTATTGCTGCCGACTCCTTGCGCAGATGGAAATCATACTTCAGATTGTCGGTGTCGAAAAGGCGGAAATGCTTCTCGGCAAACACCGTCGTATCCTTGATGTCCTCATAAACCACATGGGTGAACTTCAGACTGTCGTCCGTCTCCAGCTTCTCCGTGCGCAACACACAATGGTCGAAGAGGAAATTGAAGGCATCCTCCTCTTTCGGAGCCTCCCAGACCACCTCATCATCATGATAGCCCGTTACGAGCGAATTTCTCACCTCGAAACGAGGCAGCGGAGAGGCAAAACCGATGGCAGACTCGCGGCGCCCGTCAAACGGATAGAACTGGGCTATGGTGCAGCCGTTTACCTCAACATCGCCACCCTCAACATAGAGCGGATGGTTCAGACAGTTGGTTATCTGCGAGTTATAAATCTGCACCTTGGCAGAATCAATCCTCACACCGTAGCCCTGACTGTTATGAATCGTAGCGTTCTCGATGAGCAGCTTCTGCTTCGTAGCATCGCCCGGTTCTACCATCACGGCATCGTAGGCACTATGAATATCAGCAAACGAAATCCTGCAGTCATGAGCCGAAGACATCAGTCTGATTCCCTGCCATTGTCCCGGTGTGCGGTCATAAGGCAGATAATCGAACATGTGGTCAAGCCGGTCGCCCCGCATCACCACTTCCCTGTCCTTCTCGCCCTCAATCTTCAGCGACCCGAACACCTGCAAACCCGCATTCTCGTGGAAATAGAGTTGGGTGCCCGGAGCAATGGTCAGCGTAGCCGCCTCATCAACCCTGATGCCGCCATAAACCACTACCGGCAGCGTGCTCTCCAGCAGCTGGTCCTGCTTCACCTCAAGCGAATTGAGTTTCATCGCATCCCATGAAAACGCCCTCAGGTTCACCTTCTGCTCCACGCCGCTTTCCAGCGCAAACACCAGGTTATCGCTCACCAGCTGCGGTTCTTCGCTGTTCTGCATCGCCGAAGTCAGTTCTACGAACACACGTATGCTGTCACCCTTCCTGATCTCCACATTCTGCGTCTGGAATCCCGCTTCGGTGCCCAGATAAGAGCCGTCAACATTCACCCGGTAGCCCTTCTGGTTACCATTTTCCAGACGCACCGACTGGCAGCGCAGAGCCTTGCCCATATGGTTGTAAACCCAGAAGCTTCGGGTAGGCGTAGGCACATTCGAGAAGGTGGTGTCCATCTTCAGCGTATCTACCGAAAACGAGAGCACATCTCCCCTCGACGTTGAGAAACTCTCATCGTCGGCACAACTGGCAAGCAGGGCGCTCATCGCCATCCCTACACCCATTATATACAAAAATCCCTTTTTCCGTTTCATATCTATAAAAACGGAAAAAGGGAAATATTATTGTATCTGCCTCTACATAAACAGAGCAAAGATGGATGAGCCTACAACCGTCATCACACCGCAAACCACGATGCTCAGACTGCTCATGGCTCCCTCTATGGTACCCATTTCCATCGCCTTTGCCGTACCCAGCGCATGGGCAGAACAGCCGATGGCAATACCTTTGGCAATAGGCTCTTTGATGGAGAGAAGCTTCAGGAACTTCTCGGCAAAGATGTTGCCCAGCACACCCGTTACGATGATGACAACCACCGAAACCGAAACATGACCGCCCAACTCCTCAGAAACACCGATACCGATGGCGGTAGTGATGCTCTTAGGCAGGAAGGTAACGTAGGACGCATGGTCGAAATGGAAGATGAGGGCGAGAATGAGCACGGAGCAGAGACTCGCCAGCACGCCCGAAACAATGCCGATCAGCACAGCCCGATAATTCTTCTTCAGAAGCTCAACCTGCTGATAAAGTGGCACAGCCAGACAGATGGTGGCTGGTGTGAGCAGATAGCTGATGCTGTTGGCGCCCGCCGAATAGGTCTTGTAATCTACGCCCGTCAGCAGGAGCGTGATGATGACGAGGATGATGGAGATGAGCAGCGGGTTCATCAGCGACCATCCCGTCTTCAGCTTCAGCAGCATGCCTATGCCGTAGGCAGCCAGACTGATGAGAACGCCGAAGAAGACAGAATCCTGGAACAACTGGTTCATTTCTTCGCCTCCTTTCCTTTTCTGATTACCAACTGCGTAATCCAGCCCGAAGCACCCATCACGACGAAGGTGCTGACCACCGTAACTACGATATACTGGAACCATGCATTACCGATATCCTGCCAGGAATCAATCAGTCCTACAGCAGCCGGAATAAACATCACGGGCATGATGGCAATGAGGAAACTGCTGGTTTCGCGGATATGCTTCACCTTGATCAGTTTTGTTTCCAGCGCAAGGAAGAGCAGAATGATGCCATAGATGCTTGCCGGAATAGGCAATGGCAGCAAAAAATGGAGCAATTCCCCCGCAAAGGAGAACGCTATGATTATCAAAAATTGAATTAAAAACTTCATGTTGAATTACTTTGAATTTATATCAAGCTAACGTACTGCTCAATGAGACTTGCCGTCTCTTCTACGCCCAGTCGCACAGTATCCAGACAGATGTCGTAATCATCGGCATTTCCCCAGGTAAGGCCTGTATAATACTTATGATAAGCCACTCTGCAATCCTCGGTGTGCTCTACAAACTCCTCAGCCTCATCATACGAAAAGCCCTTCTCCTCCTGAATTTCCTTGATGCGAGCCTCCAGATTGCCGCTCAGGAAAACAGAAATCAGATCTTTGCGCTCGCGGAAGATATAGTTTCCGCAACGGCCGATGATGATACAGTCTTCATCGCTTATCATTTCGGCAAGTGTATGGAGCGGTTTTTCTGTCAGCGCCCTCTGCGTTTCGCCAAGCGACGACATCGAGAAGAGCAGTTCATCTACCGGCCGCTCATCGAAGAAAGCCTCCATCTCGTCGAGCACTCCTCTCTGTTCAGCCATTTCCATCAAATTCTTACGGGTATAAAAAGGAATACCATACTTTTCGGCGAGCAGCTTGCCCACGCGAACAGCGCCACATCCACACTGGCGCGCTATCGTAATAATCATGATTCTATAAAATTTAAATTTTTTATATATATAGCAAAAAAGCTAAGAAGATTTGACTCTTCTTAGCTTTCTTGTGTCGGGGCGACAGGATTCGAACCTGCGACCACCTGTTCCCAAAACAGGCGCGCTACCGGACTGCGCTACACCCCGCTTGTGCTTTGCTAAAGGTTTAAGTGAGAGAAAAAAGAGTCGGGGCGACAGGATTCGAACCTGCGACCACCTGTTCCCAAAACAGGCGCGCTACCGGACTGCGCTACACCCCGCTTACTCATCTCTACGATACCTATTAAGCATTGCTTTAAGCATCATTTCTGAATTGCGAGTGCAAAGGTACTACATTTTTTCGATTCCACCAAATTTTTACCTAACTTTTTTCAAAAAAATATGCATTTAAATGCAAAATCCTTGAAAACCGGGTACAAAATAAGGGCAACCCCTATCCGGAATTGCCCTTATACCTTATTATATATATAGAACTTTCGCAAGTTTTGCACCACACGCCCTGAAAGGGCAGAAGCTCCTAGCCCAGGGCATCGCCCTGGGTTATTACGGGCGCTAGCCTATCGCCCTGTAAGGGCAAAAGCTTTAAAACTCCAGGCAAAACATAAAGCTTTTGCCCTTACAGGGCGCCTTGCTGATTGCCATTATACCCAGGGCGATGCCCTGGGCTAGGAGCTTTTGGGCCTTCAGCCCGTACTTGAACCACATGCAAAAGTTCTGTTATATATAGTAGCGGCAAAGAACCGCAACCATACTTGCTGAACTGTTAAATCAGAAACCGGCTGCCCGAATCCGTAAAAACCGAGAAGACCGGCAAATCTGATTTTACTTGATGATTCCCTCTTCTACGAAAATCTTCTTCAAGATCTGGACAGCCTGCTCAACCTGCTCTCTTGTATGAGTAGCCATGAGTGCGAAACGTACCAATGTATCCTGAGGAGCACAAGCTGGAGGAATAACAGGGTTGATGAACACACCTGCATCGTAAGCCATCTTGGTAACAACGAATGTCTTCTCAGCATCGCGTACGTAGAGAGGAATGATAGGACTCTCTGTCTCGCCAATCTCGAAACCTTCCTCGCGGAAACGCTTCAAGGCATAGTTGGTTACATCCCAGAGATTCTCGAAACGCTCTGGCTCATTCTGAATGATGTGGAGTGCCTCGAGAGCTGCTGCTGTGGCAGCTGGAGTGTTAGAGGCGCTGAAGATGTAAGTACGGCAGTTGTGACGGAGGAAGTTGATGGTATCCTTGTCTGATGCGATGAAACCGCCGATAGAAGCCAGACTCTTAGAGAATGTACCCATGATGAGGTCTACCTCATCGGTCAGACCGAAGTGGTCGCATACACCACGACCCTGCTTGCCGAATACGCCAAGACCATGAGCCTCGTCTACCATGATAGAGCAGTTGTACTTATGCTTGAGCTTAACGATTTCAGGCAAGTTAGCCAGGTCGCCCTCCATAGAGAACACACCGTCAACAACGATGAGCTTGATAGCCTCCTCAGGGAGTTTAGAGAGCACGCGCTCCAAATCTTCCATATCGTTGTGCTTGTAGTGAAGCTGGGTAGCGAATGAGAGGCGGCGGCCATCTACGATACTTGCGTGGTCGCGGTCATCGCAGATAATATAGTCGTTACGACCTACTACGCAAGCCAAAACACCCTGGTTTACAGAGAATCCTGTAGAGAAACACAAAGTTTCATCCTTGCCCATAAACTCAGCAAGCTCCTTTTCGAGCTGCACGTGCAAATCGAGCGTACCATTGAGGAAACGGCTTCCTGCACAACCAGAACCATACTTGTCGAGCGCAGCCTTTGCTGCATCAATAACACGCTGGTCGTTAGTCAAACCCTGATAAGCATTAGAACCGAACATCAGGATTTTATGACCATCGATGTCGGTTACTTCTGTCATCTGCTTACTTGTGATCTCGCGGAAATATGGATACACACCGGCAGCCATATACTTCTGAGGTTCACGATAATTCTTGTATCTTTCTTGTAATTGTCCCATTATTAAAGAGGTGTACTTTATTTTCTTTTTTTATACTTTTCTAACTTTCAGGGTGCAAAGATACAAAAAAGAACTCAATAAACGGCTTTTTTTATAAGAAAGTTTACTTTTATAGTTTTTTTAATCGATATTTCTTGTTATTTTGGGTATTTTTATTACTTTTGCAGCCTAAATTTTACAAACTCTTGACTATATAATGAAGAAAAAGATACTTTTCATCATGAATCCGATTTCAGGAACAGCCAGCAAGGCGGCAGTTCCCAGTCTGATAGATTCTGTTTTGGACAAAGAGCTTTTTGAGTACGAGATAAGAATGACTGAAAGAGCTGGGCACGCTTCGGAAATTGCTACCGAAGCGAAGAACAACCATGTAGATGTGGTTGTGGCGGTTGGTGGCGACGGAACCGTCAACGAGGTGGCCCGCTCACTGGTTCACTCCGATACTGCCCTCGGCATTCTGCCTTGCGGTTCGGGCAACGGATTGGCAAGACATCTGCTGCTCCCGATGAACCTGAAGAAATGCATAGAGGTCATCAACCAATGCCAGATTAGAGATCTGGATTATGGTGTCATCAACGACCACCCGTTCTTCTGCACCTGCGGCATGGGCTTTGACGCTTTCGTCAGCATGAAGTTTGCCGAGAGCGGCAAGCGTGGTCCTATCACTTATGCGGAAAATATCCTGCGCGAGGGATTGAAGTATAAGCCTGAGACTTACACGCTGGAGGACGAGACGGGCACCAAGCAGTATAAGGCGTTCCTCATTTCCTGTGCCAACGCATCTCAGTATGGCAACAATGCCTATATTGCCCCTCAAGCATCCATGAGCGACGGTTTGATGGATGTCGTCATCATGGAACCATTCGATGTAATCGAGGCGCCTCAGGTAAGTTTCGACATGTTCAACAAGACGTTGGACAAGAATTCGAAGATCAAGTCGTTCCGCTGCAAGAAGCTCCATATCACCCGCAGTCAGCCAGGCGTAATCCATTATGATGGCGACCCTGTGATGACGGGGGCAGAGATTGATGTTCACCTGGAAGAAAAAGGCATCAAGATGCTGGTGAACCCGTTTGCCAACAAGAACGACCGCAAGCCGAACATGATTCAGTCTGCCTTTGCCGATTTCTTCAACGACTTCAATGCCGTGCGCGATGATATTCAGAAAGACATCCAGCGCCAGAGCAAAAGAGTAGAAGCTATCAGCAAACTGGTACAGAAGAAGCTGAACCTTTAATACAATGTTGAATGTTGAGTGTTGAATTTAGAGGGAGTGTTCATTCAACACTCAACACTCAACATTCAACACTCCTAGAAAAGATAGAATTCTTCCGTTATTTTCCTATACCATTCCGAGCGGTTTCCCTGCGAATCCATCATCGTTTCAACATGCTCTTCATAAGGCAAAATGCGATGCTTGGCAAAACTCAATATAAAGCGCTTGGGCTGCTTGCGCTCTACCGTCTTTACACCACACTTCCGTATAAGATAAAAACCTAATATGCAAGACTCTGCAACAAACTGCTCCACTACTTCTACGGGAACAATTGCAGAGAAAATACCGTCATCAGAAAGCAGCCGTTTTACACCCGCAAACAAATCGCGGAACGGAAGACTGTCCGTATGTCTCGCCATCGTCCTCTTACTGTCCGGATTTTTTAAGCTATCTACAAAGAACGGAGGATTGCTCACTATCGCATCAAAAACACCGGCAGCCTTCAAACCATCAGCAGTTTCCAAAGCCTCAGCAGCTTCCGAAGTTCCCCCGAAATCCTGCAGTCTGCAGCATTCTATTTCCACCCTGTCGCGAAACGGACTTGCCATCACATTTTCCCTCGCCTGTCCGCAGGCATCAGCATCCATATCAATCCCCACTACCTCAGCCTCAGGAAAACGCTGCGCCATCATGAGCGAAATCAGTCCCGTTCCGGAACCAATGTCCAGAATCCGCCTGCCACCTTGCGCCCATGCACCCAGCAAAACGCCGTCAGTTCCCACTTTCATGGCACAACGGTCTTGCTCTATCTCAAACTGTTTAAATCGAAAATTACCCATAAATTCTTCTGTCTCTTTACAGAAGAGAACGAATGCGCCGCCGATTTATTTTATCGCAAGCAGCAGAAATTGCCACTTCCACCTGCAAAAGCAGCTACTTACATCTATAAAAACGGGTACTAATATATAGAAAAAGCAATTTTATTATTAAATAATCTATCATCTTCCACGATATTTCATAAAAAATGAGTACCTTTGCACGGAAAATAGAAATCATAACAAAATGGATAATAGAAGAACAAGTACCCGAATACAAATGATTGCAGATTACGAGGGCGACCCGAAAACCCTGATTGAAGACCAGGAAGAAGGCTTGTACCCTACCCTCTGCATGCGAGATATTGTAGTTTTCCCAACCAACATGACCCCTATCGTTGTGGGCAGAAAGGAAAGTCTGAATCTCGTCCGGATGCTGGAAAAGAAACCAGACACCATATTCTGCGTATTCTGTCAGAAGAACAAAGATACAGAATCGCCCTACGAAGAAGACCTCTACCCTGTAGGTGTCTTCGCCAAACTCATCAAGGTTATCAAGATGCCTGGCACAGAGCAGATGAGCATCATCATCCAGGGTCTGGGCAGATGTCAGATGAAACATCTCGTTCAAAAAGAGCCTTACACAGTAATTGACGTAAAAAGTCTTCCGGAGAAATGGCCTGACGAGAACAACGATGAACTCTTCAGAATGCTCTACGAGAACTTCCATTACGAAGCGACAGACTATATCAAATCAAACGCCAACTATACTGATGAGGCCATCCAGGCCATCAACGAACTCTCGAGCATTCACATGCAGTGCAACTTCATGTGCTCCCTCCTCCCTTTCTCCATCGAGGATAAAATCAAGATGCTGAAAGAGGAAAATCTCAGCGAGCGCATCATGATTGCCATCAGATCCCTGAACAAGGTGCGCCATCTGCTACGCATCCAGACTGAGATTGAGAACAAAACCCACTACGACCTCGATGAACAGCAGAAGGAATACTTCCTCAAGCAGCAGATCAAGAACATCAGGGAAGAACTGGGAGAAGGCAACGCCAGTCCGGAGAAGAAGGAGATTCTGGAGAAGGCGAAAAAGAAGAACTGGAGCGAAGAGACAGCCAAAATCTTCAAGAAAGAAATTGCCAAGCTCGACACCCTGAACCCGCAGAGTCCTGACTATTCGATACAGATAGGATTCCTGCAGACCATGGTAGATTTGCCTTGGAACTCCTACACCCAGGACGACCTCAGTCTGACCCGTGCCAAGCGCATTCTGAACCACGACCACTACGGCATGGAGAATGTGAAGGAGCGCATCCTGGAATTCCTCGCCGTAAGAGCACTGAACGGCGGCGGCAAGAGTCCTATCCTCTGCCTCTACGGTCCTCCGGGCGTAGGAAAGACCAGTCTGGGCAAGAGCATCGCAGCAGCCATGAAGCGCAAGTATGTACGCATGTCGCTGGGCGGTCTGCACGATGAAGCCGAAATCCGCGGTCACCGCCGCACCTATGTGGGAGCCATGCCGGGCCGCATCATCAAGAACATGCTGAAGGCAGGCAGCAGCAATCCGGTCTTCATCCTCGACGAGATTGACAAGGTGGCGCAGAGCAATTTCAACGGCGACCCTGCATCAGCCCTGCTCGAAGTGCTGGACCCGGAACAGAACAATGCCTTCCACGACAATTATCTCGATATGGATTACGACCTCTCCAAGGTACTCTTCATCGCCACAGCCAATGACCTGAGCGTCATTCCGCGTCCGCTCCTCGACCGTATGGAGCTGATAGAAGTAGGCGGCTACATCACCGAAGAGAAGACAGAGATTGCCAAGCGCCACCTCGTACCGGAAGAGCTGGAAAGCACCGGACTCGACAAGGTTTCGCCGAAGGTAAGCTTCAACAAGAATGCCCTCGAGTTCATCATCGAGCACTATACCCGGGAGAGCGGCGTAAGACAGCTGAAGAAGCAGATTGACAAGAGTCTGCGCAAGATGGCTTACAAACTGGCCTGCGACCAGGAGCTGAAAAACTACACCATCACCCCTGCCGAAGTAAAAGACCTGCTGGGCAATCCGCCGTTCAACCGCGACATCTACCAGGGCAACGACTATGCAGGAGTAGTAACCGGACTTGCCTGGACCTCAGTGGGCGGCGAAATCCTCTACATCGAAACCTCGCTCAGCAAGGGCAAGGCAGGCAAACTCACCCTGACCGGAAACCTGGGCGACGTGATGAAGGAATCAGCCATCATCGCACTGGAATACGTCAAGTCGCACATCGACCTGCTGCAGGTAGACTACCGCATCTTCGAGCAGTGGAACATCCACATCCACGTGCCTGAGGGAGCCACCCCGAAAGACGGTCCTTCTGCCGGAATCACCATCGCCACCAGCATCGCCTCTGCCATCACCCAGCGCAAGGTGCGTGCCAACACAGCCATGACCGGCGAGATAACCCTCCGCGGCAAAGTGCTCCCGGTAGGCGGAATCAAGGAGAAGATTCTGGCAGCCAAGCGGGCAGGAATCAAGCACATCGTGATGTGCAGGGAGAACCAGAAGAACGTAGAGGAAATACCGGAGAAATATCTCAAGGGCGTAGACTTCCACTATGTAGAGAATGTGGCTGACGTCTGGCAGTTCGCGCTGACCGACGAGAAGGTGAAAAACCCTACAGACTTCAGCATTGAGGAAAATGATAAAAAAGAATAGAAATGAAATTTGAATTACAAGTAACAGATAAAGCGAGCGATGCGCGTACAGGCATCATCACCACCGACCACGGACAGATCAAGACCCCAATCTTCATGCCCGTAGGAACCGTAGGAAGCGTGAAGGGCGTCCACTTCGAGGAACTCAAGAAGCAGGTCATGGCACAGATTATCCTCGGAAATACCTATCACCTCTACCTGCGCCCAGGTCTTGACGTCATCAGGGCAGCAGGCGGATTGCACAAGTTCAACGGCTGGGACCGTCCTATCCTCACCGACAGCGGCGGCTTCCAGGTCTTCTCGCTCACCGGCATCCGCAAGCTCAAGGAAGAAGGCTGCGAGTTCCGCTCCCACATCGACGGCAGCAAGCACTTCTTTACACCGGAGAATGTAATGGACACCGAGCGCATCATCGGAGCCGACATCATGATGGCCTTCGATGAATGTCCACCGGGACAGAGCGATTACCAGTACGCCAAGAACAGCCTCATGCTCACCCAGCGCTGGCTAGACCGCTGCATCAAGCGGTTCAACGAAACCGAGCCCCTCTACGGCTATCAGCAGAGCCTCTTCCCTATCGTTCAGGGCTGCACCTTCCCGGACCTGCGCCGCGAAGCAGCCAAATACATTGCCGACAAGGGAGCCGACGGAAATGCCATCGGCGGACTTGCCGTAGGAGAGCCTACCGAGGTGATGTATGAGATGATAGAAGTAGTGAACGAAATCCTGCCGAAAGACAAGCCGAGATATCTGATGGGCGTAGGAACCCCGCAGAACATCCTCGAAGCCATCGAGCGCGGCGTAGACATGTTCGACTGCGTAATGCCGACCCGCAACGGCCGCAACGCCATGCTCTTCACCTATCAGGGCACGATGAACATGCGCAACAAGAAGTGGGAGAAAGACTTCAGTCCGGTAGATCCAGACGGCTGCGACATCGACCTCGTAACCACGAAGGCCTACCTCCACCACCTCTTCAAGGCCCAGGAGCTGCTGGCGATGCAGATAGCCAGCATCCACAACCTCTCTTTCTATCTGCGCCTCGTGACCGATGCCCGCCATCATATCGAGCAGGGCGATTTCGTGGCATGGAAGAATTCCATCATCGACCAGCTTGGCCGAAGAATTTAAGTAAGCAAGCATCATGAAAGATTTTAAGAAAATAAGAAAACACCGCCGGCTCTACCGCACCGGCCGATGGGCTTCCCGCAAGTTCGGGTGGCTCATCAGGGCTGTGCGCTGGCTGGCTCACAAGCTCCGGTTCCTGCGCATCTTCAGGTTTCTCTACCCGTTCAGGTACATCAAGAAGCTCGACTGGTACATTATCAAGAAGTTTCTGGGCTACTATTTCTTCTCCATCGCCCTGATCATCTCCATCGCCATCGTCTTCGACTTCAACGAGAACCTGTCAAAATTCACAGAGCACCATGCACCGGCGCGCGCAATCATCTTCGATTACTACGCCAACTTCGTGCCCTATTTTGCCAACCTCTTCAGTGCGCTGTTCGTGTTCGTGGCGGTCATTCTCTTCACCACCAAGCTGGCAAGCAATTCCGAAATCATCGCCATCCTGGCGTCGGGAGTATCCTTCAAGCGTCTCCTTCGCCCATACATGATTACCTGCGTGCTGCTCTCAGCCCTCTCCTTCGGGCTCTCAGCCTACGTCATTCCCCACGGAACCGTCATCAGGCAGAACTTCGAGACGATGTACAAGAACAAGAAGAAGAATACCAGTGCCGAGAATGTACAGCTGCAGGTAGACAAGGGAGTGATTGCCTATATGCAGCATTACGACAACAGCATGAAACGCGGCTACGGATTCTGTCTCGACAAGTTCCAGGACAAGAAACTCGTAAGCCACCTTACAGCGATGGACATCCAGTACGACACCATTTCCGACAGCAAGTATCACTGGAAACTGAGCAACTGGAAAATCCGCAAGCTCCAGGGCATGAAGGAGCATATTACGAGCGGAGCGCAGAAGGACACCATCATCATGATGGAACCTACCGACCTGGTCTATTCCAAGGGTCAGCAGGAAACCTTCACCAGTCCTGAGCTCCGCGATTACATCTCCAAGCAGATCAACCGCGGTTCGGGCAACGTAGTGCAGTACGAGGTAGAATACCACAAGCGCATCGCCTCTTCCTTCGCCTCGTTCATCCTCACCATCATCGGTGTCTCCCTCTCAGCCCGCAAGCGCAAGGGCGGCATGGGAGCAGCATTGGGCGTTGGACTTGCGCTGAGTTTCGGCTACATCATGCTGCAGACGGTTTCTGCCACCTTCGCCATCCAGGCCAATTTCCCGTCTGTTCTGGCAGCGTGGCTTCCAAACTTCCTCTTCGCCATCGTAGCCTACTTCTGCTACCGCAAGGCACCGAGGTAATTATCAATTAATAATTAAGAGTTTATAGTTTATAGCAGCCGTGCCCTCTATAAACTATAAACCGTAAACTATAAACTATAGAAAGAATGTATTTCGACGAATTAGATTTAAATGACAACGTGCTCGACGCATTATACGACATGCGCTTCGACACATGCACTCCTGTACAGGAAAAGTGCATTCCAGAGATATTAGAAGGTCACGATGTCTTGGGCGTAGCCCAGACCGGAACCGGCAAAACCGCAGCCTATCTGCTGCCAGTATTGAGCAAGCTCGATGACGGCGGTTATCCGAAAGACGCCATCAACTGCGTCATCATGTCACCAACCCGCGAGCTCGCCCAGCAGATAGACCAGGCGATGCAAGGCTTCGGCTATTACCTGCAGGGCGTGAGCAGTGTAGCCGTATACGGCGGCAACGACGGCAACCGCTACGATCAGGAGTTGCGCAGCCTCCGCATGGGTGCCGATGTAGTCATCGCCACCCCGGGCCGCCTCATCTCCCATATCTCTCTGGGCAATGTAGACCTCAGCAAGGTAAGCTTCTTCATTCTCGACGAGGCCGACCGCATGCTCGACATGGGTTTCTCTGAAGACATCAAGACCATCGCGTCAAAACTGCCAAAGACCTGCCAGACCATCATGTTCTCGGCAACCATGCCTGAGAAGATAGAAGAACTGGCTAAGACCCTGCTCAAGAATCCGGTAGAAATCAAACTTGCCGTCAGCAAGCCAGCCGAGAAAATCAAGCAGGAAGCATACGTATGCTACGAAACCCAGAAGATGACCATCATCAAGGACATCTTCAAGGCAGGCGACCTGAAGCGTGTCATCGTCTTCAGCGGCAGCAAATTCAAGGTGAAGCAACTCGCAGCTTCTCTCCAGCAGATTGGAGTAAACTGCGGAGCCATGCACAGCGACCTGGAACAGGCTGAGCGCGATGATGTGATGTTCAAGTTCAAGAGCGGACAGTATGATGTTCTCGTAGCTACCGATATTGTGGCGCGCGGAATCGACATCGATGATATTGAGATGGTCATCAATTACGATGTTCCTCACGATACAGAAGATTACGTTCACCGCATCGGCCGTACAGCCCGTGCCAACCGCGATGGTAGAGCCATCACCTTCGTAAGCGAAGAAGACCAGTACTGGTTCCAGCAGATAGAGAAATTCCTGGAGAAGGTGGTAGACAAGATGCCTCTCCCTGAGGGATGCGGCGAAGGTCCTGAATACATCAAGCTCAACAAGCCGAAGAAGAAAGGTGCAAACGGAAGAAACAACAGACGCGGTAACGGCAGAAACGGAGAGGGCGGAAAGAACAGCGCCAAGAACCGCCGACAGAAAGACCGCGACCAGACTTCTCACAAGCGCAAGCCAAACAAGCCAAACGAGCGTCAGGAAAAAACACCACGCAACAACGAACAGCAGCCACAGCAGGGTAACAGGCAGCAGAACGCAAAGCAGCAGCCTCAGCAAGGCAACAGGCAGCAGAACGCAAAGCAGCAGCCACAGCAGGGCAACAGGCAGCAGAACAGAAAGCCAGCCCAGCCAGGCGAGCAGCCAAAGAACAGCAACAGCCAGAAGCGCCGCAATAACAGCAATAACAGCAACCAGCAGCGCCCAGGCACCGAGAACAATGTTCGCCCAGGCAGCAACGGCCGTGGCAGAGGCGTAGCCCAGAAAAAGGGCGAAAAGCCGGCTGCACGCAAGCACACCCCTATCGTAAATCCACAGAAGCAAGAAAACGCTGTGAAGAAATTCATCAAGCGCATCTTCGGATTCAAGAAATAGGTAAATAACTGAACTTTCGCATTTCAGGAAGTTAAAGGAGTTAAGGAAGTTAAGGAGTTAAGACGTATGTCTTGCTGCTTAAAAACAACGCCAAAAAGACTGTTGTCTTAACTCCTCAGCGACCGTAGGGAGCGATAACTCCTTTAACTCCTTTAACTTCTGAGCTTGCGAAACTTGAATAAATAATCATCTTTTAAAAAAGGAAAGAGGAATGATGAAAGAGCTACATCTCACCCCGCTCATGACCATCAGCCTCACACTGACGATCGGAATCATCATAGCCAAATGGGGCTATGATGATTTCAATATGCCCTTTTGGCCCATCATCTCCATCATTTCATGCGCCCTTGGCAGCATCATCTTTTTCCTTACTGAGTCCTTAAGCAAAAAAGCCTACTTCAGCAGGAGCCACCAGTTTCTCATCTTCTCCCAATGCGTGATGATTCATTTATGCATCCTGAGCCTTGGGGCTTTTCTTACCTGTAAGCAAATAGCTGATTCCCAAACCTCTACACAACTGAAAAACTGGCAGGAACTGTCTTACCTCACACGGGCAAAAATCAATACCGAACGCTATAAAAGCAATATTGAAAGCAAACTGGTTTCCCTTCACGTAAAACAGCAAGACTATGCAGTCATCGCAGCCATGGCGCTGGGCGACAAGAGCGCACTCGACTCGAACACCCGAAACAGTTACTCCATTTCCGGAGCCAGTCACATCCTGGCAGTAAGCGGACTTCATATAGGCATTATCTTCCAGCTTTTCATCTTTCTGCTAGGCGGCAGAAAGTACTCAGTTTACACCATCATTCTGTCCCTCATCTCCATCTGGACCTACGTTTTTCTCATAGGATTGCCGGCAAGTGCAGTCCGTGCAGCCATCATGCTTTCAGCCTACAGCTTAAGTTTAGCTTTCCATCGTACCGGTCTGCCGCTCAACACCTTAGCCTCAGCTTATATATTTATGCTCCTCATCAGTCCGCTCTATCTTTTCGAGTTGAGTTTCCAGCTTTCGTTCCTGGCAGTAGCCTCCATTCTGCTGTTCTTCACACCCCTTTACACCCTCCTCCCCATCCGCAGCCGTTTCATCCGTTGGGCATGGGGACTCCTTTGCGTTTCACTGGCAGCCCAGATAGGAACCCTTCCGGTCATCGTCTACTCCTTCGGCAGAATATCGTGCTATTCCCTTCTCACCAATTACATCGCCATTCCCGCAGCAACCCTCATCCTATATCTTGGAGCAGCCTTAATCCTGTTCTCCCCACTCACGTTATGGGCGCCCATAGCACCGGTTGTCGCCCCACTCATCAGCCTTACATCAGGCGCCCTGACCAGCATCACCCAGTTTTTGAATACAGCCATAAAACTGATCAGCATGCTGCCTGGAGCAAGCATCGAAAACGTAAAAATCAGTCTGCCTCAGGTAATCGGTCTCTACGCTATCATCCTGCTTGTTTATGCCCTATGGCGCAGGATAGATAAACAGAAGTCGTCAGAATGCAAGATTCCCTGAAACAGAAATAAAGGCTTAAACCCCGAAAAACGTCTCTTATATAATAAGGTGTGCGTACACAAAAGCGCTACAAATCGTGATTAAGAATGTTAAAAAATAACTTTTTTCTACTTTTTCTGCATTTTTTCTTTCTTTTTGTTGGTGTTTTCGAGAAAAACATGTATCTTTGCAAGCAGAAATAAAGAAGTAAGAATTTAAACACAATAAAAGATTAAAGATTATGAAAGCATCAGAAGTAATCGCGAATCTCCAAAGAAGATTCCCAAACGAGCCTGAGTACATTCAGGCAGTTAGTCAGGTTCTCGGTACTATCGAGGAAGAGTACAACAAGCACCCAGAGTTTGAGAAGGCAAACCTCATCGAGCGTCTCTGCATTCCAGACCGCATCATCCAGTTCCGCGTATCTTGGGTAGATGATAAGGGCAACGTACAGACTAACATGGGTTACCGCGTACAGCACAACAACGCGATTGGCCCTTACAAGGGAGGTCTTCGCTACCATAAGTCAGTAAACTTGGGTATTTTGAAGTTCTTGGCTTTCGAGCAGACATTCAAGAACTCTCTTACAACTCTCCCAATGGGTGGTGCTAAGGGTGGTTCCGACTTCTCTCCACGTGGCAAGAGCAACAACGAGGTAATGCGTTTCTGCCAGGCTTTCATGACAGAGCTTTACCGTCACATGGGTCCAGACGAGGATGTTCCAGCTGGTGACATCGGTGTAGGTGGCCGTGAGGTAGGTTACCTCTTCGGAATGTACAAGAAGTTGACACACCAGTTCCAGGGCGTCTTGACCGGTAAGGGTCAGGAGTTCGGCGGTTCATTGATCCGTCCTGAGGCTACAGGTTACGGTAACGTATACTTCCTCTGCAACATGCTCGCTACCAAGGGTATTGACATCAAGGGCAAGACTGTTTTGGTTTCAGGTTCAGGTAATGTAGCCCAGTACACTATGGAGAAGTTGCTCCAGTTGGGTGCTAAGCCAGTTACATGTTCAGATTCAGACGGTTACATCTACGACCCAGACGGAATCGACCGCGAGAAGCTCGATTACATCATGGAGCTCAAGAACGTCGAGCGTGGCCGTATCAAGGAATATGCAGAGAAGTATGGTGTAAAATATGTTGCAGGTGCTAAGCCTTGGTTTGAGAAGGCAGACATCGCTCTCCCATCAGCTACTCAGAACGAAATCAACGAGGAGGCAGCCAAGGCTCTCATCGCCAACGGCGTAATCGCAGTAAGCGAGGGTGCTAACATGCCTTCTACTCCAGAGGCTATCAAGGTATTCCAGGATGCTAAGATTCTCTACTCTCCAGGTAAGGCAGCCAACGCAGGTGGTGTTGCAGTATCAGGTCTTGAGATGAGCCAGAACTCAGAGCGTCTGAAGTGGTCTCGTGAGGAGGTTGATGCTAAGCTCCACGACATCATGAACGATATTCACGCAAACTGCGTGAAGTATGGTACAGAGCCAGACGGTTACGTAAATTACGTAAAGGGTGCAAACGTAGCCGGCTTCCTGAAGGTAGCTAAGGCTATGATGGCTCAGGGCATTGTATAAGGCTAGAAAATTTACAATAAACACTTAAAAAATTTAAAATAATAGGAAATAGCGGGTCTGTGAAGATCCGCTATTTTTTGTTTTACTCCTTCCCCCACTCCTTTTTTACATCAAAGCAGGGGCAGGCTTTGTTGGCAAATTCATTATGACCATGAATCGTGGCTAATGGATATTCCTCCTTCAGCTGCTCGATGAGCGAGCGCATTGCCGCTTTCTGTTCTCGGGTTCTTGTATCCTTCGGCTTGCCTTTCTTTGATAAGCCGCCGATGTAGCAAATGCCTATACTGATGGAATTATGTCCCTTGCAATGGGCGCCAACCTCCTCTATCGCACGGCCTACATGAATGCTGCCGTCACGATAAATCACGAAATGATAACCTATGCAACGCATTCCGCGCTCGCGGTGCCAGCGGTCAATATCCGCTACGGTGAAGTTGCGACCTTCCTTGGTCGCACTGCAATGAATGATGATTTCCTTTATCTTACGCATAATAATGATTTTACGGATGATTTGAAAGGTGATAAATACTTAAGCGGAATCGCATCAAAGCCCCAGTCTCTGATAACGAGCGTGATGTGCTCCCTGTTCCTGATTGCTTCATCCACCTTCTCGCAAAACTCCGAGAAGTATTCCTCAGAATGAAGCACAAGTCCTGAAATGTAGGATCTGCCCAGAATGATGCTGCCATACATTAATTTATAAGGGCCATTGCCTGGAACGAAGAACGGCTTGCGGATAACAGACTTCGGAACTCTGCCGTTTTCCTTCAGAATGACAGGCATGATTCTGCTCTTCTCATCATCCCTCAGAAACTTCGGGTTGGAAACCGGCACAAGTGCCAGTCTGTAAGCATCAGCTTTCAGATAGCCCTGAGGACGCTCCAATGTTCCGCAGAAAAACTTACCGTTAATGACCATAGTGCCATCTACTCCCCATGGAGTGAAACGGCGGCGAAATATACAAATGTGCATGATAATTTACAATTAATAATGAATAATTGGTTTAAGGGTGGTCATTAAGGCTGGGTTCAGACCCGAAAACCTTAATGACCCTTAATGACCTTGACCCTTAATGACACCCTCTTTAGACTGTAGGAGAAACTTTCTGATAGCGCATGTCAGGTAATACACAGATTAACCCCTGACGTTTCCAGTTCTTTAGCATCTGTTTTACCGTCTCATGGGTGGCACTTGCTCCCTTAAGTGCAATGCTCTGCTGCTCTGCCTGTTCGAAGGTGAAGGTTACGTCCAGCCGCTCAAAGATGGAATCATTCTTACCTCTGCGACTTCTGTCGTAAGCAGACTGACTGCAATAATTCTTGGATGAGAAAGCATCTTCTATTCGGCTACGGAAGAAATAGAGCGCATTATCCAGCTGGTAGTCAGCCAGTACATCAAAGACATTCAGCATGGTTGGTGTCTGCGTCTTTACGAGCATTCCCTTCCACAAATCAGGTGACTCCTTCAGCTGTTTCTCGGCTCCATTGAAACCATGCTTCTGAATCAGCGTTTCCAGAACCTTGCAGAGCATGATGCAGGTCATCATTCTCATGGTGGTTGGACAGATACGGAAACGCTGGCGGGCTTTCACCTTGTCGTCATTTTTCATCGTTTCCAGTCTTATCTGTTCCAGCCATTCCCTACCCTTATCCTCCAGCTTGGGCAGAACCACCTCACCGGTCAGCAAAGGCAGAAGATGAGCTATCTGAATAATGCGGTCGCGCTGGCGTTCGTTCATTACATACATGTTGTCAGAAAGTGGAGTGAAGGTATTATCGGGCGTTTTTGCCACGATGATACGGCTCTGGAAACCATCCGTATAATTGCTTACCACACGATAGAGCGCATCAGGCGTTCCACACATCACCACGTTCCATAACAGTCTGTCTATATGAACATTCACTGCATCTGCACTTCTTGCTTCACGCTCATAGCATGTTCCGTCGTAAGCCTGTCTCAACATGACTGAAAAGTCGCTCATTGCCGATTTCCACTTCTGCGCTACGGTGTCAGCTTCCGGAGTAAACGAAAAGGCGTGCTTGCCTTCTGTGTTAGCCAGTCGTTCAGCCAGATTCGCCACCGTATTGTTCAGTGTCAAGCATCTTACAGGCAGTTTCGGCTCTTCCGGCTGCTCCTTCTTGTTCTTGGCTGCACGTTTCTTGGCTCGCCATTCATCCTCCTTCTGCTGATACATTTTGTCCATTTCCTTCACTTCCGAAGTCCATGCGTCAATCACGGGGTCAATACTACCCTTGCCAGATGCAAAATCTCCGGCGATGTAGGAGATGAGGTTCAGCGAGTTCATCTTGCCGTGAACGGAAACCTTCACGCCCGTGGCGAGCATTCCGATGGCAGGACAGATGGCTGTGATTACAGGCAGTGCCAGTGCCGGACCCACTGCGCTGATGGAATCCCGAATGCCTTGCGGCAACTTAGGCAGCGCATTATAATAGAACAGATCGTCCTTGGCGTTAGCCTCGTCCAGCGCATTTACCAGCGCCTCATTGTCAGCCGCCGAACCACCACCTGCATTTCCCTGCTTCATTCGTTCCTGACGGATGGCAGAGAGCACATCCTTCAGCCGCTTAGGCATTTGTGTGATTTTCTCGTTCAATGCCGAGTTGATGCAAGCCATCTTTTCCTGTTCGGGAAACCCATCGTAGCAGGGAATAATCTGAGCCAGCAGATTGCGGTCAAAACCACAGATGTGGCGCAGGTTCACAGCCAGTTCAAAGGTCAACGTATTGCGGTTGGAGCGCATCGGCTCCTGCCCATCATTATACATCTGCCACCACTTCTTAATGATTTCTCCATAAGGAATCCCGAGATAATTGTCCTGAGCAGCAGAAGTAGTTGAAGCAGAAGAAGTTGACGCAGCAGAGGCAGAAGCAGCAGAAGTAGAAATTCTCGAATCCTTAAATTCCTGACCCTTAAAAGCCCCTTGAGAAGCTTTCTGAGAATCCTTAAATTCTTGACTCTTTAAAACCCCTTGAGGATTCTTCTTGATTTCTTCCAACCAAGGCATAAAGTGCTTGTTTGCCTTGTGCGCCCCTTCCGGCAGTTCCTCCTGTCCGTATCTTTCACGCTCTTCCAGGACCTTCCCTTCAGCTGCCACGGCAGCCTCATCATATTCATCCTTGAAAAGCCGTGGCGAAAGGAAGAGCAAATCTTCGTCATCCGATGTGGTCGTGAAATAAACCCGATTAATGTCGTGAGCTGAAGTATCCATTTCGCATTTCAGCATCGTAGCAATCCTCACCTGATTCTCCAGAACCGTCTTGCCCTTTTCGCGCTCAAACACCGCATGTCCGCCCTGTCGTGCGCTGCGCTCCAGCATCAGCAGTCCGTACTTGTCCGGTTCCTTCAGCAGTAGCTTGGCAGCCTTGGCAAAAGCCTCCGGCTCATCCATATCAAATCCGAAAGCACCGCTTGGCAGTTTCATTCCCTTCACCACGCCTTGCGGATAATGCCCGGAATAATTAAACTGCACCAGTCTCCGTTTCGCAGCATCGTTTCCGGCACGAGCCAGGCGAAGATTCGCCTTCTGCTCGTTGCTTCCACGCAGCTGCTTATACTCCTCTTCCGAGGTGATGGAGCGGGCAACCTTGTGCCCATTCTCCACCTTAATTAAATAACAACTCATCTATCTGTTTCTACTTATCGTTTTAAGTTGAATACAAAATCCTAATGTTTCAGTTGGTAATCCACTACCGCCTCAGCCCCTTCTTCAGCCTCAACAGCCAGCGTTCGGGCGATGTTGATTCCCTCATGGCAGAACACCTTCAAGGTAAGCTGAACAGCACCGTCCTTGGTCTTGCTCACACGACCATGCGCCAGTTTCTTAATCAGTTCCGACTGAGTTCTGAGGCGGTGCTGAACCACGAAATCAAACGTTCCGTCAGGCATTTGCTGAGCCACGCCCATCGAACGGAATCGAGGAACCTTATTCACCCCCGATTCCTGAGGACTGAAGAGGAAATACTGCTTAGCATCATAGTAAGCCATTCCACCCAACTGCACATGCTGGCAGTCATTATTATTCACCTGCTGGTTCTGAACATTGTTCTGAACCTTATTATTTTTCTTTGCACTCATAAAATCTTAAATTAAAATTGAAGATGAACGAAAGAAGTGTCGTAAGTTTCAGTTTGCGCAAATTATCCCGGGACAATTCTCACGCCACCTATTTCAATTCAAGATTAATTACTTGCCAAGTTTCTCAATGTCTGTAACGAGGATGTCTTGGTAAACCTGACCATTGTGCTCATGGGTAGTGAACCGGAGCGTAACAGCCACCAGCTCGCCCGGAGCATACTTACATTGCGCCATATTGCCGAGCATTGCCGCAGCGTACTGGTTCTCATACTTGCCGCCCATCTCCTGGAGAACGATGTTGCATTTCATCATCTGTCCGTTCTCACTTTTCTGACTCTGCACAGCGAAGGTCTCGCCCTGCTGCACCACTCTCATAATCTGAGTATACATATTATATAATGTACGAAGAGGTTTTCAAGAGCACCAAACCATTTCAGCGTTGTCTTGTTTCTTCGACGCTGCAAAAGTACTGCGAAAACAAAGGCAAAACAATCCCTTTCCCACAGCTTCCCCGAAAAACCCACGATTTTGGGAAAAATCGGGCATTTCTTGGGAAAAATAAAAAGCCTACACGCTCAGCAGGGGAAAACAAGAAAAAATCGCAAAATATTAACAAAAAGGCAAGAAAATACCCTCATTTTCCTGCAAGCCTTCCCCCACACTTTTCCCGAAAAACTGCTGTTTTTGGGAAAAATCAGGGGTTTCTTGGGAAAAATCGGAGCGTTATCGGGAAAAATGCTTAATGAAATCAAGATTACCTCAGAGAGAGAAAAAAAGAACTCAACTTATTGCATAAAAACATAAAAAATGCGTTGAAAATGCTTTATACGTTCTAAGAATGTTTTTATAATAATAGAAAGAAAACAAGGGATAACTATTTGATTACCAAGCGAAAAAACTTTTCATTTAGATTATTTCCTATCGCCTATGAGATTACATTTTTGTTTTTAGGCGTTTTTATTCCATTACAAAACTTTAGTAAACGGGTGAAGCACGCTCCGAAAAAATGAAGCAAGCTCACCCCCACACGCCCTGAAGGGGCAGAAGCTCCTAGCCCAGGGCACTCGCCCTGGGTAAACCAGCAATCAACCTTGCGCCCTGTAAGGGCAAAAGCTTTAAAAATCATCTTTCATTCTACATTTTAACACTCCAAATGTTTCTATTTCGTAAAAAATGCTTATTTTTGCATTCAATAAATGAATAGTAATGCCGATAGAATACGACAACGTATAATTTTCGCATTAACAATAACATAAACAACAACTTTAAACTAAATATATTATGACAGAAGAAGAGAAGAAAGAGTTCGAGGAATTCCTTCAGTGGAAAGCCGAGAAGAAGAAAAAGGAGGAAGAAGAGAAACGAGAGCAAGAAAAGCTTGACAAACTAGCAGAACAGGCTAAGCAAGAACGCTTGGTTGCAGCACAAGCAAAAGCTAAACAACAAGCTACTAATCCTTCTACTCCCAACAAATGGACAAATGAAAAAAGTGAATCTGATAAGTTTATACAGAAAGTTATAGTTTTTGTATGTATTGTCATGATTGCTGGTTTTGTGATAATTCTAGCCAGAATACAAAATGATCCTAACCATTCTCCTGCAACAGTAGCAAAAGAGAACATCCATAAGAAAGATTCTCTTGATGCGATTCAAGCGGCAGAAGATCAAAAAGAAGCTCTTCGTTTAGATAGTATCAGAAAGGCCAACAGAATAGACAAAGTTAAGCATTCAATTAAAATCATAAAGGCTTATTTGTCTTCTCCTAATAGTGCCGGTGGTGTAGATGCTCATTTGGTATGGAAGAATGTCTCGAAGAAAACCATAAAATACTTAAACTGGAGTGGTTATCCAATAAACGCCGTGGGTGATCCTGTTTCATGCGAAATACGTGGAATATCAGAAAGCGGCGGTAAAGTCACAGGTCCTATTAAACCAGGAACCACATATGGCTACGGCAAGTACTGGGAATGTGTATGGTATAATTATTCTGCTAAGAAGTTAATCCTTACAGGAATTGACATCGAATACATGGATGGTAGTACTATGCATATAAACCAGAATGAATTGAAATACATACGTTAATTATTAACATTAATAAAGTCCATCAATATTATAATATAAAAAGTGAGATTATGAAGAAATCCTTTAGAATCCTATTGTTGGCGATGATGCTATGTCTCGCTCATACTGCCCAAGCACAAATTGTGTTCTCCACCTTCAAGTTAAAGCCTACGCTACTCTATAATGTCAAGTCATTGCACTTAGGTTTTACCTGTAAGGGCGAGAAACAAGTGAAGTATGTTAAGATAGAATGGTGTGCTGTTAACGAGGTTGGCGATGTATCGACAGGCATGAGCCCCAACCTCTTGCTGCGCAAGGTTTCGGGTACGGGTCCATTTTCTCCTGGCAAGAAGTATAAACGTGAGGCAGCTACTGCTTATATCGGCGTAGAGAAGGTTCACGCAATGCCTGTAAGCATCTGCATTGAGTATTTGGATGGCACCGACTGGGAAAAAGACATCGATAAGGACAATTATCAAGAGTTCTTTCCACAGTTGAAATGGATTAACTTCACTGTGCCAGGAGAGTAAGAAAAGATACTTGTAATTACAAATATAATGATGGCAGAATAATAATCCTGCCATCATTTAAATTTTCCCTTCAATAGAGGTAAAAAGAAAATAGCCAAGCCTATAAACAATATTCCAAGAAAAGCAATTAGAACTGAAACGACAATCAGAATAGTTAATGCCAACAAAGTATTTTTAGAGAATACTTCCTTCTTAAAAAGCCCCCATGTTGTTAACTCATCTTTTTCTTTTGCCCTTTTGAGACAATCCACAAAAGTAACAATCAACCATGTTATTATAGCCAATACAATCCCCGTGACCAAACTACTTGTAAAGACGGTTTCCATAGGCAACTTTTCATGAATGCTTTCATAGCCTTCATGCACAGCTTCTTCGTAACTACCTATCCCAATGCAGGAAATAAAGAATACTGTAGTACCGACTGCTGAAGAAATTTCAAATTTTCTATCGTCATCCATATTAAATAGCTAAACCTAACTTACTAAAGATTAAACCACGTGAGTATATTTATGATATAGTATTCTAAAAATTAAAAATCGTCGTTTTCCAGTTCTTTGGCAGTTAACCAAATTCCAGCGGCGATTTTACCCACATCAGTCGAATATACTAGTATTGCATTTTCATCTTTTGACCACATAAAAAAGTTTTTCAACTCTAGGCTTTTTCTTCCATTATACTGTCTTGTACCATTAAATATAAAAGATTCTTGCCAATTTGCCATAGCATCTTCAGTTTTTATTCTAAATCGACCATCTTTGATATTGATAGTAACCATATAATCAATAGTACCAGTCATATCAATTGTGGTCTTTTGACGATAATTCTTCTTAGAAGAGAGATATGTTGAATTCCTAAATTTTATTGTACCATATTCCTTATCATCATACTGTAATTTCTGTTGGAAACCAGGAATATGAGAAGCAAGCCATTCTTTTGCAGAACGGTATAATACATCTTTTGATTGTGGATATGATAATACCATTGTGAGATTATAGTTAGTAGTATCACATTCAGCTTTCTCGACTTTAGCCTGAGCTTGGCAGAAAGTTGCCACAAAAAGACAAAGGAACAATATTGCAAAATATTTCTTCATGTTCATTTTATCTAAATAATTATTCAATTATATAACTAAAATTTTCTATTATAATCAACATCTACCCATTTAACACATGGAAAATATTTTTTAATATTATCTTTTGTAATTTGGATAGTATCACTACCTCCGCCCATGTAATCGATGACTATCTTGGAAGGAAATGGAGATGGCTTTTTACCAACAAAAAAATAAGGATCAAAATGTTTTGTATAACTATTCTTTGGTTCAAAAGGGCCAGTACAATATATATGAAAATATTTGTGACCATCCTCATCAACAATAGCATCTCCTACACTATTAAGAGGAGAGTAAAATACATTTAAATACTTTATATTTCTTTCACCAGTTACCTTAAACTTCGCTTCCAACTGGAGATGGCTAAAGTCCATAATATTTGCAACGTAATACTTAAATCTAGAGAATTGTACCTGCGCACTCATACTCATACTCATTGCGACTGTCATAATCGCTAAAATAACACGTTTCTTCATAATCACATCATTATATGTTATAGAATATATTAATAATCCTAACCGATTGTAGCTCCAGCAGCAGTTAATAAACCAACCTACAAAGCTCACTACAAAGGTAATTCATTTTTTTGATAATCAAACTTGTTTTATAGAGAAAATGTACTATTACGTTTCAACTTAACATTTTTAAACATAGACCGGAAAAGAAATCGAGAAAGAGGACGAAAGACGTGAACGTCAAATGCAAAGATGATGCATTCTGGGATGATTATAATAACAATTATAATGCTAATAGAGCCATCACCATCACAAACAAAAAAAAATACTCCTTGCTTGCTAAAAAAACTTCAAAAAGCAGTGGTTTTCTCGAAGTTTATTTATACCTTTGCAAACAAATATTTAGATATTAACAAAAACATCAGAAAATGAAGAAATCTAAGAAAACATTACGCCAAATTATCGCCCTCATGGCGATAGCATTTACCACCACATCCCTAACTGCCTGCGGTGGCAGCGACGATGATGGTGACAAAGATGATTTGATTGCCGCAAGTGAATATCTCCCTGGTAAAGAGTGGACCATTGGCAACGAAACTTATTCTTTCTACAAGAACCACCTATTGGTATGCGAAAGTAGCGCAAACGTTACAACTGGCGGTTTGACAAGCCAAGCTTACCTTTATTTCGGAACATGGCAGTTAGATGGCAACCGACTAACAGCAGCAATAACATCGAGTACCCAACCAAATTTTGATGCTAGCAAGTTTTTCCATGGTACATATAGCAACGTACATACAGAGAAAGATACATCTGGTGGAACTATCAGTTCTGACAAACCTGGCTCAATAACGATAACAGAGCCAAAGCCATATATCGTTGGTACAGGTACAGATGGAAAGTCTTGCTATATTTACTACCATAAGAACATGACAGAAGACAAGACCGACGAGACAATCCACGATGGAGCTTTACATGGCACATGGTACAATAAGGTTCAGTTGACGGACACCAAAAACGGCACAATGAAAACATATGAAGCAAAAATGATTTTCAAAGCTGATGGAACCGTACAGTTTGTAATAGGTGACGTGATAGACTTCACAACTACCTACGAGACAAAGAATGGTACTGTCACTTTAGGTAGTTACCTACTAAAGGACAATCCGGCTTCTTTTATCTATCTTCAGTACGGCCCAGTTGTATCGCTATACGACGTGAGTCAAACACGCTATACGTGTGATCGATGGTATAATACTCCGCAATAAAATGTATCTAAATAAAAGCCCTCGACAGCACCGGTTAAGTCAGACAGTATGAATAAAGAAGACGAAGAAACAAAAAAGAAAGTTCATTTTTTTCGAGCTCTGCTAAATGCTGGATTTAAAGATATAACAAATGATATATATCCAGAGAAGAATTATTCCGAAAAAGAACTTTCGTGCTATACAAATATTATGAAACGGGCTTTCAAAAAAGGTACGTATTCTATAAATTGTGATTACGGTGGTGCATTCATTAAAGTAGGAGAATCTTCTGAATTTAAATCATTTGAGGATATAAGCGACAAATTGATTGCACTTGTGATTTTTCTCGGTGGTCTGAAAACAGAAAATAGTCGTTATAAATTTGGTCGTTATAAAACTGAAGATAAAAACGATGTTTATGATGCAGTCATGACATCTTACCCTTACGATAACATGTTCAAGGCAAGAAAAAAAGCTATCGAGGAAGCACGCATTCAACTTCCAAAAATTTTAGAAGAAGTTCGAAGTCTCGAATAAGTAATAAAAGCGTTCCCAGTCAGCTGGTAGATGGATTTTATATAGACAACTGAACTTTCGCATGTGGTTTAAGTACGGGCTGAAGACCCAAAAGCTCCTAGCCCAGCGCAATCGCCCTGGGTAATATAGTAGTACTAGTTGGAATTATCTTCTTATGCCCAGCTTTGCTGCTTATACTTCTGTTTGTTCCAGCGCATTGAAAGTATTTGTCCGCTCATTTCTTTGATAATGATGTCAGCATCATCTCTTCGTGTAAATAAAAATATAGTTTAAAGTAGCAAAATGAAAAATATCAAATCATACATTGAACTGTTAAAAGCAAACAAGAATCTAGTTCTTACTGGTGCACCAGGCACTGGTAAAACATATCTTGCAAAACAAATTGCAAGAGCTATGAGAGCAAAAGTTGAATTTGTTCAATTTCACCCTTCCTATTCCTATACAGATTTTGTAGAGGGATTAAGACCATGTCGTGATGGAGCTGATCAAATAGAATTTAAAAGACAAGATGGAGTGTTTAAGACATTTTGTAAAGATGCCATAGCAAATAAAAAGACAGTTAGGAAAAATGAAGATGCCCCCCAAACAGATGAAGATGACCAAAAAGACCTATCTTACTATTACAATGTGCTAGTAGACAAAATTGCAAACAAGGAAATTACAAGCATTAAAAGATTGAGTGGTAAAGAATTTGAAGTATACTGTAAAAATGGAAAAACAATATATGCTAAGTTTGGAGTTAACAAATCTAAAGGTTACACGTATGACCCATCCATTTCATATAAAACTCTAAATAAAATATCTAAAAAATTTCCAGACTACGACTCATTAAAAAGTATAAAAACTAATTCGAGTCGAGAAAGAATATATGCAGCAGTTCTTTATATGCTTTATAAGATGAAGGAAGAAGATGAACTTAATGAAGCTGAATTAAAAGCAGATCAGGAAGTTCAAGAAGATAATCAGGAATACATTGACGTTTTATCAGAAAAAGAGCCAAAACCATATGTTTTCATTATCGATGAAATAAACCGAGGTGAACTTTCGAAAATATTTGGTGAACTTTTTTACGCAATAGATCCAGGATACAGAGGTAGAAAAGGTAAGGTGAAAACTCAATATCAGAATCTCGTTGGCAAAACTGACGAGTTTGCCAATGGCTTTTATGTGCCTGAAAATGTCTATATCATAGCAACTATGAATGATATAGACCGTAGTATTGAAAGTATTGATTTTGCCCTACGTAGACGATTTGCATGGAAGGTGATTAAACCCGAGGACCGTACTGACATGCTATCAGAAAAACTTGATCCAGATACTTGTGCAAAGGCATTAAAAGTAATGACGGCTTTGAATAAAGAAATATCTAGCATGCGTGGTCTAGGCTCAGCTTATCAGATTGGTCCTGCTTATTTTATGAAGCTTGACAAAGACCATTATAATGGTGATTTCACTGCATTATGGAATATGCATATAGAGGTGCTTCTTAAAGAATACTTACGTGTGTTCAATAATGCTGATATAAGATTGGAGCAGTTAAAGGAAATCTATTTTAATTCTTTAATTGAAAAGTAAGCACTAATGATAACAATTCAAGACAATGACTATTTAGGTAAGGTTTATCCTCTTAGTGAGGTTGAAGAACTGCTTTATATTGCGAATAAACCCATAAAGCAATTATGCGAAGAAGAAAACCTTCTTATCTATCCTCTTGACATTGAGAATTCTAATGATAAAATTGGGGAAAATTCTATTGTAAGTATCTATGCTAATGAGGGTAGTTCAGTTAGAATAAAGACTGGAAACATCATGGGTTTTATCGGACGTAATAACCAATATTTGAAAATATATTCACGTTTCGATAATGATCAAAATGATTTCTTCATGCATTATATGCTACAGAAGGTGTTTTCATATAATATCTTCAATTTGGACTTTATGTCCACTGAAGAGAATATCTTAAAAATTCTTGTTCTTATGTTTCCAACTATGTTGAAAACTGCAATGAAACAAGGAATCTATAAAGAATACCGCAAAATCCAATATAATGACTCTAATGTACGGGGAACTATTGACATCAGCCGACATATCAGAGAGAATATTCCTTTTTGTGGAAACATCTCATATGATACAGATGAATTCTGCTATGATAATGCAGTAATGGAATTAATACGTCACACCATTGAGTACATAAGAACAATACCTTTAGGTGACATGATTCTCTCTTCTAACGAAGTTGTGGAAGAATATGTTAGTAAAGTAATATCATATACGCCATGTTACAGACATTCAGACCGATTAAAGATTATACATGAAAATTTGACGCCTTGCCGCCATCCATATTATACGGGCTACAATGCACTCCAAAAAATATGTATACAGATACTTAATCAGGAAGATATGAAATATGGTGACGGAGATGGAAGCGTAAGTGGAATATTGTTTGATGGAGCCTGGTTATGGGAAGAATATCTAAATACCCTATTGTGTGATTATGATTTCAATCATCCCCAAAACAAACAAGGAACAGGTGCTATTTATCTTTTTGAGCATGGTGGAAAACGATATCCTGATTTTTGGAAAAAGGATTTTGTCCTCGATGCTAAATATAAAAAATACGCCCAAAGCGGGAATAAATTAGACATAGCTATAGATGATATTAATCAAATAGTTACATATATGTTCAGATTAAAATCTCAAAAAAGTGGCATTATATGTCCGTTAATCGGCGAGAAAAATAAAACCATTTCAGAAAGAATGAATAAAAACGGCTACAATGGAGTTATGTATATTTACGCCTTAGCAATTCCACAAAATTGTAAATCATATGATGACTTTGCAAACAAAATGGGGAAAAATGAGAACCAGCTTATTAAAGAAATTATGGATAGCTAGGTTCTTCTGCCCTTTCAGAACGTGTGGAGTTTACTTGCAAAATATATGAGAAGGTGCGCCTCCCCATCGCACCTTCCCTCCAATCTTCACTCTCAAATACTTCTCATATAACCATCCCTTTTCGACAGCTTATAATACAGATCCTGGGCGGTATGATAATCGGGATTGGAGCCTTCAAGCCACTCCGAAAAATGGTGGCTGTGGTTCTTCTGGGTTTCCTGCTTGCGGAAACAAGCCGGTTAGTTGTTGCAAACTACACAATAACCATTCTTGCGACCACCTTCATGTTTTAGAATCTGAAATTCTTCTCTTAAAGACTTAAGCTCCCGAGAAACCTTTCTTGCAGACATCCCCATTTTTCCTGCTAATTCTGATATTATCATTTTAGAATCCTCTGACAGCATATCCAACATAAGTTTCTGCAAATCAGTCAATTCTTTCTTGCATTCCTGATAACACTCACTACGAATGCAGCGGCTTCAATTCTTCTTCTGTCAATCCTGTTATCTGCATGATTTGAGACCAAGACATTCCCATAGCCAACAAGTTGCGCGCTACAGTCAAACCTTTAGACAATTCACCTTCTGCACGACCTTTAGCAATTCCCTTTTCCTCGCCTTCAACATACGAGCCATAAAGGCCTGAGTAGTAATCATCAACAGCCTTAATACTTTCATCGTATTTTTCCTGCTCCTCACTACTCAAGCAACGAACATCCGCCAATTTAGCAAGATGATCGAATATCTTCTTCTGTGCCGTAAAAGGCAATCTTTCCAATACTTCCATATACTTCAATACATAAATCCATAGGGGTTGATGTATCTACCCATAAATTATCAATTTAGATTCTGTAAATCTGCCGCAAAGATAAACTTTTTTATTGAAACTGCCAAGAAATTCTAGAATTTTCTTTCAAAAGAAAGAAAGAGAGATGTAGAGAGAAAGGGGAAGCTGCCCTCCCATCGCACCTTCCCAACTCTTCCTCCTCAAACTATCCTCTTATATTCCTCCTCCTTCTTCAGCTTATCATAAAGCTCGTGAGCTTTGGAATAATCTTTATCAGATTCTGCAAGCCACTCCGAAAAGTGGTGGTTGTGGTTCTTTTGGGTTTCCTGCTTGCGGAACGAGTCTACCACACACTTCTTTTCTACTTCGGGAAACATCAGGTTCATTCGGGAGGCGAAGGCTGATTTATCCTGATCACCCTTCACTATATGGAAAGTATATTTCATCAGACACCACACTATGTACCAGTCCTGCTGCTTGGTGATGTTGCCCTTGAGCCAGAACTTCAGCATGTTTTCTAACTTGTAAGGATCTACCCAGTTCACAAAGAAAGAATCGCTGTTACGCTCAAAATCATCAGCCCTGGCAATTTCTGCCTCCCACATTTTATGCTCACCCTGATACTTGAACAGCGTTTCAAAATCCTCGGGCGAAGCCTGCTCCCTGACTAGCGTACGGACGAGTTCTTCTTCCTCATCCTCCTCTCGCTCAAACCAGTCAGAACAAAGCGTATAATTGTTGTATTTCCCTTCAATATCATTCATTACTTTCTGCAAACTCAAAGTGGTAATATCTATTCTTCTCTCTCTCAGATGACGTTTCTTTACCTTTACCTCTCGTTTCAGATGGTCAGGTAGCGTGCCCTCGTCGAAAATTCGCTTGATATAATGGTAAATAATCACAGCCTCACGGTCGGTGCGGAAAAGGCGGGTTCTGTATAAGGCTAGGAAATCAGCACAAATAGCGGTAACTGTGGAGATGGTTTCAGCCAAAGCCATCTTCAACCCCATAGAGACAAAGTTTCTGTAATGGGAATCAAACTGGGGAAAGTCGTCTCCGGCAGGAACTTTAAGCTTCTTGCATTGCTCGAAAATAGCCTTAGCACTGGGAATCTGACCATACTCCGCTTCCTTATCGAGCAAATAGTCTGAATGCTTCCGGGCGATGGTCTGAATTTCCTGGAGCACCTTCTCTAAAACATCAGTATAAATCCCCATGAATTCATCATCATAGCTCTTGTAAATGGAAATGTAGACTTTCTTATGGAGCGAATGAATATATTTAAGAAAATCTGTCAACTGCTCGGCAAGGTTCTGGTAAATATGAAAATAACAGGTAAGACCTTTATGCTTTCCTGCATTCCATTTAAATTCATCTTTAGCATGCTGAATCTCCTTATACAAATGTTCTGCCTCTCTCTTAAACTGACCCACATCAGTAGTTGTTACTGGAGTGTATTTCTTGACTCCTGTTACTTCATCTTCCACAAAAAGATCTTCTTCTGATGAAATCTTCAGAAGAGAATTGTAGTTATTATCAGTATTGGGTATTTCCTCTGTCTGCATATTACTTTTCTAGGTTTGAATTGTTATATTGTTTAAATAAGCGGCGTGGGGTTCCCTGTAAGTACCGGTATTCAGGTACCTGCAAGAACCTTCGGTAAGGCACAAACAAGTACTGCCCACGCCGTAGAGGAGTGGACGCCTTGCTGTCACCATCTTCTTACCGAAAAATTCTGAATTTTGCAGGTTCTGAATACCGTAGAAGTGTCAGATAATCAGCGTCAATATTCTAATATGTTGTTTCTCTTGTTTACTTTCTGTTTCTTACTTCAAATTTTAAAGGGTTTATACTACGTTTTCTTCATCATCCGCCCAGTGGTCGCATTGGCGCATCACGGTTTCCAGCGCCTTTTCTGCACCCTCTGGTGGATACTTATACTTTTTGAGCAGCCGCTTCACCATCACTCGCATCTTCGCCCTCGCCGATTCCTTCCGGTTCCAGTCGATGGTGCGGTTGCGGTGCAGTACTTCCGTCAGTTCCCGGGTCAGTGCCACAAACTCCTCGTCGGAGTAAGCCTGGCGCACTCCTTCGGGCGTGGAGAGCGCATCATAAAATGCCTTCTCCTCGGGCGAAAGTCCCAGGTCGTTGCCCTCTGCCTCTGCCTGCTTCATCTGCTGAGCCATCTTCAACAGCTCCTCTATCACTTCCTCGTTGGTGAGCAAGCCCTTCAGATAGTTGGAGAGACTCTGGCTGAGCATGTCGGAGAAGAGGTCGCTCTGAACCACGTTGGTCTTCTGCTGCTGCTTGATTTTCTCTTTCATCAGTTTGGTGAGCAGTTCCACCGCCAGGTTGCGCTCCTTCATGTTCTTCACCTCCTGGATGAAGGTGTCGTCGAAGAGCGAGAACTCTATCTGGCGGTCGCCGAAGAGATTGATGACTCCATCGGTCTTCACGCTCTGGCGGAGCAGCTCACCGATGCGCTCGTTGATTTCATGGCGGCTGATTTTGCCCTTCTGCGAGAGTTTGAGCATCATCACGCGCAGCGCATCCATATAGCACACCTCTGCCTTCTGCTGCTCATTCAGGAGCGAACGGCAGAGCGTGGTGGCGTTGTGAAGCAGATTGCTGTGCTCCATGAAATTCTTCTTGCGCTGAACCATGGCTGGAGAACTCAGGAAGTTGGCTCCGCTGGTGATGGCGAGTGCCCGCTTCGAGTTGTCCTGTTCGAAGAAGCCGGAATAGTCGAAACCATGAAGCTGGTCTCGGCAGATTTCCATCTCTTCCTTCCATTTCACCAGGGCGGTCTTGGCGATGTCGGGGTCTCCAAAGCGGCGGCGGTCACGGTTGGTGTACTGCTGCATGGCACTCTTCAGTGCCTGCGCAATGCCTACGTAATCCACTATCAGTCCGCCTTCCTTGCCCGGGAACACTCGGTTTACACGGGCTATTGCCTGCATCAGGTTATGACCGCTCATCGGCTTATATACGTACATGGTGGCGAGCGACGGAACATCGAAGCCCGTGAGCCACATGTCTCTTACGATGGCGATTTTCATCTCATCATCGTTGTCCTTGAATTTTCTTGCCAGTTCCTTCTTGTAGGCTTCGTTGCCGATAATCGGCTGCCAGTCTTCGGGGTCCTGGTTCGAACCGCTCATCACCACCTTAACTTTCTCCGTCCACCCGGGGCGAAGCTCCAGCATCTTGCGGTAGATTTTGATGGCGATGCTTCGGGTGAGTGCCACGATCATTGCCTTGCCGGTGAGTTCCTGCGCACGGTTTTCCTCATAGTGCTTCACAATATCCCTTACCAGCGTGTCGATGGTGGCGTCTTCGCCCAGGAGCACTTCCAGCCGGCTATGCTCCTGCTTCGCCTGCCTGATCTGCTCCTCGGTGGCACCCTCATCGGCCAGGTTGTCGAACTCATCGTTCAGCAGCTTCATCGTGTCTTCGTCGAGGTTCAGGTTCACCACACGGCTCTCGTAATAGACCGGACGGGTGGCTCCATCATCTACCGCCTGACTCATGTCGTAAACGTCGATGTAGTTGCCGAACACTTCCTCCGTGTCTCTGTCGCGGTCGCTGATAGGCGTTCCGGTGAAGCCGATAAATGAGGCGCCTGGCAGGGCTTCTCTCATCTTCTGGCTGAATCCCTTCTTCATCGTCAGACTCTTGTTGTCCCAGTGCTCCTCGCCGTATTGCGAGCGGTGCGCCTCATCGGTCATCACGATGATGTTGCGGCGGGTGGAGAGTGCCGAATCGCCTTCTTCAAACTTCTGAATGGTGGTGAAGATGATTCCCCCACTCTTTCGGTTACGGAGCAGATTGCCCAGGTCTTCGCGGCTCTGGGCGTTCTGTGGTTCCTGACGCAGGAAGTCCTGGCAGCGGCAGAACTGACCGAAGAGCTGGTTGTCGAGGTCCTTGCGGTCGGTTACTACAACGATGGTTACTTCGGGCAACCGTTGCACCAGCTGGTGGGCGTAGAACACCATGGAGAGGCTCTTGCCCGAACCCTGCGTGTGCCAGAACACGCCGATTTTTCCGTTGCCTTCCACGGCGGTACGGGTGCGCTGCAGGGCTTTGCCCACGGCGTAGTACTGGTGATAGGCGGTAAGAATCTTGGCGTATTTGCCCTGGTTCTTGTCGAAGCAGATGAAGTTCTGCAGAATGTCGAGCAGTCGCTGCTGCTGGAACATGCCGAGGAAGAAGGTACGATAGTCGGCAAAGAGGGTTGACTCGTATGAGCCGTCCACGGTCTTCCATTCCATGTAGCGTTCCTGCTTGGCTGTGATGGTTCCGGCACGAGTCTCACTCATGTCGCTGATAACGTTGAAGGCGTTGTAGCTGAAGAGGCTTGGAACGCTCTGCTGATAGTTCTTGATCTGCTTGTAGGCATCTTCTACGGTTGCATCTTCGGAAATGGCACTTTTCAGCTCCACCACCACGAGAGGCAATCCGTTGACCATCACCACCATGTCGCAGCGCTTGTTCTTATACTCTTCTACCCGCCACTGGTTCACCACCTTGAAGAGGTTTCTTTCGGGATGGTCGAAGTCGATGAGCCTCATCAGGGCTGTTCGTTCTTCGCCATCTTGCAGGAATCCCACCTCCAGACCGTTTTGCATCCAGAGGGTAAACTGCTCGTTGTTCTGTTCTAAAGTACCGATGCTGATGTTGGTGATTTGCTTGATTCCTTCATCCATTGCATCGGCTGGCAGTTGAGGATTAAGCCGTCGCATCGAGGCGACCAAATCGGCACGATAGAAGGGCTCCTTATAGTTGCGCTCCACCTCGTAGCCACATTCGTACGCATAGCCGAGTTCGTCGCGGAACAGGGCAATGAGCGTTTGCTCGTATGCGTCTTCGGTGAATTTCTTGTCGTCTGCCATAATGTTAATATTTTATATTTTCTTTCTCGTTATTTTCTTTCGTAGCTTTTCTTATTCCGGGACTTCTATCTCGCCTGACATTAAGCGAGGGAGAAGGGTGTCACGGAGAGTTGAGAGGATACGAGATTCTGTTGAGATATTCTTTATTCTTTGAAGTATTGAATCAAGTATTTTACTACATTCTTCTACTACTTCCAAAGGAGGAAGAACAACAACAAACTTATCTATGTCTGCTTTACCCAAATGACTAACAGTTGTTCCCGTTTTGTAAGACTGAACAAATTCTAACTCTGGTTTCATTAAATAAAGAACAAACAAATTGCTAATTGATGTCTGCTGCGGCATTAATTTGCACACTCGCTGATTCAGCAATCCCGTATTACCTTTCCAAATATGAGGGACAAATTCAGCATCCATACCAGCAACTATGTCTCCCATATTAACATATTCTGTTTGCGGAAGTATTTCCGGTGTATAGAATTGCGGATTGCAATCTTTTAAATCCCTAATTCTTATTAAAGGAAGACCTTCTCCATTATCATTGAACTTTGCAGATTTATAAGGAGCACCATAAACAACTTTCACATATTCATATGGGCTTCCTACTTTCCATCCTTCCGGAATCATTCCCAATTCACTATCAACGAACTTACCATCCTTGAAAGGCTCAAAGTCAACGAACCAATTCTTGAAAATAGCCTGCGCCATCTCCTCCAAATCAGCATTGATCTTGTTGTTCAACTCTATCTTCCGGTCGAGAGAAGAAAGGATGGAGGCAATGCGGCGCTGGTCGGAAATATTCTTCGGATAAGATATCTGAATATCATTCAATATATTTACCGTCATACTAGGGACTGCAGACCCGACATTCATACTTGCAAAATCTCTTTTACAGATAGAATAAAACAGGAATTTTGGATCTACTTTGTCAGTATTTATAATGGACCAAAACATTGTATCTACAGTCCAAAATGGGCTATCAACAAACATTATATTGTTTAGAGTACCCTTTCTTGGAATCAGAATAGAAGGTCCATCATAAAGTATAGAATCCACGTAGCGCATCAATCCGCCACTTCCATAAACGGGATATTGTCCATCTGCAAGTTTCTTATGGTCTTTTCCATATTTTACTTCAAGAACATTCCCTAGAACATCTTCTTTCCACTCCATACTTTACACCTCCCATCCAATTTTCTTCAACTGCAATCTGATCTCTTCTTCCTGCTTCTTGCTTTCCTCAAACAGCTGCTTCAGCTCTCCGGTGAGATTCGTCATTTTCTCCTCGAAAGGCACTCCATCGCCTTCGTCTTCGGCGATTCCTACGTATCTTCCAGGAGTCAGGATGAAGTCCTGAGCAGCAATCTGCTCGGTGGTGCATACGGCACAGAAGCCTTTTTCATCCTCCAGGGTTCCCTGCTGGAAAGCATGGAAGGTGTCAGAGATTTTCTTAATATCCGTATCAGGCATCAGCTCACGAAGCTTGCGGGTTACCATCGTGCCCAGATTGCGGGCGTCGATAAACACGGTCTTGCCCTTCTGCGCCTTGTTGCGGCTGATAAACCAAAGACTTACAGGAATACCCGTACTGTAGAATAGCTGCGAAGGCAAAGCCACGATTCCCTCTACCAGGTCGGCTTCGATGATGGCTTGGCGAATCTGTCCCTCGCCGCCACTCTGACTCGAAAGCGCACCATTCGCCAGCACCAAACCAATCTTTCCGTTTGGAGCCAGATGGTGAATCATATGCTGCATCCACGCAAAGTTGGCGTTGCCAGCAGGTGGCAAACCATACTGCCAACGCACATCTTCCTGAAGCGCACTCTGCCCCCAGTCGCTGAGATTGAAAGGAGGATTGGCAAGAATGAAATCTGCCTTCAGCGTAGGGTGCTGGTCATCATAGAATGTGTCGGCAAAGACATTGCCCAGGTTCGCATCCAAGCCACGGATGGCAAGGTTCATGTGCGCCATCTTCCACGTATCAGGGTTTGCCTCCTGACCATAGATACTGATTTTGCGCAGGTTTCCCTTGTGGCGCTCTATAAACTTGGCGCTCTGCACAAACATACCACCGCTTCCGCAGCAAGGGTCATAAACTCTGCCCTCGTAAGGCTCCAGAATCTCTACCAGCGTTCGGACAATGCAGGAAGGCGTATAGAACTCGCCACCATTCTTGCCCTCCAGACTGGCAAACTGCTGCAGACAGTATTCGTAGGTTCTGCCCAGCAGGTCTTTCTCCTCGCCAGCATCGTGCATTTCTATGTTCGTAAAGAGATCTACCACATCGCCCAGACGGCGCTTGTCCAGCTCCGGACGGGCAAAATTCTTAGGCAGAATGCCCTTCAGTCTTTCGTTCTCACGCTCAATGGCGGTAAGTGCTTCATCTATCACCACGCCTATTTCCGGGGTGTGGGCAGCAGCACTAATCTTGCTCCATCGGGCTTCAGCAGGCACGAAGAAGATGTTCTCGGCAGTGTATTCGTCCTTATCTTCCGGGTCGGCGTATTCGTCGCCCTGCAGCTCCTGAAACTTCTGTTCGAAGCGGTCGCTGATGTATTTCAGAAAAATGAGTCCGAGCACCACGCCCTCGTATTGCGAAGCGCTGAGGTTGCCTCTCAGAATATCGGCAGCCTTCCATATTTTCTCTTCAAAACCAATGCTGATGGTATCTTGTTTCTTAGCCATAATATGTTTATTTTTCTACGAGCACAAGCTTCCAGTCCTCATTCTGCAGAACGAGGGTCCCGTTGTTGGTCGTAATGGTGAATATCTGATTATCTATCTGTATTTTGTTCTCCTTTATTAAATAGGTGTACTGACCGCAAGCAACGTTTTCGGTGGTAGTTTGGGTTATTTTACCGCCATCGTCGAAGTGGTTCACTTCCTTCGTTTCAGAGAAATAAATAGCATCTGAGGTGAAACGGCAGAACAAAGGAGCCTCTTTTACGTCGATAAAGATACTTCCAACACGCTGATAAAGGGCTGAAATCTGCCATTCGTGGGCTAAAAATGTGGTTTTGTAATCAAAAACCTCTGATTTTTCTGTTTCTTCGTCGCTAGAACAGGCGGTGGAAGAAAGCATAAAAAAAGCGACTATTATCATATAAAAATAAGATAATATTCGCCTGCGGATAAGAACATGATGATATTGGACTAACTTTGCCTGAGCAAAATTACCCCCCCCCTAAATCCCTGTGTATCAATGAGTTATAACTTTTCATCTCACTATTGTTGTTATGTAGTTTCTAGCTTTCCGGACTATTGCTACGTCAATATTTTGTTAATTGCTAGCAAAGATAATTAAAAGTTGGCAAACTAAAGAATTTTATCACGTTATTTAACGGAAAAATGCAAAATATGGGGGTTAGGAAGATGTTTTACCCCCTCTAGTATGGGTAAAAAATGCCCCTCCTCGGACATTAAATCCGTCTCTAACATGATGTATTTTTGACAAAATGCAACAGAAAACAAGGATAAAAATGTAGAATCGAACAACATATCAGCTAACTGAAGCGGCTTAATATGTAGATAATTATTATACACAAAATATTAGAGTAGGAATATAACAAAATACACATAACACACTAATAACCAACATATTCAGACATACGCTAAACCTATATCAGGTAAAACTCGCAAGTTCATCTTGCGTGTCATTAAGGGTCAAGGTCATTAAGGGTCATTTTCATTTTCGGGGGAGAAAAATCCCCTATAGTATATATATAAATAAATATTTATATATACTATAGCTCAAAATGACACTTTCATTTTTCTAAATGACCCTTAATGACACTGACCCTTAATGACACGCTTGTTTTTCATCCTTACTTTTCCATTGCTGATTGTTTCTGCAATAAAGTTCAGATAGAAAATCAATAGAACTTATTGTATTACAGCTACTTATAGCCTTTCTCACATAGAAAGTCAGGGTGAAAGCTTGCATTCTGCCCGAAAATGTTGTATCTTTGCACCGGCAATCGAAAGAACAGCCTTTTGTGCCTTGCTCGGGTCTTCTCTTAAGACCAACACGGGTCATAAATGATGGCAGGCGCCGGTCATCAATGAAGACCCCGAAAACGGCAGGAACGGGGCGTTCTGGGGAGTTGCAAAACAAAGGACTCTAAACATACTACAACGACTATGATTAATTACAGCATCGTAATGCGTAGCGTGAACGCAAATCTTCTGGAAATCAACCAGGCGAAGTCACGCATCAACCAGGCAAAGAAGGAGGGCAAGACCCCTGACCCAAAGGACCTGGAACTCGTGAAGACCGAGAAGCAGAATGCTTTCGCCATCTCGCAGTACACCGACATCATGACCATCGAGAAGTTTGCCAAGCACATCACCTCTCATGGCAGTGTTTATTCAAGAGCTGACATCAGCGCCATCCTCTACATCGCCGTAGACTGCATGCGTGAGATGTTGCTCGAGGGCAAGAAAATCCGCCTGGGCGATCTCGGTGATTTCTCTCTCCTTCTCACCTCGAAGGGTGCTGAGGATGCCGACAAGTTCACCGCTCAGAACATCACCGGTGTGAAGGTTCAGTGGGAGCCAGGTCAGGAGTTCAAGAACCTTCGCGATGACGCCGAGTTCAACCTCGTAGCCAGCCGCAGTGCTCAGGCAGCCGTTATCAAGGCGATTAAGGAGGGTAAGACCAACGTTGACCTCAACGCGCCAACTACTCCGGATAATACGCCAGGCGGTTCTACCCCAGGCGGTTCCAACACCGGTCAGACCGGCAGCGAAGGCCAAGGCTCTGAATCAGGCGGCGGTACTGGCGATACTGGTGACGGCCTTGAATAGCCAAAGGATAGACTGGCTAGGGTGCTAGCCCCTAGCCCAGCCTATCCGCCCCCAAAAAGTCAACATTCAACACTCAACATTCAACATTCAAAAAAATGAAAGCGAACACTTGGAAAACGATTCTGCAGATAGCCATCAGCATCCTGACCGCTATCGCTACTACGCTCGGAGTAACGAGCTGCATGGGATAAAAACAAAACGACCGCTCACCTCTAATGAGGGAGGGGGTTCTGTTAATACTTGGTGTAATACTCGGGTGGTTCAAAGGTACTACTATTTTTCGTAGTAGCCAAATATCCAATACGAAAAATCGTAGTATTAACAATGTTTAAGCTTTCTGACCATCAGAAAACGGTTGCTTGTAAATCCGCTTTAATATTGCTCATGCAGGCGTTAAGTCGCTGATGTCCCCGGCACGGAATCGTGTCGGGGACTGAGTTGAGTTATCGAACATGTTAGCTATGCTAACTGCAATGCACTAATGCGATTGCTTATTTCCTTGACTGCCTGGTTAAAAATGCCTTTCTGCTCCTGGTTGAGCGTATAAATCTTTCCACGCACCTGATATCCGTTGAGACGCTGCAAAAGCCATGATGCGCTCTTATTGAAATAGGTCTTGGCAATATAAGAGATAGGAAGCAGTTTGTAATCCTCCGCATCTATCTGGCTTCGGAGAGCTTTCATTTCGCTCTCCAGGCGAGTTACATTCTCCTCCACGAATGGTTTTGCCACTTCAGCAACAGCATCCTTATCCATCTTTTCCAACTTAGCGATAATTTCTTTTTTTCGCTCTTCGCTCCTTGCATCGGTATTACCAGCAAGAGACTGATATTCCTCCAATAAAATCTTAATATTTTCCATATCAATAATATATTTTATAATCTCCTCCCAAAGGAGGGGAAGTGAAACTTTACTTTCTATTCTTCATCAGTCTTGAAAGGTCATCTAAGAGATAATCAAGTCTCTTTTCGATTTCCTTCTTCTTTCTCTCGATTTCATTTTCTAAATCTTCTTGCATAGCTAAAAAATCTAATTGATTAAACATGTTCCTTAACTCGATTGCAAAGGTACATAATAATTTTAATATGTACAAATATCCCATAATAAATTTATTATGTATAACACATTTTTAACTTCTTGATACGGGAAATGAGCGGAAAAAAGCGTATCTTTGCAGGAAAGAAATGTTTCACCTATTTATATATATATAAGGTATGGAAAAGATAATAAGTAATAAGGCAGCCTCCTTTGTCAGCATGGAGCTTGCCAGATATGCGCTGGAACGGGCAGACCTGAGAGCCAGCAGCATCCTGACCGCTATCGCTACTACGCTCGGAGTAACGAGCAGCATGGGATAAAAACAAAAGAATGTGTCATAAGTCTAAATAATGGTAGCCGAAGACGGGCTGAAAGCCCAAAAGCTCCTAGCCCAGGGCAGCGCCCTGGGTTTTTAAATAGATACAACAAAGTCGCCCTGTAAGGGCAAAAGCCTTCAATTTCAAAGCTTTTGCCCTTACAGGGCGACTTGTTTGCGTCCGTATTTACCCAGGGTGTTACCCTGGGCTAGGAGCTTCTGCCCCTTCAGGGCGAGAGGGGTTCAGCCGGTCATTAAGGGTCATTATCATTTTCAAACCCCAAAGAGAATCCGGTCATGGAAGTTTTGTTCACTTCTTGTTGTTGTTAATTGGGGGCTGATTTTCCACAACCAAGTTTACGACATTTGTAACAGTTGTGAATTCAGGAAGTTCGACGCCTATGCTGACGAGATATTTTTCGAGGGTCGTCTTAATCCACGCTATTTTTTTTTCACGGTTCTTAAAAGTATTCATGGCAAACTTTGCTTCATCTGAAAGTTCCTGTCTCATGAATCTCTTTTCAGTCGTGATTTTTTTTTCGAGCTTTTCCACACTATCTTTCAACTTCTTATTTTCTCTAAGTCGGTTTTTGTCACGATTCTCATAATTGGTTATGAGTGACTTTTTCTTATTTTCATATTCGGTTATAAGTTTCTTTTCCTTGTTTTCATATTTGCTTATGAGTTTCTTTTTCTTGTTTTCATATTCGCCTATGAGTTCCCTTTCCTTGTTTTCATATTCGCTTATGAGTTTACTGGTCTCAACGTTAAGTTCACGTTTTACCATTGCTCTTGTGCTCAAAACAGCTTTCTCGAGGGCTTTTATCTCACTCTTCAATTCCCGGTTCTCTTCAACTAGCTTGTCGTAGTTCTTTAGAATCGGCATCATCTGCTGTTCGTATGGCAAGTCTTCATTCATCATTATCATCTCTTTTAAGTTAAGTTCGTTAAACAATTGCACGGACGATTGTGCCTCATCCGCTTATAATTTTATTATCAAGGGGCAAAGGTATATATAAATTATCAGAATTACGAACTTTTAAGAAGAAAATTTGCAATAATCCTGTATTTTTCTCTTTTTTGGGGCATGAAGGATCAAAGTTATTAAGGGTCATTTTCAAACCCAAAGAATCCGGTCATTTCCTGTCACGGTCGTTTTCTTTATAATCCGATTATAAGGATATTTGCCTAACTTAGGTGTTTTTCCTTTTCTAAACTTATATGCAATAATAATCTTGTAGGTTGCTTATTATTCAATTGAATATCATTCCATATCGCATCATTTTTGTATAATTTTAAGAATTCATCTATTATAGTGGATGAAAGAATCTGATTGTCAAGTTCACACCCGGGAATCATGAAAATAAACTCATAATGAAGGATATGTAAATCTGCACATAAATAAGGTATGGGATCCTCATTTTTCTTTCTAAAATACATATTAAGGAATGGATGAACGACAGGTTCTTTATGGATTGTTTCTTTAATATTTGGTAGTGTAATTGCGCAATCTTTGTTAATCCAATCAATTGTTTTCTTGAAATGTTTCAACTCAGAAGTAGGCAACATTCCTATTACAAACTTAACCATAGCACGATAAACATCTGAGAAATCAATACTATCAACATCCAAAACAAGATCAGCCTTATCTCTTATTACCGATACTTTTGTATAATCTATTAGTTTGAATTCAACGTCATTTGTATCTGGATTTACACTCAATTCAAAGGAGTCTGTTTTGATTTTATAGGATTTAAAACCTTCAAACTGACTTGATATAACCCTTGAGAAAGAAATATATTTAAGAAACTCTTGTTCTATAGTTGCTCCAAATTTTTTATTACATTCATCACATTCGTCATTTGTGAAATAAGCTATATTGCCCAGACAATTAGAAATAGTATGTGCATCAGTTTTAAAAGTTGCATTATCAGACATTGAACATCCACAATATCTACATGTCCTCAACTCACGTTTTTGCTCGCCAAAGCGTACTATTTTATTGTATGGATAATTCAATAAACGATAATGTTCAAATAAAGCAGAATACTTGTTCAGAAAATCTTTCAATTGTTCTTTTGTGGAAGTGCCACTTTCCAACTCCTTCATTTCCAACATCAATTTCTTCGTTTCAATTGCGTCAATAGAACAATTCAGTAATACTCCTAAACATTTTCCTTCTTCCATTTTTGAAACCAAAGCAATAACAGATTGCAATTCTGGAATCGTTTTTGATGCATCTTTGATGAACTTTATAAAAACTTCTTTCCATCGTTCTATAATTTGAAGCACAAATATTCCTTCTGGAGACTTATCACCATTACCTACCAATCGATTTAATTTAGTTACAAATTCCGTTTTAAATATATCTTCAATACTACATTTGGAAGATTGCAAAGCAATGTATGCCCCCTTATTCTCTTCACTTGTAAAGAAATTAATAATGTAAGTTACCATACAATAAAGTATTTAATATTTATCTTATATTAACAGTTTAACAACTTGTAGGTTAATGTCATTTTCAACCATCTACCTGAGGTGAACATATGAACATTTACAGATTACACAAAAAGATTCTAGATGTTGTATATTACTGATTCTGGAAACAGCAAAGGCATACCTTTCTTCTTAATTTTGAAAGAGTATGTATCGCCATGTCCACTTGGTCGGCAAAGCAACAAATCAACAGTTATAATATTCTGTTCAAGAAGTATATCAAATTGACCAATATTAGGATTCTTTGTATGCTCTATCTGTTTATAGCGAAAGTATTCCTTACCATTGTTTAACTCGTTTTCTACTTCAATCCAGAATGTTTCATGATGTTTTATTTGTAAACGTTGGTGTAACTTTACTAACCTCCAAGCTGCAATATCTTCAACTTTTCTTCTTTCAGCTTGTAATTCAAGAAGTTCGTCTACATGGTTGACATTCAAGAACATCATTTGACTGTTTGGTGGAGCACATTGAACAGTGTTTTGGTAAGTTTTGAAACCGTCTTCATTGATGTAACCGTATTTCTCGACAATTTCTCGTCCAGATTTCAATTTACTAATTCCCCAATCTGGGGTTTGGGTAAATAGTACATTTTTCTTGCTGTTTCTTTTATCCCTATGACTCTTCAATTCTATTCCCTTGTAATCAGGAGTTTTGTCACTATTCATACTGATTCCAAGGAAAGACTCTATAGCTCTGCCAATTCCAGTGTCAGCCGTTACTTCTGATTCAAACCACTGATCTTTAACAGCACGGAAACGCCCAAGAAGTTCCTCTGAAACAGAGTTTCCCTCTTTGTTAATTTCTTTCAAAATCTCCTGCATAGGCGTAATGAGAACTGAATTGTAGCATTTCTCTATATCTATATGAGATATATTGATACTATACAAAGTTTGTTCATGCCAAAACAAAACATGAATGTCATTACCGTCTGTATGTGCACCCAATCCATATATCCACATTCGAGGGTCTCCTTTCTTTGTGTTCGGACGATAAAAGGATGCTTTCGTGAAAAATTGAGTTGCATCTGTAAGTATGCAAGCTTGTTTTATTTGCTTATGTTCTTGACCTTGAAGTTGTTCCTCATAGTTATGAATACCATTTTCAAGAAAATAGGCTCGCATAGGAGCTGTTGAGTCAAGAATACCCTTACCTAAACCAGTAGGGGTAATCTCGACTTGTGTAAACTTCACATTGTGGTTTACAAGAAATTTTAAATTCTTCTGCTCGAAAGCAGTAAATGGACGCATATTAACCATACGAAAAACTTTTTACTTTATATGTTTCAACAATGTATTGGCAATTGCCCTTGCCATTAGTGGTGGGACAGCATTACCTACAAGTGTGTATTGAGGTATCTCTTTTTGGCGATTGTTACCACCTGTCTGACGTTTACCTTGGAACACAAACGAATCGTCAAAACTCTGGAGGCGAGCCATTTCACGAACAGTCATAGGACGATACGCAGAATAATGAATAAAGTCATCTGGCATTGTACATACTGTAGGACTTTGTCCAAGAGGATTCAAAACTACATAGTTTCGTTTCTGAGAATCCAATCCCTTTTCTTTCAGTTCAACCTTTGCCTCATCATAATCACCATGTGCAGCAATAATGCGCAGTCGTTCACGAACTTTTTCATTCTGTAGACTTGTTTGGTGATTGAACAAATCCATATGCTGATATTTCTGCGGTTTATCCAACTCATCCAAATTCATCACATAGAACGGTTCCTTATCAAACGTAAAGCGATGTCCCAAACGACCAATTTTTGACCATTCAGAAAACAAAAGTCCATGTTCGTCTGGCTCACCCTGAATAGCTCTTTGAATTTTTGTATCTTCAAATTTCGGGTTCAACTTTGGCTTCTTATACGAAGTTACTGTTTCACCATTTCCTATCATATCCAAATCCCAAAGAGCTTCATAAACTTTCACTTTCTCGTCATCACTGACGGTGGCTGGAATCTCTTTAATAACCTCTTGGTCATTTCGGCAACCAATAAACACGACTCGCTCACGATTTTGAGGAACACCATAGTTTGATGACAAAAGAACAAATGGCTCTTCAATATTGTAAAGACGAATCTCCTTCATCATCTCATTTAGATGATTGAGAAGGTCTGTTTTACCTTTGAGTTGCTCTTGAATATATTCTATACACTCATCAAATGTAGATGTCAATATTTCCAAAGACTTTTTCAAGGACTGAGCTTCATCCATACAATCACCCATATTTGCCACTTTATCAACAGCATCTAAAGTCTTTTCTAGAATCTGCTCATCTGATATAGTTTCAATTATAGCATTGTAACCATCCATAAAAGTGTCATTGTCAATGTGAGCACTGGTTTTTAACTGAATGACCTGTTTACGGATTGAATCTCTTTGCTGTTTCATTTTTAACAACAAAAGTCCATGACGAATAGTATTTACACTTTCATCACTCTTGCTTACGCTATATGGCAAATGCTTGGTCACATCCTTTAATTGTTGCTCAAGATTCTCAAAGAAAATCTCATTCTGCTTATCCCAATTGTCTGTGGACGTTTCCATACAAAGCCTAATATATAAGGCATAGTATAAGGATGCAGGCATCTGTGGTTTCAACACATCTTCCAAGAAAGCATAGAGCTGATTCATTCTCGCATCATCAACGATTGATCTGATTTCACGAAGAATTCTCTCTTTTATTCGTCCTTCATCCTTTGTTAATATTCCCTTTACATTCTCCATTACAAAGTATTTAGGGCGTAAAGCTTTAATAACCTTTAGGTAATGGAAGAACAGGTCATCACGCTTATCTAGTTTCTTTCTGCGACCTGCAAGACTAAACGACTGGCAACTTGGACCACCAGTTACAACATCGATTTCTTGATTGCCAATTTCTTTGAGAAGATTAGGTAAAAAAGAATCTTCCATAATGTCTTGACACATGAACTTAGTATCAAGACCTAACATCTTATTGTAACGTACACGATGTGTGAGTTCACAATTCTCGTTTATATCGCTTGCTAACCGAAAATTGTAATACTTGTCATCCGTATAGGCTTGCATGAAACCCTCGCTGAAGCCACCAGCCCCAGCAAACAAATCAAGATATGTAATGCCCTTTCGGGTTGAAATAAACTCTTTCTTTTCAGACATTGTTATGTTTTACTATTTATTTAATTCTGTTATTCAGCTCTTACCAATTCAGTACTGAACTTTCGCATGCGGTTCAAGAACGGGCTGAAAAGCCCAAAACTCCTAGCCCTGTAGGGGCAAAAGCTTTATAAATTACCTGATATTTAAAAGCTTTTGCCCTTACAGGGCGACTTGTTTGCGTCCGTATTTACCCAGGGTGCTACCCTGGGCTAGGAGCTTCTGCCCCTTCAGGGCGTGTGGGGCAAAACATGTTAAAGTTTAGCTACTACTGTAGCCGGTCATGAAGGGTCAAAGTCATTAAGGGTCATTATCATTTTCAAACCCCAAAGAGATTCCGGTCATTTCCGGTCATGGTCATTTCCGGTCATTTTCATTTTCTTATGCCTTGCCCCCTAGAGAAAAATCAAACCGGTGTATCGGTGGTTGAATCCTTGAAGAGGTCATCGGCTGATGGAATCTCATCTTCATCAAACCACTTCTTCAACTTGTCCTGAGCCTTTGACTTTACATCTTCAGAAACCTCACCCCAAACTTTCTTGAGCACAAACAGCAATACGGCCAGGTCATCGCCCAAACCGGCAATAGGTATGGCGTCTGGAATCACATCGAGCGGACTGATGAGATAACCCAAGGCACCTACGATCAGAGCCTTGTCCTTCAGCGAAACCTTGTCGCTCTCTAACGTATAATAGAGAATGAGCGCTGTATAAACCATCTTGGCACCGGCACGTTTGGCAACATGCGAAATCTTCTCGACAAATGCACGCTGGGTGAATTTGTCCTTATAGTCCATAAAGTCTGGTAATGTCATACTACTTATAGTTTATAGTTTATTATTTACAGTTTACAGTTACGACCGCTTCTCGTAGAAGAGGACTGCCTTGATGAAGGTCTCCATCTTAGGCTCCTTATGATGGTTCACGCGATAGGCGATGATCATCTGGAGAAGTGCCTTGACAAAACACGCCAGCAGCAGACCGATGATGACGGCTATGACCGTGGCGAGCATCTTGCCGTTGTCGTAGACGGGTGACTTATCCGGGAAACAGGACAGCACCAGTACGGGGAGGACGGTGATGAAACCGCCGATGGTGAGCTGGCTGCGCTTGGAACCACCCATGTCGAGTATCGCCTGCTTATCGAAAAGATAATCATCCAGCTCCATACGGGTAATGCCGTAGTTTTCAAACTTTGGGAAATCGGGCTCATTGCCATATTTCGCTATCTTGCCCGTTACCTTATGTTCGAAATCATCTAATATCTGCTTTTCCGGTTCTCTGAGTTTCATAATCTTGCTAGTTTTTAAAATCGTTTAAAATGAATGCATCTTATACCTTATTATATATATAGCGGCTGCGATGCTGAAAAAAAAAAGAAAAGCAGTGCCCCTATAAGCCGAGTTCTGTGTTCCTATTGAAAATAAGAATGTCTGTCATTTATCTAGTCCCAAAGTCACCCTTGGGCTCAAGCACTCTACCCTCCACAGCAGCCCGAAGGCAATCGGACGAGCCGCCCTCAATCTGCGGTATACATGAGCTTACAGCTCCCAGATGGCACAGCCTGACGATCACCCGCCAGCTGGTGGTCTCTTACACCACCTTCTCACCCTTACTCTCACCACCCCAGACTGGACTAACGGGATAAGTGAAAGCGGTTATTTTCTTCTACCGACACCTACTGTCACCAATAGCTTCTAGTTTCGGAAGTGGGATGCTCTATGCTGCCCGGACTTTCCTCTCGCACCTGAAAGATGCCAGCGACAGACCGGAGCACTGCTTTCGACATGCAAAAGTACAAAAAACTTTTGATACTATCGCACGATTCCTCACTTTTTTATGCATCATTAACTGAACTTTCGCATATCAGGAAGTTAAAGGAGTTAAGGAAGTTAAGGAGTTAAGACGTATGTCTTGCTGCTTAAAAAACTACGCCCAAAAGACGGTTGTCTTAACTCCTCAGCGACCGCAGGAAGCGATAACTTCTTTAACAGATATTCAATAATTAGCAAAAGATAGTTTTGTATGCAGAACTAAGATTTTCATGCTTACATTCAAATATTTGTGAATTTAGGGCATTTCTTATTTAATAGCCGTTAAAGTGTTAATTTAAAATGTTAAAACGGAATAAATTTATACTGAGAATGAAGCGTATCTCAAAAAATGACCCTATATTTGCAACCGGAAAACAGAGCGGTGCATGACAAGCTGACTTTTGGCATGATATTAGCTGCTGCAGTTTCAAGGAAAAGAAAAGTAAACAATAAAAAAATAAGAGACATGAAAAAATTAAGTAATTATGTTGTGGCTGTGCTCTGCGTTAGTTCGCTCGCATTTTCAGCCGGTGCTTTCATGAAAGTAAATGCTACACCTGCAGCTACCGCTGCGCCAGCAGGTCAGCCTGTAGACTTAACCTATGCTGCCGAGAAGGCGCTGCCTGCTGTAGTACATATTAAATACGTACAGAACTCGAAGGTGAAGACGGTAGATGTGCAGGACGACCCATTCGGAGGATTCTTCGACCCGTTCGGCTTCTTCGGCAACCCGGGACAGGGCAACGGAGGAACACGCAAGCAGAAAGTGCAGACTCCGAAGAGAGAGGCTACAGGTTCGGGCGTCATCATCAGTCAGGACGGTTACATCGTTACCAACAACCACGTGGTAGAAGGTGCTGACGAGCTGACCGTAACGCTGAACGACAACCGTGAATTCTCGGCTCGCATCATCGGAACCGACAAGACTACCGACCTCGCCCTCATCAAGGTAGACGGCAAGAACCTGCCTACCCTGCCTATCGCCGACAGCGACAAGGTGAAGGTGGGTGAATGGGTCATCGCCGTGGGCAACCCATTCGGACTGAACAATACGGTTACAGCCGGCATTATCTCAGCCAAGGCACGTTCGCTCGGTGCCAACGGTGTAGAGAGCTTCATCCAGACCGATGCTGCCATCAACGCAGGTAACTCGGGCGGTGCACTCGTCAACACCCAGGGCGAACTGGTAGGCATCAACGCCATGCTCTATTCTCAGACCGGTTCTTACTCCGGCTATGGTTTCGCCATCCCTACCTCTATCATGAACAAGGTGGTAGACGACCTGAAGAAATACGGCAGCGTACAGCGCGTGATGCTGAGCATACAGGGAAGCGATGTGCTGAACTATATCAACGCCCAGAAGGAGAACGGCAAGGAAGTGAACCTGGGAACCAACGAGGGTGTTTACATTGCCAAGGTTGATGAAGACGGCAACGGTGCTGAGGCAGGACTGAAGGAAGGTGACGTGATTACCAAGGTTGACGGCAAGAAGGTAACCAAGATGGCTGAGCTGCAGGAAATCCTGAACGGCAAGCGCCCTGGCGACAAGATGAGCATCACCTATCTGCGCAACAAGAAGGCAAGCACCAAGACCATCACACTGAAGAATGCCCAGGGTAATACTTCGGTTATCAAGAGTGCCGACCTCGACGTGCTCGGTGGCAGCTTCCGCCCTATTACTGAGAGCCAGAAGAACCAGCTCAACATCAAGTATGGTGTAGAGGTAATGAAGGTGAACAGCGGCGCCCTGAAGGATGGTGGCATTTCACGCGGTTTCATCATCCAGCGCATCAACGACAACAACATCAATACGATTGATGACCTGCAGAAGGCTGTAAAGAGTGCTTCTACCAGCAAGGACCCAGTGCTCTACATCCAGGGTATATGGCCAACAGGCAAGAAGGCTTACTTCGCTGTTCCGCTGCAGAAAGACTAAGGGTAAGCGTTTGAAGAGAAACGTCTCATGATTGAGTAGTGAAAAGGCATTTTTGCTGCCAAAAAACTCAAGAAACAGACAAAAATCAATAAAATAGTAGGTATTTCTGAAAAATATCTACTATTTTTTTTGGTATTTAAACAAAAAAGTGTATTTTTGCAACTACTTAAAATTTGATGCCAGCATGAGACAATTAAAAATTACTCAGTCAATTACGAATCGCGCAAGCGCATCGTTAGAAAAATATCTTCAAGATATTGCTCATGAGGAGCTGCTCTCTACAGATGAAGAGGTGGAGCTCGCTCAGCGTATAAGAAAAGGTGACCGCAGGGCATTGGAGAGATTAACAAAAGCCAATCTCCGTTTCGTGGTGTCTGTTGCAAAACAGTACCAGAACCAGGGGATCAGTTTGCCTGATCTTATCAACGAAGGAAATGTGGGGCTTATCAAAGCCGCACAGAAGTTTGATGAAACCCGAGGGTTTAAGTTTATCTCTTACGCGGTATGGTGGATTCGCCAGAGCATTCTGCAGGCCATAGCCGAGCAAAGCAGGCTTGTGCGCCTTCCGCTCAACCAGGTGGGAAGCGTTAACAAGATTAACAGAGAGATGAGTAAGTTCGAACAGGAATTTGAACGCAAACCGAGTGTAGACGAAATAGCTGACCGCATAGACTTGCCGGAAGACAAGATAGAGGACGCCATGAAGGCTACATCGACAAGTCGCCACCTGAGCGTGGATGCTCCTTTTTCTGATGATGAAGATGGCAGCATGCTCGACCTGATGGCCAATTCGGATGATCCGACCGACAAAGAACTGCAGACAGAGTCGCTGAGAGCAGAAATAGAAAGACTGCTCAAGACGCTGCCGGACAAAGACCAGAAAATCATTGCTGCCTTCTATGGCATAGGAACACCTGAACTGACGCTCGAAGAAATCGGAACCAAGTATCATCTCACCAGAGAAAGAGTACGCCAGATTAAGGAAAAAACGATCAGGCGACTCCGGAACAAAACGACAGATAAACTGCTGAAGTCCTATCTGGGATAAGGAAAGATCCTGCATGACTGATGGGGCAGACAGCACAAAACAAAATAAGACAGAAAAAAAATGAAAATTACAAAAATTGCATTAGCATCTATTGCATTAGCATGTTTCAGCTCGCTCTCTGCATCAGCCAAGAACGAAGTTAAGACTGCATACATCTTTGGATTTGCCTCGTCGTTTAATGACTCTACAGTCTATTTCACAGACGTTCAGAAGGTTGATTCTGCCTATTTCACCCGCAAGAACAAGTTTCTGGTAAGCCGCGAGAACTATTCATACCAGTTGCGCGACTATCTGGAGCAGAATGGTGCCGGCAACCGCACGTGTATCGTGATGTTTGACTTCAACCAGAAGAAGGCTGAAAAGAAATGGAACAAGCTCTATGCAAGATATATTCAGAAGCCAAAGGCTAAGAAGGCAAAGAACGGACAGCAGATGAACGATGCGCCTAGCCCTTATCAGGTGAAGACCATCAACTCTACTGATTTTCATTTTTCATCTGTTCAGCCAAACGATGAAGAGGTTGAAGAGGTAAAAGTGAAGAAGGCTAAAAAGCCAAGAAAGAAAAGCGCAGAAAAGGCGCTAAAACTGAATAAGAAATCAAACATTCCTTACTCTACAAAGTAAAAAAGTTAATACTTAAATTAAGAAGCCATTCCCGTTTCAACCGGGAATGGCTTCACTTTTTATATCATATCATTTTCTACTTCAGATTCTGCTTGAACCAGTTAGCTATCTGGCGAAGCAGATGGTTGCGGGTATTGCCGCCCGAAATGCCATGATTGCGGTTCGTGTACCACAAGGTCTTGAAGTCCTTGTCTGCCTGAACCAACGCCTCAGCATATTCGAAGGTATTCTGCGGATGAACATTGTCATCTGCCAATCCGTGACAGATAAGCAACGCACCATGCTGCTGCTTTACACGCTCGATAGGGTTCACCTTGTAACCCTCTTCATTCTCCTTAGGCGTGCGCATGTAGCGCTCAGTATAAACCGAATCATAGAAGCGGTAGCAGGTAGGAGGAGCCACAGCCACACCTGCCTTGAACACAGGACGGCCCTCGCTCATACTCATCAGCGTATTGAAACCACCATAGCTCCAACCCCAAATGCCGATATTATCCTTGTCTACATAAGGCAGAGAACCCATGTAGAGAGCTGTCTCAACCTGATCTTTCGACTCTAAATCGCCCAGACGGAGATAAGTAGACTTCTCAAACTCAGCTCCTCTACCGCCTGTTCCACGACCATCTACGCAGGCAATGATGAATCCTTCCTGTGCAAGATAATAATCGAAAGCACCGCCATTGCCCATACTGCCCGTGCTCCATGAATCGAGCACCTGCTGGTTGCCCGGACCGGAATACTGGAAGAGGATGACAGGATACTTCTTGCTGGCGTCGAAATCTACAGGCTTCACCATCCAGCCGTCCAGTTTCACACCTTCGGAAGTGGTGAAAGAGAAAGTCTCGCGCTTGCCCCAATTATACTTCCGGGTCTTTTCGAGCAGCTGCTTGTTGTCTTCCAATGTCTTGATGAGCTTGCCCTTGTTACTGCGTACGGTGAAGACATAAGGATGGCTGTAGCTGCTCCAGGTATTGACGAAATAGCGGTAATCGCCCGAGAAGTAAGCCGAGTTGGAACCAGCCGCATCGGTAAGGCGCTCCACCTTTCCGTTCTTATGAGCCACGTAAACCTGGCGGTCGTGCGCATTGAGCTTGGCAGCCTGGAAATAAACATCGCCCGTCTTCTCATCCATTCCGTAGATAGAGGTAACATCATAGTTGCCCTTCTCTACCTGGCGCAGGAGCTTGCCGTTCATATCATAGAGATAGAGATGCATGAAGCCGTCGCGGTCGCTAGGCAGCAGGATGTTCTTCTTGCCCACGATGCTGTTTTCAATCACCTCTTCCTTTACAAACTTAGGCACACTCTCCTTGATGAGCATCCTGCTCTTGCCGGTGAAAGGATTGACTGCATAGAGGCGCATGTCGTCCTGATGGCGGTTCATCGTATAGACAATCAGACTGTTGGCGTCTGGCGATGTCTTGATGCGTGGATAATAGCCGTCGGAATCTACAGGCACATCGAGCGCCACGGTCTTGCCGTTCTTCATATCATAGCTCCAGAGGCTCACCTTAGAGTTGTCCTGTCCAGCCTTAGGATATTTATAGGAATATTCTCCCGGATAGTCGTGATACTCGCTATGGGTAGGATGAGAACCTTCGAACATCTGCAGAGAATAAGTCTTTACGTGCGATTCGTCGAAGCGTATCCATCCGATGGCAGTTCCATCCGCATTCCATGCAAAGGCGCGGTTGAAGCTGAACTCCTCTTCGTAAACCCAATCAGGAATACCATTGATTACCTCGTTGAACTTACCGTCGCGGGTAATCTGGGTTTCCTTATCTCCATCGGTAACAAAGAGATTGTTATCCTTTACGAAGGCGATGTGGCGTGAATCAGGCGACCAGGTAGCCACCTGCTGGTTAACGCCCTGGGAAAGTTTCTTCAAACTCTTCTTAGCAATATCATATATGAAATACTCTGCCTTGAACGAGCGGCGGTAAATAGCTTCGCGATGGGTCATGATAAGCAATTTCTTGCCATCAGGACTGATTACATAACCCTCAATCTGTTCGAAGGGAGCCTTGACTGCGTTCACATCGAAGAGGATGCTCATCTGCTTGCCCGTCTTGAACGAATAACTGATAACCTGCTTGCCATCATTGCTGATAGAAGCGTACAAATCGGTGCCATCAATAGGGTTAATACCGGTAACATAAGAGGCAGCAAACTCGCCGGAGGTAATGGCCTTCAGGTCGAGTTTATCTGCAGCTTGCATTGCTGAAACCATCATGACAGTTGCAATAAAAACTGGAAATCTTTTCATGTGTTAATCTTTATGTAATGCCTCAATAGGCGAATAATCTTCGTCCTTGAGCAGTTCTTTTACCGTTACTTTAGGGTTACGCTTTACATAAGCGTTGATTGTATTCACATACTTGGTCTTGAAAATCTCCTTGCCCATCGCCTTGTTTACAGCCCACATAATCTTGCCCATGTGCAGATCGCGGTCGAGCTGCGGACGGGTGTCGAACTGATCCATCGGATAGATGCTCAGCAGATAGAAGGTAAGGCAATCAGGCACAATATACTGGCGCGACATGGTGCTGCGCTGCTGCGGTGTATAGAATTTCTTGTAGAGCGGATAGTTTTCGCCCATGTATTTATCTAGCGAAATTCCTACTGAGTGCTGTCCTACTACGATGCTCTGGTCGAGAGCGCCAATCTGGGCATAGAAACAAGGCTGCTGGAGCTCCGGAATCCAACTGTTCAGACGTGAGAAGGCAGATTTCAGCTGCTCGTTGATGTCTTCCATATTGGCAAATTCTGCCTCAGCATCGGCGATCAGTGCCTGCAGGGTAGAATCCTGATAGAACATGAGGAAACGGTTGCTGATATTGGCGTCGGTAATAGTGCCAAGCTGGAGCATTTTCTCTATCAGCGTACGGGTTTCTATCGGGTAATCGGTGTTCATCTGCTGCAGGGCTGAGAAATCACCGGTAGTAAGATATCTGCTTTCCAATCGGTCGTAACGCTGTACCGACAGGGGCACAGCCTCTCCTTCCTCGTTCGGCTTGAACTTAAACTCGCAGGCCGAACTGAGAAGCACGATTGCTAATATGACTATATAATTAAAAAACCTTTTCACGATAATTTACAAATCTTCGAGTTACGACTGCAAAAATACTAAAAATTATTTAAATTACCAAGCTTTTTTGCTAAAAAATCATACACATTCGCAAAATAAATGGGTTTTTCTCTTAAATTTGTTCTAACTGCCCGGTTGAAACGGGCTGAAAGCCCAAAAGCTCCTAGAAGCAGCACGCCCTGAAAGGGCAGAAGCTCCTAGCCCAGGGCAGCGCCCTGGGTATAATAGCAATCAATAAGACGCCCTGTAAGGGCAAAAGCTTTGTTTATTGCTTGGTTCTTTAAAGCTTTTGCCCTTACAGGGCGACGGGTTTGCGTTCATAATTACCCAGGGCGATGCCCTGGGCTAGGAGCTTCTGCCCTTTCAGGGCGTATTGGGTAATTTCAACCGTACAGGTCGAAAGAAACGGCTTATCGGATCATGACAGAAACTGAAACCTGAACCGGCTCTTCTATCTGCTTCTTCCAGGCTTTCAACCACTCATACCACTCCTTCTCGCCCTTGAAACCATAGGTTTCGTTGGCACTGGTATAAGCAAGCTTATAACTGAGCTGGCTGCCTGCAGGTTTCACCACCTGAGTATAGCAATCCTTATTGGCTGGCTGCTGACTAACCAGGGCTGACTGTGGCACATAAATGCCCAAGCCTACGGTCTCCAGCTTGTGCTTTCCATCGTCCTTGCCTGTTGGCCAGTCGCTGCCATAACAGCCTCGCAATCCCTTGCCATCAGCAAATTCGCTGGAACCCTTTACGTTGATGAGTCCTGTAGCAAACTGATAATCAGAAACATCCTTGTTGAAGAATACATCTACGTCGAAATCGCGATGACCGGCATAGATGGTGTAACGGATGGTGGCATTGACAGGCTTCAAGCCCGGAGCCGGAACCCAACCCTTATCCACTACCTCGACGATGGCACGGAGCGGACCTTCTGAAATGACGCACTGCTCCTGGTATTTCACGTTGTTGAACAGCACCTGGTCTTTACCGTCCCAGCCACGGAGCGCACCCAGTCCGTAGGTATTGCCTACCCAGAGGCAATCATCGCCCGAACCAGCCTGAATCTGCTCTTCTGAAGGATAGAACTGCGTATCCTGAACCACCAGTCCCTTGTTGATTTTGCCATAAAGGTCGATGGTCTGACGATGGTCGAAATAAACACGCATGGCAATCAGTTCGCTTTCGAAACAGATGCCATGAGAATGGACGTAGTGATAAGGGTCCTTGGTCTTCTTATCAAACGAGATGCTACGCAGATAAATATCCTGCCTGTTCTTAGCCAGCTTCCTGTTTCTGCTTGGCAGACAGAGTTCGGCAAAGGTACGAGCCGGATACTGTGCCTGCTCGCCCTCACGATAGAGATGCACCTGATAGGTCTTGGTTTCTTTCTTGCCCAAATCGGCAAGGAAACAAAGTTCATCGTTGGTACAATCGCGGTTGATGTCGTCGAGCTGGGAAGGAATCTCCTTGCCGTCAACGGTTACTACAGCGCGCTGAATATCACCAATAGCGCCCAACTTGCTGAGATCTACCACCACCGGAGCATCGGTTCTTGCCACCTTGGAAGGATTGGAAACCGACACCTGGAAATTAGCCTGCGCCTGGGCTGACAGAACCATCAGCGAAACCAGTGCCATCATCATTTGTTTTTTCTTCATAGATTTTTATTTTTAAGTTTGTTTATGAATAGTCTACAACTGCGAGAAGAGTTTCTTACCCTTGGCGTAATATTGCCAGATGATAGAGAGATTGTAAACCTGCGGAATCTCCTCCTTCACCCTACTCGCCTGTATCTTTCTGCGATCTTCGTCAAACTCATGTTTCCATGCCTTGAAAGCCCTGCGCGCCTTGAAGATAGCCTTGAAGTCACCCCAGTTGCGATTCAGAACCAATGTCTCGAAAGCAGCAAGATAATCCAGGAATCTGCGCATACGCATTACATGAGTCAACTCCGTATCACTCAGATTCTTATAAAGCATGGTTAAATTATTTCTGAAATTCAGATAAGTCTTCATCGGATTGCTTTTCGGCAGGGTTCCACCACCCACATGATAAACCTCACTCTCAGGAATGCAATAGATTTTTCTGCCCATCAGACGCAAGCGCCAGCAAAGATCAATCTCTTCATTATGGGCAAAGAAACGGCCGTCTAAACCGCCGGCAGTCCAATAATCCTTTGAGCGGATCATCATACAGGCACCCGTAGCCCACAAGATTTCCTGCTGGTAATCATACTGCCCATTATCGCGCTCTACCGTATCAAAGATGCGGCCACGACAGAACGGATAGCCGTATTTGTCGAGGAATCCGCCGCAAGCACCAGCATACTCAAAGCTGTCCTTATCGTATTCGGCAAGCAACTTAGGCTGGCAGGCAGCCACCTGCTGATGCGAATCCATAAACTCGATGAGCGGTGTAAGCCAATGATGCGAAACCTCCACATCGCTATTCAGGAGCACATAATACGTTGCATCAATCTGCTTCAAGGCACGGTTATAGCCTTCAGCAAAGCCGAAATTCTGCTCCAGCACGATGGTCTTCACCTGAGGAAACTGAGTCTCCAGAAGGTGCATCGAACCATCAGAAGAAGAATTGTCTGCCACCCAGATTTCAGCATCCTGACGGGAATATTCGATGACATTCGGAAGATACTTTGCCAGCATCTTCTGTCCATTCCAGTTTAATATAACGATTGCTACTTTTGCCATATTTATTGTAAACTCTTTAATCTGTTATTCAGGAGATTGGTAAACTCATAGTTCTTGAGTCCCCATTTGGGAGCAATCAGCAGTTCTTTGGGCGACTGACTGACGAAGCGCTCCAGCACCAAATCCTTTCTGAGCAGACGGATGTATTTCACGATGACATCAATATATTCCTCTACCGTGTAAACATGGAATGGGTGCTCAGCATATTCCTGTGCCAGCCGGGTGCCCCTGATAATCTGCATCTGATGAATCTTGAGAATATCAAGCGGCAAGGAAGAGATGAGAGGAGCCTGGCGCAGACTTTCTTCCGCATCTTCTCCCGGCAAACCGATGATGATGTGGCCGCCCGTAAGGATTCCCCTGGCATGAGTACGCTCTACGGCACTACGGCAACAGGCAAAATCATGTCCGCGGTTGATGCGTTTCAAGGTTTCATCATTGGCACTCTCAATGCCATATTCCACCAGCACGAAGGTTCGGCGGTTCAGTTCTTCCAGATAATCGAGCAATTCATCGCTCACACAATCCGGACGGGTTCCGATAACGATTCCCACCACATCTTCCACCTCAAGAGCCTCTTCATACATCTGCCTCAGTTGCTCCACCCTGGCGTATGTATTGGTATAAGCCTGGAAATAAGCCAGATATTTCATATCAGGATACTTCCTGCTGAAGAAAGCCTTTCCCTCCTCCAGCTGTTCAGTAATCGACTTTTTCCGGTCGCAATAGCTCGGATTGAAGGTGCGGTTGTCGCAATACGTACATCCGCCACTCGAAATCCTCCCATCTCTGTTAGGACAGGAGAATCCCGCGTCTATCGAAATCTTCTGAACACGGAAATCAGGAAACTGCTTCCGGATCCATGTTCCAAAATCGTTGTAATACATTGGACTTTGAACCATTTTATTTTCACAAGTAAGGGAATTAATTGAAGTTAAAGAAGTTATCACTCCCTACGGTCGTTCGGGAAGTTAAGAGACAACAGTCTCCTGACATAAAACCAAGTACATTTGTCCCTTAACTTCTCTCTAACTTCCCTTAACTTCCCTTAACTTCTAATTCTGCCTTCAGCGCCGTCTTATCGTGATTGAAATCACCCAGGCGAACCTTGATAAGCTGGTTGTCGTATTCTTCCTTGGCGAGAGCCGGTGAAAGTTCTACGCGGATATAGTTCTTGGTGAATCCATGCATTGCCTTGCCTCTTGGCGCCTTCTCGAAGAGAACCTCAGCCTCAGTACCGATGTATTGAGCATAGAATTCCTGCGTCTTCTGATCACTCAACTCCAACAGTCGCTTGGAGCGCTTCTTCTTCTCCTTCTCGTCAACCACATACGGAATCTTCAAGGCAGCCGTGCCCGGACGCTCAGAATAAGGGAAGACGTGAAGCTGGGTAACAGGCAGACTCTTCAGGAACTCATAGCATTCTTCAAAACACTCCGGAGTTTCGCCACGACAGCCCACCATCACATCGACACCGATAAACGCATCAGGCATCTTCTCCTTGATAAGATTCACCTTGTGGGCGAAGAGCGCCTTGTCGTAACGGCGGTGCATCAACTTGAGCACCTCATCGCTTCCGCTCTGCAGAGGAATATGGAAATGAGGCATAAAGGCACGGCTCTGGGCACAATACTCTATGAGATCATCATCACAGAGATCAGGCTCCAGACTCGAGATGCGGTAACGCTTGATTCCTTCTACCTGATCCATCGCCTTGACAAGGTCGATGAATCGCTCGTGGGTAGTCTGACCGAAATCACCGATATTCACACCGGTAATGACGATTTCCTTACCGCCTTCAGCAGCCGCCTGCTCACATTGAGCCACAAGCGACTGGATGCTCGGGTTGCGCGAATTGCCTCGGGCAAATGGAATGGTGCAATAGGTGCAATAATAATTGCAGCCGTCCTGCACCTTCAGGAAATAACGGGTACGGTTGCCACGCGAGCAAGAAGGCTGGAAGGTCTTGATTTCCTTCGTCTTCACGCTATAATGCTGATGAAGAGACGCAGCATCGCCGTTCTGAGAACTTTCAGCATCGCCGTTCTGAGGAGTCTGAGCAGCCAATCCGTTTTCCTGAGCAAATTTCTGCGCCCATGCATTGCTGAGATATTGAATCAAGTGCGCCTTCTCGTTAGCACCCAACACGAGGTCTACACCCTCTATCTTGCTGACATTCTCAGATTCGAGCTGCGCATAACAGCCCGTCACGATAACGAATGCGCCCGGATTGTTTCTCACCATCCGGTGGATAGCCTGACGGCATTTATGATCGGCAACTTCTGTTACCGAGCAGGTGTTAATCAGACAAATATCAGCTTTCTCCCCCCTTTTAGCAGTAATGACGCCCATATCTTCGAGCATTTTGCCAAAAGTGGAAGTTTCAGAGAAGTTGAGTTTGCAGCCTAGCGTATAATAAGCTGCCTTTTTACCTTGGAAGGCACTTGAATCTATCATATATTTATCTTTTTCTTTGGTTTCTTTTAAGCTTTTGCCCTTACAGGGCGCATTGATGATTGCTTTCATCCCCAGGGTGTTGCCCTGGGCTAGGAGCTTCTGCCCCTTCAGGGCGTTCTCCCCCAAAAAGACCTTAGGGTCTATAAAACGAAAAAAGCCGCTAGACCGAAGTCCAGCGGTTGTTTCTCTCATTTTTTCGTTCGCAAGTAATTTCAAATTACTTAGCAGAATCAGCAGCAGCTGTATCAGCAGCAGCAGTGTCAGCAGCAGTTGTATCTACCTGAGCTGTGTCAGAATCAGCAGAAGCTGTGTTCTGAGCTGTTTTGTTACCACATGATGCGAAAGAGATAGCTGCGATAGCTACGAACATAAAAACTAATTTCTTCATTTTCTTTGCTTTTTTAAAATCTGTAAAACAATCATTTGTTCTTTTGAACGATGCAAAGGTAAGCATTTTTTTGATACGTTGTTCTTTTTTTTGCGACTTTTTTTTAGGTGATTTTGTAACAAAATTACAAATCGCTATAAATCAACCACTTACAGAGTGCTAACAAAAGTTAAAGTTTTTAGTGTGCTCGGAAACAGCCTAATTTTAACACTTTTCGGTGTTTTTTAGCGTAACAAGGGTGCGCGCCAACATCTCTTCAGAGCAGCACTATATACATATAATAAGGTACGCGCGCGAGGGAAAGAACAGAAGTTTTTCCCAAGAAATCGTTCCCAAAAACTTTGATTGCCGAGAATTTTTTCGTAACTTTGCACTCAAAACAAAGAAACAAACAGACAGAAAATGATACAGCTAAAAGAAAATCAGGGCATTCCCCGCAGCATTCTTCTGATGATGGCTATCGTCGCAGGACTCACCGTAGCCAACTGCTACTACAATCAGCCGCTTCTCGAACTCATCCGCCACGACCTGGATATTACCGAGCAGAAGGCTAACCTCATCACCGTCATTACCCAGATAGGTTATGCGCTGGGCTTATTCTTTCTCATTCCCTTGGGCGACATGCTTTCGCGCAAGAAACTCATCCTTGTCAATATGACCATTGCTGCATTGATGGCAATCGTGATGGCTGCAGCGCAAAACGTATGGATGCTCTGGGGAGCTTCACTGCTGATTGGCGCCTGTTCAGTAATTCCGCAGTTCTTCATTCCGATAGCCGGACAGTTTTCGGCCCCCAAGAACAAGAGCAGGAATATGGGCATTGTACTCTCCGGACTGCTGACGGGCATTCTCGCCTCACGAGTAATCAGCGGTTACATCGGCGAATGGCTGGGATGGCGGGAGATGTTTATCATAGCTGCTTTCGTGATGATGGTTTGCATGGGAATCATGCTGCTGATGATGCCTGAAATGAAGCGCAACTATGTAGGAACCTATAGAGGGCTGATGACCACGATAGCAGAAATTTTCTTTTTCCATTCTTCTATCCGCATCTATTCCACCCGTGCAGCCTTCGGGTTCGGCAGTATGATGGCAATATGGTCTTGTCTGGCGTTCCATCTGGCACAGCCGCCTTTCAGCGCAGGAAGTGATATGGTAGGAATGCTCGGACTTTGCGGAATCATGGGAGCCGTTGCTGCCAGTGGTGTGGGAAAACTGATTCCTAGGTTCGGCATTCGGAAATTCAATCTGTTCGGAGCAGAAACGCAGATCATCGCCTGGGCAATAGCCTTGCTTTTCGGCGACACTTACGCCGGACTCATCGCAGCCATCATCCTGGTTGACATCGGTCTGCAATGTCAGCAGCTCAGCAATCAGAGTGGTTGTCTGCAGGAGATTCCGCAGGCTTCCAACCGCGCCAACACCATCTTCATGACCAGCTACTTCATCGGTGGTTCGCTAGGCACTTTCTGTGCCGGTTACGTCTGGACGCAAGCCGACTGGCTCGGTGTCTGCATCGTAGGAATCGCCTTCGCCATGATTTCTCTGCTTATCACGCTAAACTGCAAGAAATAAACATATAAAAGAAAAGAGATTATATTCCCGACTTACAGGAACATAATCTCTTTTCTTATTTTGATAGAGACTGAAGCTGGCATTTCTGCCGAAGCTTCAACTACATCTTTTCATCACCATACATTTCCGTCCACCAGGAAGCATCGTCCTGCAACCACTTGGCAAACCAGGCAAAGATGGTGTTCTGCCATTTCAGTCGCTTCTCGTAGTCGATGATGTGATGATCCTGACCATCTACCAATACCATCGCCGTAGGACGGCCAAGGAGTTTCAGCGCTGTATAGAGCTGGATACTCTCGCCCACAGGCACATTATTATCAGCCGTGCCGTGAACAAACAGCAGCGGAGTATGAATCTTGTCGGCATTATAGAGCGGACTCTGATCTACAAAGAGATGCTTGTTGGTCCAAGGATATTCGTTCGCCATAGAAACTTCGCTGTAGCTGTAGCCCCAATAGCCCTCACCCCAATAACTGGTATGGTCGCTGATGCCTGCATGCGAGATGGCAGCAGCAAAGAGGTCGGTCTTGGTCTGAAGGTACTGAGTCATGAATCCGCCGTAGCTGGCGCCGATGCAGCCAATCTTCTTGCGGTTTACGAAAGCATGCTCATCGCAGAAAGCCTGGGTGCTGGAGATGATGTCTTCAGCCACTCCCTCGCCTGCCGTATCTACATGGCGGGCTGAGAATTTCTGACCGAATCCGGTAGCTCCACTAGGATTCACAACCAGCACTACATAGCCCATTGCCGCATAAACATGATGAGGATAACGGCTCTGGAACATGCGGCTCGTAGGACTGCAACCGCCATAATAGTTCACTATCATCGGATACTTCTTAGCAGCATCAAAATGAGGTGGCAGATAGTAACGGCAGCAAAGGGTGTCGCCTCTTGAATTGACAAAATTCCAAGCCTTGCATTCGCCCAGTTCAACATCCTTCAACTCGCGCGCACTCAAATCGTCAACCAATTGCGATTTCAGCGCCTTCGTATTCATCTTATAGAGTCGGTCAGCATTGGATGCACTCTGACCGGAGAAAGCCATTTCTGCTGCAGAAGATGCAAGCGAGAAACTCTTGATGTACTCTTCAGGAGTCTTGAGAAGCGTAAACTTACCCGATTTCGGATTGAGCTGGAAGAGATGCACGCAATCCTTATCTTCTGCCGTGAAGTAGATGTTGCCATCTGCCTTACTCCAATCCACACTCTGCACATTCGGATTGAAATCCCTGGTCAGCGGACGAACCTTCTTATCCGACAAGGTCATCAGATAGAGCTGGGTGTCGATCATGCTAGGTGTCTGTCCTTCTTCCACATTCTTTCCAATGCCGTTGAAAGCTTCTGGCGAAGCGCTCACGAGAATGCTCTTGCCATCTGGCGAGAACTGGGCGCTGTTCAGGAATTCGCCTTTCTCTATCAGGGTTTCTACCTTTGGCGTTGTGGCTGAAGATGCATTCATACTGCCCAAATCCAGGCGGTAGAATGATGTCAGGGTTGTAGGACGCTTGGTGAGTCGCTCCTCTCCCTTTCCTATCAGCAGATAACGCGAATCGGCAGAAATATCCATCAGATAGATGTTGTGGTAACCGAAGGTAAGCGGCTGGAGAATGCCCGATGCAAGGTCGTATTTGGCGAGATTGCTGCGCTCGCGCCAACCAGGCTGTCTGTCTTCCGGTTCTTTTACATCATAAACTTGCGGATCCTTTTTTCTGCCTTCAGTAGTGAGCGTATAGATGAGTGTTTTTTCATCGGGTGTAAACTGGAACCAGCCTTCAGGAATATTGGCATCCAACACTTCGCGCTCCATCGTCAGCGGATTGATGGTAATGAGCTGCAATGTGCCATCCTGCTTTTCTTCTCCGGCAATACTGCTGTCGCTCGCCTTCTGGGTGAAATACAGTTTATTGCTTGAAGGCATCCATTTTACGTTCTCCTCAAATGTAGCCATCACTCTGTTAGTCTGAGAGTTGCGCAACTCGCTAATGCTATGGTTATTACCTTTTCTATCTACCCAGGTCTTCCGAACAACGATAAACTTTCCGTTTGGTGAGATAGAAACACTCGGATAGTTGGGCGCACAAATCACATCATAGATGTTATAGGCACGCTTGGCTGCCGCATCGCCTACAGAAAGCGGAGCGCCGTTGGCTGCAGTTATGGTCAACTTGATAGATTTCTTATCAGAAGATGCATTCTTCCGGGTAAGATATTTGATGACAACCGTATGCTGCGAAGGAGTCAGGATGGTTTCAGCCTTATCGCCGTTCACCGCTACCTGTTCGCCGTCAACGAACAGACGGTATTGCTCCAATCCTTCTACCGCGATGGTTGCTTTGGTGCGCTGGGTGTTAGAAACGCAGAAAGAAGCCAGATGGAGCGCATCCTGCTTGTCGGCAAGGAGTTGGGCTGCAGTCACCTCCTTGCCCTTATTTAATAAGGTGAAAGACAGCGGCGAATCGAGCAACTGCTTAAGGTCGAACGCTTCGCCCTTGATGTTCACACTGTCAGCCATCCAAGGCTGTGCTACGGCATAGGGGCCTGCATATTTCAACGTTTTCACCTCTATGGTTTCGGCACTGGCAGAGATTGAAGCCATCAGGGCAGCTGCCAGCAGTCCACTTTTTGTTGTTTTCAGAATCAGTTTATTCATAAATATCCTTATTTTTGATTTTGGTGCGAAATTACAAATAAAAATCGAGATAAACGAATGTTTCTGTTACAATTCGCTTTTTTTGCTGCATTTTTGCCTTACAAATGTTATCTTTAAGTTAATCGGATGAGCCAATAGGTTATTGTTGGGTTAAACCCCTCTCCAACGAGTTGCAATGCATAAAAAGCATTCGCAACTCGTTTTTTTTATGCGATTTATTGTCTATTTGATTTCTTTTTTGTACTTTTGCACGCAAAATATCACATAAAATAACAGAATGATGAAGAAACAGACTCAAGCTATTCATTTGGAATATGAGCGCCGCGATGCATACGACTCGCTGAGTGTGCCAGTATATAATACCCTTGCCTACGAATTCGACAATGCTGCCGTCATGGCTGAAGCATTCACCGACAAGATCAAGGCTCCAGATTATTCGCGCGTAGAGAACCCTACGGTGACCAACCTGGAGCGCCGTGTGGCAGCCCTTACCGATGCTGCTCATGCCACCGCCTTCAACTCAGGAATGGCGGCCATCAGCAACACCCTCATGGCGCTGGCAGCACAAGGCAAAAATATTGTTACATCCAAGCATCTCTTTGGCAATACTTATGCCCTGCTCGTAGCCACTCTGCGCCGTTTTGGCGTAAAGGTGCGTTTGCGCGATTTGACCAATATCGAAGCCGTGCGCGAAGCCATTGATGATGACACCTGCTGCGTCTTCCTCGAAATCCTGACCAACCCACAGCTGGAGGTTGCTGACCTGAAAGCCATCTCTAGATAAATTAAAAAAAAATAGCCGTAACTACTGCAAATATAGTTACGGCTATTATTATAATTATGGTGGAAGAATGCTTTATTCCCCCTCCATCAAATCATGAACCAGTTTGATTTCGTAATAATCAATACCAGCTCCCAGAGCTTCCTTTATTTCGCTAAAAAGCTCCAATTCAGGATGAGCCTTCATGAAATCACGGATTTTCTTTTCGTGGGCACTTGAAATCAGCGCCCGCAGTCCAATCTTTCCTTCTTTCACATACGAAGCAAGATGACCTGCAATCGTATCCTTGACTAACCCCCGTTCTGCAGCTATCTGCTCCAGCGTCATTCCCTGCTTATAAAGGTTATAACTGATTTCCCTTGTAGGGGTTTTCGGCACCTTCGGTTCATTCGGTTTCTTCTGTCTCCTTGACTTTCTGCCCGAACCGCTATCTGATGAGGCATCTGCATCCAACAGCAAGAACTGCGCCTTCTTTTTCAGATAATCTGTTACCGTGAATTCTGCACTACATTCATACTTCAAAAGCCGTTCTTTTAATTTTACATCCTCTGAGAAAACAGAGAAGCGGTCTTCAAACTGTTTCCTAGCCACCTTGTTGTCTGTATCAAGATTCGATTTTCTGATTAAATCACTCAGAATGCCGATTTTGTCAAGAAAATACATAGCTCCCTTATGAATACGGTCTTGCAGCTCAGCCTGTCTTACATCAGGATTTCGGGCAAGCATACCTGTATACTGCACACGGAATTTATCCGATACGGCTATCAGACTCTTCAGCACCACCTGCAACTTCTGATACTCGCTTACCACGCGCGGATATTTACCATTAAAAAACTCTATCAGGCAGCGCATCAGATGCTCATAGCTGGCTCTGATGGAATAAAAATCGAAGAGTTCGGTGATGCAATAAATGATGTATTGCAGCTCCAGACTGCTGATTTGCTCCTGACTAGGCGCAGCAAGCTGGCTGGTGAATGCATCCACCGTCTGACTGCTGATAATGGCTCCGCGAGAAAGCGGTTGACTGAGCACCATGCCCTCCAAAGTCTTGCAGCGGCTCAGCGCCACATAAGTCTGACCATGGGTAAAAGAATGAGAAGCATCGATGATGGCATGTTCGAAAGTAAGTCCCTGACTCTTGTGGATAGTTATCGCCCACGCCAGACGCAGAGGATACTGCATGAATTTTCCTTCCACCGTCTCCTCTATCTCCTTGGTTTTCTCGTTCAGCGTATATTTCGCATTGGTCCACTCCATTTTCTCCAGGTCAAACTCCTCGCCCGAATCCTTACTGCGAACGGTAATCTTACTGCCGTCTTCATCGGTCCTAACCCCTATCACCTCGCCTATCATACCATTATAAAAACGGTGCTGCGGGTTGTTCTTGATGAACATCACCTGTGCTCCCGGCTTCAATGTGAGCTTGAAATCGGCAGGATAAGATGTTTCAGGGAAATCGCCCTCTATATCTGCTGTAAAAGAAAATGACTGTGCAGGCAAGGCAGCAAGCTGCTGTTCGTTAATATACTGGGCAGGTGCATTATGGGTGGTAAGCCTGATATAATTGCCCTCCTTAGGTGGTACAAAATTTGGAATATAGCGCTGGTTCAGAGCCTGCAGCGTAGCTTCAGAAGCCTTGTTCTCCCTAATCTGGTTGAGCAGCGAGATAAACTGTTCATCCTGCTGCCTGTACACCTTTTTAAGTTCGATGGTGAGATAACCCACCTGCTTCAGAGCGTTGCTGCTGAAGAAGAAAGGAGTATCATAATGCTGCCCCAGCAGATGCTCTTCCTGTGGCGTAACCACGGGTGCCAGCTGCTGCAAATCGCCTATCATCAGGAGCTGCACACCACCGAAAGGCAAATCGTGGCGCTTGCGATACTGGCGAAGCACAGAATCTACAGCATCGAGCAGATCGCTGCGCACCATACTGATTTCGTCGATAACGAGCAGGTCGATACTGCGGATGATATTGCGCTTGAGCTTGCTGAACTGATAGCGTTTCTGTTCGCCGCTGCCAAAAGTCGTGCCCGGCACGTATGGCGAGAAGGGAAGCTGGAAGAACGAATGGATGGTCATTCCTCCGGCGTTGATGGCTGCAATGCCCGTAGGAGCAAGCACAATCATTCGTTTGGGCGACAGTTCTTTCAATCGCTTGAGGAAGGTCGTCTTACCTGTGCCCGCCTTTCCGGTAAGGAAGAGGTTGGCATTTGTCTTTTCTATGATATTCCATGCCAGGATGGATTCTTCGTTCATTTCCATACAGCTTCGTTTTATACCAGAACTAGATTTCTTCCGTGATTTCGCTCATCTCCTTACGCTTCTTCTCAGCGCGTGGACAGTCTTCGGCAATATGACCTACAGGGATGACGACCACCGCCTCATAGCCCTCACGCGGAAAGAACTGCTGCATCTTCGCCGTATCGTAATTGCAGACCCAGCAGGTACCCAGTCCCTTTTCGGTGGCAGCCAGACAGAGATGCTCTGCCGCTATCGCCACATCAATATCGCCATGCGGTTTCTCATCATATCTGCGCACCCAGTTCTCATTCACGTTTTTCATACCTATAATATATATAGGAGCCGTCTTGAACCATTCGCGGTCGTAGCAATCCTGCAGTTTCTTCTTCGCCTCTTCTGAGCGCACAATGAGCCAGCGCCAAGGCTGCCTGTTCACTGCCGATGGTGCCAGGCGCACACACTCCATGATATAGTCCAGATCCTCCTGGCTCACCGCCTCCGGAGTAAACTTGCGAGCCGAAAAACGCTCCTGGCTCAATGCCAACATGTTATTCTTATCATTCATATCGTTCAGTTTTATAATGTTTCAATACTAGCTTATGACCACAAAGGTAAGAATAAATCACGAAACGACAAAAAAACTTGAATGAAAAACTATCGTTTTCGGATTATTTTTTGTATTTTTGCACATCATACCAGGATTTCTGGTGATAACAAAAGGTGTTAATGATAAGATATGATAGGACTGGCAGACTGCAACAACTTCTACTGTTCGTGCGAGCGAGTGTTTCGCCCCGACCTGACAGGAAAACCCGTGGTTGTATTGAGCAACAACGACGGGTGCGTCATCGCACGCTCTGAAGAAGCCAAGGCATTGGGCTATAAGATGGGCGACCCCTTCTATCAGGTGAAGGAAAAACTGGAGGCTGAGGGAGTGGCTATCTTCTCGAGCAACTATACGCTCTACGGTTCGCTCTCCAACCGCGTGATGTCGATGCTATCCCATTATTCCCCACGCATCGACCAATACTCTATCGATGAGAGTTTCTTCGAGGCAGACGAATCAATGGCGAAAGTTTTCTTTCGGGAGCATGCGGAAGACCATCCTACTTTGTTCAATAAAATGACAATAGACGAACTGTCAGAAAAGCCCGATAGCCTGCTCCATCGCTATGGCTCCAAAATATCGGCAGATGTACTTCGGGCTGTTGGAATCCCGATATCCGTAGGCATCGCAGAAACGAAGACATTGGCGAAAATCGGCTCTAAATTCGCCAAGAAATACAAGGGCTTCCAAGGCTGCTGCCTCATCGACACGGATGAACGGAGACACAAGGCGCTGTCTCTCTTCCCCGTAGAAGATGTATGGGGAATAGGCAGACAGATAGCCCGAAAGCTCGATTATATGGGCATCAGAACCGCCGCTCAGTTTGCCGACAAGAAAGAAAGTTGGGTCCGCAGCCATTTCAATATCACCACCCTAAGAACATGGAAAGAACTGAATGGAGAAAGCTGCATCAGCATCGAGGAATTGCCGCAGAAGAAGAGCATCTGCACCAGCAGGAGTTTTGCCAACGAGGGCATTACCGACAAAAATGTGATAGAAGAAGCCGTGGCTAATTTCGCTGTACGTTGTACAGAAAAATTAAGGAGACAAGGTAGCGTATGTCAGGGCATCACAGTGTTCGCATGGACTTCCCGTTTTAACGAGCATGTGCCTGAATACACTATCCACGATTCCCTCACCCTGCCCATCGCCACTAATGCGCAGGAAGAAATAGTAGGTGCTGCCCTCAGCATTCTCCGGGCTAAATACCCGAAACCGATGGCAGACAGCAGGCCCGATCGCTCCGACATGTCGTTTCACTTCAAGAAAGCTGGCGTTATCCTGTGGCAAATCTCACCCGACCATCCTCGCCAGCAAGACCTCTTCGACCCCATCGACCGAAGCAAGCAAAAAAAACTGATGGAGGCTATCGACGCCATCAACCGGAAGAATGGTTATGGCACCATACGCCAGGCCATACAAGGCACAGACTGCCGATTCGACCTGAAACGCGAGTACATGTCGAAGCAGTTTACCACGAACATCCATGATATTCTGAAAGTAAAAACTCAATGAATAAGAATAACGATAACAAGATAAAACTGACATTTCACCCTGCGGAATTCGGAGCCAAGATGCCTATTCCGCTGGCAGAGCAAAGCGTAAAAGCAGGCTTCCCTTCGCCGGCACAAGACTATATGGAGGGAGAGATAGACCTCAACGATATTCTGGTTCGCCATCGTGAGGCCACCTTCTACGTGCGCATATCTGGCGACAGCATGCAGGATGCAGGCATTCTGGACGGTGATCTCGCTGTAGTTGACCGGCAGATAGAACCTTCAAACGGCAATTTCGTCATCGCCTTCGTAGATGGCGAATTCACCATCAAGCAGTTCAAGATAGACGAGAGCGGCACCTTCGGCTGGCTCATTCCATGGAACAAGAACTTCTCCCCTATCAGGGTAGATGAAACCAACCGCTTCATGATCTGGGGCGTGGTTACCTATGTGATTCATCAAATTGCAGAATAATTCATCTTTTTCTACTCATCTTCCTTTGCCACCTCATAAAAAAGTTGTACCTTTGCAGTCGAATTTTCAGCAAAAACCAGGCATTACGCCTTATAGAGAACAGAATTTGCAGCATATATATGTAATTAATATGTAAAAACAGCAGTAGTTATGAGCATTAATATCAAGAGAAATCAGTTGAAGAGAGTAGTGATTGTTGGTGGCGGACTCGGTGGCCTTCGCTTGGCTGAAGACCTGAGCAAGGCAAACCTGCAGGTGGTGTTGATTGATAAGAATAACTTCCATCAGTTCCCTCCACTTATCTATCAGATTGCCTCAGCAGGTATCGACCCAAGTTCCATCTCCTTCCCTTTCCGCCAGATTTTCCGCAAGCGCAAGAACTTCTACTTCCGCATGGCAGAGGCGAGAGCCGTATTCCCAGACAAGAAGATTCTGCAGACTTCCATCGGTAAGATTGAGTACGATTACCTGGTGTTCGCAGCAGGAACCACTACCAATTTCTATGGCAATGCCAACATCGAGAAGTGGGCGATTCCGATGAAGACCGTTTCAGAGGCAATGGGATTGCGCAACGCCGTGCTGAGTAACCTGGAGCGTGCATTGACCTGTGCCACAGAAGAGGAGCGACAGGAACTCCTGAACGTGGTCATTGTAGGCGGTGGTGCCACAGGTGTAGAGATTGCCGGAGCCCTCTCTGAAATGAAGCGCTACGTGATTCCTTACGATTATCCGGATATGGACTCATCTCTGATGCACATCTATCTTCTGGAAGCGGGCGACAGACTGCTCGCCGGAATGTCACAGGACTCTTCTAAGAAAGCATACGAATTCCTCACAAGCATGGGTGTGGATGTGCAGTTTGGCAAGATGGTAACCGACTACAAGGACCATAAGGTACTGATGAAGGACGGTCAGGAGATTCCTACCCGCACCTTCCTCTGGGTATCCGGTGTAAAGGCACAGCCTATCACAGGTATCGATGGCGACCATCTGGGCCGTGGTTTCCGAATCGTAGTAGATGAATTCAACCGCATCCCGGGCATGGACGGTCTCTTTGCCATCGGCGACCAGTGTATCCAGACCACAGACCCAGCTTATCCTGGCGGTCATCCACAGTTGGCACAGGTAGCCATTCAGCAGGCAGCACTCCTGGCTAAGAATATCCAGAAGATTGCGAAGGCAGATGAGGAGAATGAGAAGCATCCTGGTTCTTCAGCCCAAAACATCGACCAGCAGCTCAAGCCATTCCGCTACAAGAACCTGGGTTCTATGGCTACCATCGGAAGAAACAAGGCTGTAGTAGAGCTTGGCAAGTTCCACAGTCAGGGCTTCTTTGCCTGGGTATTGTGGCTGGTAGTTCACCTCCGCTCCATCCTTGGCGTAAAGAACAAGGTAATGGTAATGCTCAACTGGCTCTGGAAGTACGTAAGCTACAACGATTCTATCCGAATGATTACCTACGCCACCAAGCCTAAGGAAGTGCGCGACCGATTGAAGCGTGAGCAGACCACTCACCTCGGCACCGACTTGCTGGAGAATGAAGAAGATTAATATGAAGAAATAAAAACGACGAAAGTCCAGCTTGGAGTCTTTCTGAGAGAGGCATCCGAGTTGGACTTTCTTTTTTCATTTTCCTCAGGAGGAATATGATATGTTTTTCCCTGATACTCCAGGGATATTAATGATGCTCAGGCACAATGGCGAGATACACCAGGTCATGATCTGTGAGATTTTCCATATAATGAGCATGGTTCATCGGGCAGTAATGCACCTGTCCCTGTCGAACCTCTTCTACGGCATCATCATAATGGAAAGTAGCAGTGCCGCTTACCACATAGATAATCTCGCAGTTGCCCTCATGAGTATGAAGACCAGTTGATGCACCCGGACGCAAGGTAGAATACATAATCTTCACCTTGTCATCCACATAGTTACGAGTGTCGAGTTTACCCTGTCCACCCTTGAAGCCCTCCAAATGAGCCTCAGCAATCTTTTCGAAATCTATTACCATCTTTATAATGTTTATTGTTTAATGTCTAATATTTACTTGGCCTTTATAAATGAAGCCCTGCAGCTTACTTTGCTTTCGCAAAATACTTCCATAGCGGAGCCGCCATCAGGCTTTGCCAGATTTCTCCCTTCTCCAGCATTTCCATCACTTCATCCCTGGAGAAGAGGCGAACCTCGATATCCTCAGCCTGGTCAAGATGTTGTACATCCATGCGCTCCACATTTCCATTTCATATCTTTATCAGCCATTTTCTTACTTCCTTTAAAAAACTGGATTTTCTTTATTTTAATTGATGGTGCAAAAGTACGAAAAAAGATTGAAAAGAGAAAAGTTTACTTGTTATTTCTTTCAAAAAAACAGACTCTAAAACCTTTATGCCATTCTTAGCCCCTAATTTTAGAAAAAACAGTATCTTTGCAAGGCATAAAAATCATTCGCATAAAGGGATTTAATCAAATAAAAAGACATCATGGCAGAACATCTTATTATAAAAGATTCCTTAATATTCATTTCCCTCTTGCTTGATCACACTCGGACCATCGATGAGTTCAGGCTGAGGGGCATTTCTGTTCACATCACCATATGCTCTGCCCAGATCGCTCATCGTAATACTGATGTTGCGGTTCACGGGTCTGTCCTTATCTGAAAGGCTGTGAGAGAAGAGCCACTGATAGGTTTTCTTCAGATAAAACACGCGGGCAGGGGTACCGTGATTGGCACCCTTCCACCAGTCGTATATCAATCGGGTATCCTTGCCATCCTTTTCAAGTTTATCTACCACAACCTTCGATTGCTTGACCGGTACTGCCCTATCTGCTGTGCCATGGATAATCCAGAAAGGCAAATCGCCCAATCCACTCACATCCTTATACGAACAGCCGCCACACAGCGCCATGCCGGCAGCTATCCTGTCGGGATAAGTGGCGCAGACATCCATGGTGCCATAACCACCCAAGCTCATACCCAAGACATAAACCCTATTAGAATCGCATGGGTAATTCTTCTTCACCCAGTCGAGCATATCCATGATTTTCTTCGGATTCCAGGCTCCTCCCGGATTCTGCGGAACGATGGTCAGCGCATCGATATCGCGCCCCTTGACGATGGCATCAAGCGGTCCGTATCTTCTCACCTTATCCAGATTCTTGCCGCAAAGACTGGCTCCATGCAGAAAGATGATGACAGGAGTCTGTTCTTGCGAATAGAAATAATCTACCGGCGTATAAACCCAGAAGTTGTAACCTCCCGGTATCTCATCTTTCACAGCTCGCAGAAAGTCGTAAGCCGACATTCTGCATACGGAAAGACAGAATAATATAAACAAAAATATCTTTTTCATTTTCTTCCTTTTTTACCTGTTTAGTATCACGCTCCCTGTTTCATACCATGAACGTTCATCACACAAAAGTAAGTAAATATCAGCATATTACCAAATATCCTCCCTATATTTTTCTTTTTTTTATCCAAAAGAAAGATTCGTTTAAACTTCCTGGTAGAAAGATAAACAACGATTATTTGTGTTAAAAATCATAAAAATCATATCGGCTCGCATTATTTTTATTATCTTTGCATCATAACAAGACATATAATAAATAAATATAGAATTATGAATGTAGGAGATAGAATACCAGAGATTCTTGGCATTGACCAGGACGGACGTGAGATAAAGGCAAGCGACTACCGTGGTCGCAAGATTGTGCTCTACAGTTATCCGAAGGCTAACACCAGCGGATGCACTGCCGAGGCCTGCTCACTGCAGGCACATAAGGAGGAGCTGGCTGCAGCCGGTTATGAGATTATCGGCGTGAGCAAGGACAAGCAGGCTCTGCAGAAGAAGTTTGCCGAAACCAAGGGTTTGCAGTTCCCTCTTATCGCAGATACCGAAACCACCCTACTGCAGGAACTTGGCTGCTGGGGCGAGAAGGTAACCTGCGGCAGAAAGACCATTGGCATCCTCCGCACTACCTATCTTGTCAACGAAGAAGGCGTCATTGAGAAGATCTTCACTCCTAAAGAGATTAAGACCAAGATTCATGCCGAGCAGATTCTGGATTACATCCATTCAAACATCCAATAAGGGCATAATCCCATGCTGATAAATAACCATTCGGCACATTTTTTCTACTAGTTATTTTTGATTATCAGATGAATCTTTTAACTTTGCAGTTAAAAAGAGTAAAGAACAAATAAACTAAATAGATTAAAGAACGAAATAACATGAAGAAATTATTGACTATTTCGCTGTTTGCAGCAATGGCTATGACATCGGCAGCACAGAGTTTGGAGAAGATGAATTGGTTTAATGAACCAGTAAGTTATGAAATAAAGGGCAAGACATTAACAATGGATGTGCCTGGTCATTGTGACTACTGGCGAATCTCCCACTATGGCTTCACCGTAGATGATGCACCATTCTACTACGCCACTTATGGCGGTGAGTTTGAGGCAAAGGTGAAGATTTCGGGAGAATACAAAGTGCGCTTCGACCAAGCAGGAATGATGATACGCATTGATAAGGAGAATTGGCTCAAGGCGGGCATTGAATACGTGGATGGCAAATACAACCTGAGCACCGTTGTGACTCATCACACCAGCGACTGGAGTGTAATAACCCTCGACAAGCCCGTTGATTATGTGTGGATTAAGGCAGTACGCCGCCTGGATGCCATTGAAATTTTCTATTCTTTCGATGACAAGACCTACACCATGATGCGCAACTGCTGGATGCAGGACAACACCCCTGTTCAAGTGGGACTTGCAACAGCATGCCCAGATGGCGAAGGCTTCAAGGCTAAGTTTTCTGATTTTCAGGTAAAGCATCTTCCCGACCAGCGCAGACTGGAATGGCTCAAGACTCACAGCGAGAAATAAACAGAGATTTTATGATAGATATTGATGATAAACTGGATGAAAAGCTGCGCCAGCAGAGAGATGGCCAGCTGGAGGAAGACGAAGAACTGCAACTGCGATTCATCGCTAAATCCTATGCCATATGCGAGAATTCCATCGCTGTATTGAGTAATCTCCGTACCAACAAAAGCCATATCTATTATGGAATGACGAGCGACTTTCTGGGATTCGAACCATCCGGCAGTTATGAGAAGATAGAATCTATCTGGGAAGAGAAGATTCTGAATCGCATCCATCCTGATGACCAGCGCAGACGCAATCTCCAGGAGTTGGTTTACTATCAGTTTGTGAGCGCCTCCCATTCTGACAAGGCATTCTACTGGTACTTGGGAAATACCATGCGAATGGCTGACAAGGATGGCAAATATCTCCCCACACGTCACCGCATCTTCTATTTCAAGGGAAAGGGGCAGCGGGGCGTCTGCTATGCAATCTGTCTCTTTAATCTTACAGCAAAGACCAGCAAGATGGCCATTCTGAAGAATTCACTCACAGGAGAAGAGCACCTGATTGACATCGATGAGAAACAGCTCTTGAGTGAACGCGAGATAACCATCATGAACCTGGTAAGTCAGGGACTTTCGAGCAAGGCCATAAGCATCCGCCTGAACATCAGCAAGAACACGGTAGACAGGCATCGCCAGAACATCATCAAGAAGATGCAGGCAGCCAACATGGCAGAAGCTTGCCACAAAGCAAAGCAACTTGGAATAACTGTAGAATATCAATAAGAAAGAAATGACAGAATTTGAAAAAATGAGAAACAGCGAGCTCTATGATTTCAGCAACAAGGAAGGCATGAAAAGCATAGAGCACGCCAACCGTCTCTGCTGCCGCCTGCAGACGCTAACCCTGTTTGATGAAGACTATCGAACCATCATCGAAGAACTGATTCCAAGCATTCCTGCCTCAGCCACCATCTGCCCACCCTTTCACTGCGACCATGGTCACGGCATCAAGGTGGGTGAGAATGTATTCATCAACTATGGCGCCACGATGCTCGATGAAGCCCTGATTACCATCGGGGCACGCACCCTGATAGGTCCGAGCTGCCAGCTGGTAACCCCTAACCACCCCATCGACTATATGGAACGCCGCAAGCCAGTAGAAACAGGCTTCCCCATCACCATTGGCGAAGATTGCTGGCTGGGCGCAGGAGTCATCGTCTGCCCTGGAGTAACCATCGGCAACCGCTGCGTAATCGGTGCCGGCAGCGTAGTGGTCAAGGATATTCCTGATGACTCCATGGCTGTGGGAAATCCTGCAAGAGTTATCAGAAAGCTCAGATAAATAGGATAAAATAAAATCAAGAGAGTATGTTAGAACATATTGCAGATTTCACAGCGTGGCCAATCCTTACAGGTATTTTCATTGGCTATATTGCCAACCGCATTATGAGCGGTGAAGGAAAAGGATGTTGTATGAATCTCTTCATAGGTATTGTAGGCAGTTATGCCGGTGCCATCATCAGCAGTCTGCTGAACATTGAGTTGTTTGGCAAAGGTTATCTTACCAATTTCATCTTCTGTGTCATTGGTGCCATAGCGGTATTGTGGATTTGGAAGAAGCTTTTCGATTAACATCCCATCAAGTAGATATAAATATTGGTTTAAAGACATAAGATAATGACAAATAAGGAATTGATACTCGCCAGTCTGATGAGGGCGATGATTAAGTATGATGGCGGCGATGCGCCACGCATCCAGCATTTCGTAAAGGTACACGACTTTGCCCGTATGATTGCGATAGCAGAAGGAATGACCGGAGAAGACCTCTTCGTGCTCGAAGCTGCAGCCATTCTTCACGATGTAGGCATTCACGTTTCAGAAGCCAGATACGGCAACTGCGATGGCAAGCACCAGGAAGAACTGGGTCCTGACGAGGCAAGAAAAGTACTGTCAGAAGTAGATGGATTCACAGCCGCACAGATAGAAAGAATCTGCTGGCTCATTGCCCATCATCATACTTATAAAGATGTTACCAGCCTCGACCACCGCATTCTGCTTGAAGCTGATTTCCTGGTCAATTCCTTCGAATCCCAACTTGCTCCCGAAGGCATCATCACCTTCCGCAATCATGTCTTTCGCTCGGAATCAGCAATCAGTATGCTGAATGATATGTGGGGGCTGTAACGAAAGTTACTTTCTTGGAAAGAGCATCATAGCGGGAAGGTGAAAGTACAACAAACTGCTGTTATGTGTTTTAATTAAAATAATACCTTTATTCTATTTCACTTCTGTCAGTTTGCCCGTCTGTGAGTCAATGATATAGCCATGAAGATTGACGTCTTTTGGTACGAGAGGGTGTGTACGGATCGTATTGATGGTATTCCTTACAGAATCCTCTGTGTCGTGGAATCCCTCCAGCCAATGGTCGAGGTCGATGCCGCAAAGCCCGATGGTATCGATAACATTCTGATGGATGCCACGTTTGAGCATCAATTTCTTCATCTGCTGTCCGTTCATGTGGCATGCACCGCAGTTGGAGTGGGCAATGACCATGATTTCCTCTACACCCAATTCGTAGATGGCTACAAGGAGACTACGCATGGCTGAGTCGAAAGGACTGATAACCAGTCCACCGGCGTTCTTGATGAGCTTGGCATCTCCGTTCTTCAGGCCCAAAGCTGCTGGCAAAAGCTCAGTGAGGCGGGTGTCCATACAGGAAAGAATGGCAAGTTTCTTGTCTGGATATTTACTCGTAATATACTTTTCGTAAGCCTTACTGGCTACGAAGTTTTCATTATACTTGATGATTTCTTCTATAATCATAGTCGTGTAAATTGAAATGTGAAACTAAATTTTCCTATTTTTCAGGGGTTGGCTTGAGGTAAGCCATGAATTTCTCTGGCTGATAGTTGAGAACCAGCTCATCCGGGAACTCTGCTTTTTCTACCAGTGGCATAATGTTGCTGTAGTCAGCAATCATCGCAGAGAAGTGGGCATCACTTCCGAATATGACTGGAGTTTCATACTTCTTGGCAAGTTCCAGCAGTTCCAGATTATTGGGGGCAGCCACAGTCTTGTGGCGGATGGGAGCCATGGAATGGTTGTTGATTTCAAGCAAGGTATGCGTCTCCCTGGAAACTTTCATGAGTTCCTCGAAATCCAGTTCTGCCGTACCATCGCCGGGATGAGAGATAATCTGCACGAAGGGATTGCGCATGGCATTGATGACACCCTGCGTATTCTCCTCCTTACTTCCTCCCTGCCAGCAAAGGCTATGGATGCCTGCTATTCGGATATCCAGGATACGCCAGTAATCCTCGTCGAGATCGATATCTCCCTTCGTATTGAGGATGTTGAGTTCTGCTCCAAGCATCAGTTTGATTCCATAGAGCTGGCGTGGAACACAATGAAGGTTTCTGAAATAGATAGGATCACAGCTACCCGGGATATTGGGACCGTGCTCTGTGATTCCCAAAATATCCAACCCTTTCTCCTTTGCTGTCAAGGTCATTTCCTGCAAACTGCTGAAGGCATGACCTGATGCTATTGTATGTGTATGAACGTCTAATAATGTTTTCATGGGGCAAAGGTAACAAATATTTATAGATTACACAAGAAAAAGTACTATATAATGCTCGTTTTATAAAAAATTTTAATTTTATGGGATTTTTCTTGGCTATTTAGCATTGTATATTGATTTTTTCTTATCTTTGCAGGTACAATTCAAAAGATTAATTATTATGCAGATATTATTGGCAAATGCCAAAATCATGTTTGAGAAGGCAGACAGAAAGCCTATCTCCGTGCCACTATTCCAATCAGTTGCCAATGACTTGGCCAAAGAAATGGCAATGATGAATGTAGAGGAATTGGCTAAGCAACTGGATTGCAGCAGCAAGATTGCAATGACGAACTGGAAGCGATATCATGATTTTATGGCTGCAGAGAAGATGCCGGCTATCCTGGCTTACAATGGTCAGGCATATAAACATCTGCGTGCCAGTTCTTTGAGCGAGGAGGCGTTAGAGTATGCCCAGAAACATCTCTGGATTACCTGCTTCCTTTATGGATTGCTTCGACCGTTGGATGGCATCGTACCTTATCGTATGGAGCATTGCGTATCGCTCGAAGCTACAAACGACAAGCCTATCAATCAGTTCTGGAAAGACAAACTGACAGATGTTCTCATCGATAGTGTGAAAGCTGACGATGGTATACTCATCCATCTTTCTACAGAGGAATATGAACATCTGTTCGATTGGAAGAGAGTATGTAAGGAAATAAAGGTCATTCAGCCACTCTTTTATGTCCGCCAGAAAGACGGCAGATTGAAGATGCAGGCTGTATGGGCTAAATCTTGCCGTGGAGCCATGGTGAGATATATCCTGAATAATCAGCTTCTTACTCCAGAGGAACTGGCAGGCTTCAGTTACGAAGGTTTTGAATATGAGCCAGAATTAGGAGAAGCTGCTTTTCCTCATTTCGTTCGTTGAAATAGAACAAAAGCAAACGAACGTGATAAAAGGAAGATGCTGTATGTTTGGATTGAATGAGAGCACCCAATATATCTCATAGAAGTATCATCATTTTACGATTGTACAACTAAAAAGTGTATAGTTGTACAACTAAAGAGGTTATAGTTGTACGACTAAAGGGTATACAGTTGTACGACTATAGGGTATACAGTTGTACGACTATAGGGTATACAGTTGTACGACTATAGGGTATACAGTTGTACGACTATAGGGTATATAGTTGTACGACTAAAAGGTGTTGTCACTAGGCTCAGCAGAGGTGCTGACTGCAGTCAGCAGACCTGCTGACTAGGCTCGGCAGAGCTGCTGAGCCTAGTGGCAATGCCTGAGAAGGTATATGCTTGTACTCTAAAAGACGCTTGTTCTGACTCCTGGAAACGCTTCTTTTAACTCTCGGAGACGCATCCTTCAACGAGAAGAGACGCTTTATTCAAGTTAAGGAAACGCTTCCGTCAACCTAAAGAGCCGTTTCAATAACTACGTTTTAGTTACTCCTTCTTCCACAAACGATAGAGCGTTATTGGACCTTCCTTGGTAGCATACATTCTGGCAGCCGGTTCCTCACAGAGGTCATTCAATACCTTATTGGCATGATAGCGGGTGACACCGAATTCACGAATCATATCCTTCACCGTGATATAACCCTGCTGCTGACAAATCTCTACAATATCAGCAAATTCCTTATCCGCCTCTTTTGGAGTAGATTTCACACTCCAATACTGTCGGCTGCAGCCATTAGAGTGGCGTTTAAGCCTTTCCAGGAACTCCTTCGTAGGCTGAATTTCCAAGCCGCAGATATCCACCTCATTGGCTGGAATCAGATCACCCTCATGATAGGTCCTTTTCCATTCGATTCCATTCTTGTCCTTATGCTTCACCATCCCCAGCTTAGGCTTGACGATAAACATATCGCCTACCCTCACCTCGTTGCCCTCAGCCAAGGCGTAAAGCGTTTCATCCTCCAACGTTTCCAATGCAGAGATAAAGGACGAAACGTTCATCGCACAATGATCGCGAACACGCTTCTCCATCTTCTCCCGGTCAACGATATCCCGTTTTACAAACATCGGATGTATCTGATACTTACCGCTTTCGTCCTTCAAGGGCGTGCGATGCTCCAAATAATTGATTGAACCTGTTGCTCTAGCCATATTCTTAGTTTTTTTGATATTTCTTTATATCCCCCATCTACTTCTCCGCAAACAAATTGGAGATAGCATAAAGAGGAATGATGTTTATCTTCTTGCCATCGGGACTCTCGAATGTACCAAAGTTTTCGAGAGAACAGCGGATGCCCATTTCTATATGCTTCTGCGGATTGCGCATCAGCGAATACATGCTGCTCATAGAACCCTTCACACCCGATTTTACTTCTATCGGAACAATGTTGCCACTGCGAGCTATCACATAATCCACCTCGGCACAAGTACCTTTGTTCATGTTTTGCCAATAGTACAACTGATGCCGCTTCTGCGGAGAAGAATATTTAACCAGTTCCAAACCCGCCATCATCTCTGCCACATGCCCCTTGTCAACAAGATCGATGGAATCTGCCACCATCATCTCCTTGATGCTGTCGTCGATGTCGTCATCTATTCCCAGGATTCCAAGCAGCACGCCTGTATCATGGATAAGATATTTCACAACCCGCTCGTTGATTTCAGCCCCAAGCGGCACCCCATTGGCATCCGTATGATAGGTCGGGATGATTAGTCCGGCATCCTTCAGCATCTCCAAAGCCACCTTTACTTCTGCCGAACGATATTGTCCTTCTACCCTACTGTAAACAAACTTGGCTCCAGCCTGATGCGCTACGCTTATGAGAGTTTGGCGCAAAAGCAGAGGATTTGCCTTGGCTCCGTACTTGGCAAAATCGTCCTGATACCCCTGGATGATTTCATTTACAATATCACTGCTATAGCGATAAGACCCTGTCTCCTTGTAGGTTGCCACGGCTTCTGGCATTCCGCCAACCAGCATATAACTTCGAAAAGCCTCCACCAATCTGTTATAGAATGCCTCGGGCAGCGGATTCGTAGGACTGCTATTTCGCTTGGTTCTAAGAAGCCCCTCTTGCCCCATTGCCGTCAGGAATTCATCAAAAGACATCGGATAGACAAACAGTGAACTTACTCTGCCCACTCCAAATGATGCCAAATCCTTCAGCGCAAACTCCAGGAGCGAACCTGCTGCAATGACATGAAGTTCAGGATAATCTTCCTTAAAGAACCAAAGGCTGTGAATGACATCCTCGCTCTTTTGTATCTCATCGAGAAAAAGAAGGGTTTCGCCCGGAACAACCGGCACATTAAAGAAGTCGGATAGCTTAGCAGCTATGCTCTTCACATCACGACAGCCCTTAAAGAATTCCATCACCTCAGGATTTCTTTCCACATTAACTTCCAAAAAATATTTGAAGCTCTTGCCCAAATGCCGAATGGTGCTCGACTTGCCTACCTGTCGGGCGCCCCTCACCAAAAGAGGTTTTCTTCGAGGATTATCCTTCCATTCCAGCAAAGCCTGGTCGATGCTTCTTGACAAGTATTTATCCATATCTTTGCGTCTTTATGATTATACAGCTGCAAAAATACTGATTATTAACGAGATAAGCAATTATTTTATGTTAACTTTGCTAAAAGATAGAGTTATAAATGGGTGTTTTATGATAAAAGATAGAGTTATAAAGGCACGTTTTGTGATAAAAGATAGAGTTATCAGACTCATACAAGCCATTATAATCAAGATTATCAGTGTTAAAATTCATAAGAACACCTCATTTCTCATTATTTTTTATTACCTTTGCTCCATATAACAATTTAAAACAAAGGATATGAGCACATCAACTTATGCAATTACTCCCGATTTGCAAGCGAAGCTTGACAAAGCGAGAGAAGAACATAAAAACGGAGAAACTCTGTGCTTTGGCACTGCTCAAGATGCTATCGCATGGATGGAAACCTTATAGTGTTGCGAATAGACTCCTTATGGATGAAATTCCGGTATCCTTTAAAACTTGTTGCATCATAATGACCAACAAGGAATTTTGAATATATAACAATTAAAAAAGGAAGAAATATAAGAAACAGAAAAGAAAGATATAACATAGTAAGATTATAAACTTGCGTTTACTAATTTGTTCGGAAACACTTAAATTTTGCCAGAATTAAAGTTATATTCCACACAAAGAGTAAGTTCTGTAAACGCCTACGCTATAGCGTGGGCGGAACTTATCGTGTGGATGGGCCCGGCAAAAGCCTAAGTGTTGATAAGGGAAGCTCACGCTTCTTCTTTGTCTTCACTTCATCAAGGCTTTTCGACGGATGGCTTTCTGCTAATCCTTCTGTCCGCTGCCCGTTTTACTCCGATAATGATTTAGTTCCAAACGCACCCATCAGCTATAGCAAAAGACGTTGGAGTTCGCTTCAATGTTTGTTGCTATACCTTATTATATATAGTAACCAACAATGAAAAGAGCTACGAATGGACAAATTAAGAATGCAGAGTAGTAATGGTGTCGAGGACAACATTACGAAAATTGCGCAGCTGTTTCCCGACTGCGTTACGGAGACTTTAGATGAAAGAAGCGGCCGGCCAAAGCACCTCATAGATTTCGAGAAACTCAAGCAGAATCTTTCTGATAGCGTGATGTCAGAAAGAGCAGAACGCTACCAGTTTACCTGGCCCGACAAGAGCAAGGCGATTCTCCTTGCCAACTCTCCTATCAATGCCACACTTCGCCCTTGCCGTGAAGACAGCGTTGATTTCGACAACACCCAGAACCTTTATATCGAGGGAGACAACCTCGATGTTCTCAAATGTCTGAAGGAGACTTACCTCCATAAGGTGAAAATGATCTACATCGACCCACCTTACAACACAGGAAAAGATTTCATCTATGGGGATAATTATGCAGAAGAGGCTGATAATTATCTTTCCAATAGTGAACAATACGATGATCAAGGAAATCGATTGGCTACAAACATGGAAACAAATGGAAGGTTCCATACTGATTGGCTCAACATGATATATCCTCGTCTGAAGGTAGCAAAAGACTTCCTTAAAGAAGATGGTGTAATTTTTATTTCTATTGATGATCATGAAGTCACGAACTTACATAAAGTATGTGATGAAATTTTTGGAGCAGCAAACTTTACTGGATGTATAGTTTTACAAACAGCAACAGACAACAATCCACGTCAAATAAATACGGAACACGAATATATACTTTGTTATTGCAAAAATAAGGATGCTCAAGAATACTGGTATGCTGATAGTGAAAAAGCAAAGCTAATTCAGAAAAAGTATACAGAGCTAAAAGCTATATATGGGAATGATATCGAAACCATTCAAACTGAGTTACGTACATGGATAAAGTTAAATAAAGAAGAACTAAAAGGGGTTGCACATTATGACAATGTTGACGAGAAGGGAGTATTCCATGATGGTGACATTGCTAATACTACATTCGGAGGCTATGACTATACAATATTGCATCCTATAACACATAAAGCATGCAAGGTGCCAGAAAAAGGTTTCAGATTTCCACAGGAAACAATGGTAAAAATGATAGCCAATAATGATATCATGTTTGGTGTAGATGAAACAACATTAATCAAGCCCAAGAAAAGACTTGAAAATGCTAAAGATGTATTACGTTCTGTAATTTATGAAGATGGTCGTTCTTCAACAAAACAATTTGAAGCACTTATGGCAAGAGACATCTTCCAAAATCCAAAATCAACGACTATACTTAGCAGACTCTTTAACTTTGTTATAGAGAAAGATGATTATATCATGGATTTCTTTTCGGGTAGTGCTTCGACTGCAGAGACTACAATGCAACTCAATAATAAACACCAAGAATTAAATCTTAAATATATACTGGTTCAAATTCCTGAAAATATAGATAAAGTTATTGAGACTGCAAAAGATAAGGCAAAGAAAACTGCAAAGAATGCTATAAACTTTCTGGATTCAATCCATAAACCTCACACAATCTGCGAAATCGGCAAGGAAAGAATCCGCCGTGCCGGCAAGAAAATCAAGGAGGAGTCTCCTTTAACCACCCAGGACCTCGATATAGGCTTCCGTGTGTTGAAACTCGATTCCACCAATATGCAGGACATTTACTATTCTCCAAAGGATATTTCGCAAGCCGACCTCTTCTCGCAGGTTGATAATGTGAAGCCGGATAGAACGGGCGAAGACCTGCTCTTCCAGGTGATGCTTGAACTCGGTGCAACCCTGGATTCGAAGATAGAAACGACAATGGTAGCTGGCAAGACCATCTATAACGTTGCCGAAGGATACCTCGTGGCTTGTTTCGACCCGAATGTTACCGACGAAGTAGTAAAAGCCATCGCCCAGATGCAGCCAGCCTATGCCGTGCTCCGTGACACCAGCATGAAGGACGATTCCACCGCCACCAACTTCGAGCAGATCTTTAAAACATATTCTCCTGACACGGTCACCAAAATTCTTTAGAAAGGGATTTTGAAAGGTAAAAGGGTAAAAAAGTAAAAAGAGCTTTACTGATTACGATTATGAAACTGAAGTTTAAGATACAACAATATCAGACCGATGCCGTGGAGAGCGTCATCAACGTCTTTAAGGGGCAGCCCAACCAAGCCAACCTGGAATACAGGATGGATAAGGGAAAACTGTATGTGGTTGACAGCAAGAAGCATGACATCAAATTCGTTCAAACCAATGTTTTTGCTGATAGCGATGATGCTGGCAATAGCCTAGGCTATAAGAACAACCGCCTTGCCATGGATAAGGTGGCTCTCTTTGACAACATCCGACAGATTCAGACAGAGAACAACATCCATCAGGATGAAGAACTCTGTCAGAAACTCGGTGCCTGCCAGCTCGACGTAGAGATGGAAACCGGTACGGGAAAGACATACGTCTATATCAAGACGATGTTCGAACTGAACAAGCACTATGGCTGGACCAAGTTTATCGTGGTGGTTCCAAGCATCGCTATCCGAGAAGGAGTGAAGAAAAGCTTCGACATCACGGTAGATCACTTCATGGAGCAGTATGGCAAGAAGGCTCGCTACTTCATCTACGACAGCAGCAGCCTCAATGACATCGATACCTTCTCGCAGAGCAACGACATCAGCGTGATGATTATCAATACCCAGGCCTTCAACACCATGAAGGAAGGAGCCAAGAACAAGGCGGCACGCATCATCAACTCCGAACGCGATGAGTTCGGTTCCCGAAAGCCGATTGCCGTTCTTGCTGCCAACAACCCTATCATCATCCTGGATGAACCGCAGAAGATGGGAGGTGCCGCTACACAGACGGCACTCAAAGCCTTCAATCCGCTCTTCACCCTGAACTACTCCGCTACCCACAAGGAACACCACAACACGGTGTATGTGCTCGATGCACTTGATGCCTACAACCACAAACTGGTGAAGAAAATAGAGGTAGTAGGCTTCGAACTGAAGAACCTGAAAGGTACCGACAGCTATATCTATTTTACAGAACTGCTGCTCTCGAAAGACAAGGCACCACAGGTTAGACTGGAGATAGAACAGCAGAGCACTACGGGAGCCATCAAACGAATCTACAAGAAGTTGGGCGAAGGCGATGACCTCTATAGTGCCTCCGGAAACATGCTGCAATACAAGGGGTTCATGATTACCGACATCGTGGTGGATGCCCACCAGCCAAGTCGCAGCCAGGTGAAGTTCAGCAACGGCGAAAGTCTGATGCTGAAGGAGGTAATCGGCAACGTAACTGCCGACCACAAGGCTCGCATCCAGATAAGGGAAACCATCAAGGCGCACTTCCGCAAAGAGAGTGCGCTCTTCCATCGCGGCATCAAGTGCCTCTCGCTTTTCTTCATCGACGAGGTTGCCAAGTATCGCCAGTATGATGAAGACGGCAATGCGCTGCTTGGACGCTATGGGGAGATATTTGAACAGGAATATCGTGCAGAGCTGAACGAAAATCAGAATATGTACGACCCGGAGTATATGCAGTATCTCAGCTGCATTCCAGTCAACAAGACCCATGAGGGTTATTTCTCCATCGACCCCAAGACCAAGCGCATCAAGGACAGCGACGAGAAGAAGGGAGCCGGAAGCGATGATGTATCGGCTTACGACCTGATTATGAAGGACAAGGAACGCCTGCTGAGTCTCGACCCAACTTATTCACCAGTTCGCTTCATCTTCTCCCACTCTGCCTTGAGAGAAGGTTGGGACAATCCGAACATCTTCCAGATCTGTTCGCTCAGACAAGCGAACAGCATCTCGCAGAAGCGTCAGGAAGTGGGACGAGGATTGCGACTCTGCGTTGACAACAAGGGAGTACGACAGGATGCCGATACCCTGCAGGGACAGGTGCAGCAGATTAACCGCCTTACCGTGATTGCCTCTGAGGGCTATGCTGATTTCGTAAACGACCTGCAGAAGAATATTTCGGAAGATCTCTACGACCGTCCGAAGGTTGCCGACATCGATTACTTCGACGGAAAGACTTTCACGATTGAGGATGGCAGCAAGCACAGCATCACGACATCAGAAGCCAAGAAGATTTATTTCTATCTGGTAAAGAACGGTTATGTGGATGACGAAAGTCATGTAACCGATGCTTACCGCTCTGCTGCAACATCAGGAACACTCGCAACATTGCCAGATGAAATAAAGCCATACGGCAAATGGATTCACAAACTGATAGAAGGCGTTTGGAATCCTTCTGCCCTTGACGGTATGATAGAGAACGGAAGTACGCCGCAGACTCCAGAGAACAGACTGAATGAGAACTTTACGAAGAAGGAGTTCCAGGAACTTTGGAATCGCATCAACCACAAATATGCCTATACGGTGAACTTCGAAAGCAAGGAACTGATAGAGAAAGCCATTGCTGCCATCAACAAGGAACTGGTGGTTTCGAAACTGAGCTACGTAGTAACCCGAGGAGTGCAGAAGACGGAACTGAAACATGACGATATGAAGGCGGGCAGCATGATGGTGCAGGAAGAAATGCAGCATGATGACCTGAGAACGGATGTAGTAAGCACCGTGAAGTACGACCTGCTAGGCAAGATAGCCGCCAACACCCGATTGACCCGCAAAACCATCGCCGGGATTCTATCCCAAATCATGCCAAGCAAGTTTGATATGTACAAGGTGAATCCGGAAGAGTTTATCCGCAGGGTAAGTCGTCTGATACTGGAGCAGAAAGCCACCATCATCGTAGATCATATCAGTTACAACGAGATAGAGGGAAGCTACGATTCCGCCATCTTTACGGAGGAGAAGCATACCTCACTCGACAAGGCTTACCAGGGAAGGAAGAGCATCGTGGATTATGTGTTTACCGATGGAACGGCAAAGCAGAGTGTGGAACGCAAGTTCGTGGAAGACCTCGATACGAGCACCGATGTTGCCGTATATGCCAAATTGCCAAAAGGCTTCCACATTCCTACCCCTGTGGGCAATTATTCTCCCGACTGGGCGATAGCCTTCAAGGATGGTACCGTGAAGCATGTCTATTTCGTAGCCGAAACCAAGGGCAGCATGTCAACCCTCGACTTGCGAGGCATAGAAGATGGCAAGATAGCCTGTGCCGACAGGCTATTCGAACAACTCTCAGGTTCGGGCATCTACTATCATAAGGTAACCAACTACGACGACTTGATGGAATGGGTGAAATAATTCTTAATGTTAAATGTTAAGTGTTGAATGTTGAATGTTAAGCAATAGGACATGGAACAGCCGAAACAGATAAACAATACCAGCGAACGATTGGTGGACGACCTGAAATCGAGGTTGTCCACCCAAAGTCGCATATCCATCGCCGCCGCCTCTTTCTCCATCTACGCCTTCGAAGCCATGAAGGCGGAACTGGAGAAGGTGGAGGAAGTGCGCTTTATCTTCACCTCGCCAACCTTTGTGGCCGACAGGACGAAGAAAGAAAAGCGGGAGTTTTACATTCCGAAGTTGAACCGTGAGCGCAACCTCTATGGTACAGAGTTTGAAATCAAGCTCCGTAACCAGCTGTCGCAGAAAGCTATCGCCAAGGAGTGTGCGGCATGGATTCGGAAGAAAGTGAAATTCAAGTCCAATTCTTCACAGGAAGGAATGGGCGGATTTCTGCATCTCTGTGATGGTGAACCTTCTGCCCTACCTGTCTTTGACATGAATGTGCCCAGCAAGCAGCATGTTTATCTTCCTTTTGATGATTTCAGCACCACCCAACTGGGTTGCGAAAAGGGCAACAATGTCTATACGATGGTCAATGTGCTGCCTTCTCCTTCTGCCGAGGCTTATCTGCAGATCTTCAACCAGCAATGGGAGAACGATGAGAAATTCAAGGACGTAACTGCCAGGGTTTTGGAATACATCGAGACGGTTTATCAAGAGAATGCGCCCGAATACATCTACTTCATCGCTCTCTACAACATCTTCCATGAATTTCTGGAAGATATTTCTGAAGATGTTCTTCCCAATGAGCGGACCGGTTTCAAGAACAGTCTCATTTGGAACAAGCTATACAACTTCCAGAAGGATGCGGCACTCGCCATCATCAACAAGTTGGAGAAATACAACGGTTGTATTCTTGCCGACAGTGTGGGATTAGGAAAGACCTTTACTGCACTAGCTGTCATCAAGTATTACGAAAACCGCAACAAGAGTGTGCTGGTGCTTTGCCCGAAAAAGCTGAATGAGAACTGGATTACCTTCCGTTCCAATTACAAGAACAATCCGATAGCTGGCGACCGTCTACGCTACGACATTCTCTTCCATACCGACCTTTCACGAGAACATGGAAGTTCCAACGGCTTGAATCTGGACCACATCAACTGGGGCAACTACGACCTCGTGGTCATCGACGAAAGCCATAACTTCCGCAATGGAGGAAACGTGGATGAAGAGGAAGATGATGATGAGCAGCTTGAGGAAAGAAAGGAAAACAGATATCAGAAACTGATGAACCGGGTGATTCGTACTGGTGTGAAGACGAAGGTACTGATGCTGAGTGCTACCCCTGTAAACAATAGGTTTGGTGATTTGAAGAACCAGTTGCAGCTGGCTTACGAAGGCAGAAGCAGCTCGTTTGACGAAGCATTGGGACTAGGCAAGAACGTAGATGACATCTTTACGAATGCCCAGAAGGTATATAACCACTGGGCAAAACTAAAAGCAGAAGAACGCACAACGGAAAGGCTGCTCAACGACCTGAGCTACGATTTTTTCCAGTTGCTGGATGCCGTGACCATCGCCCGTTCGCGCAGCCACATCATGAAGTATTATGATACCAGTGCCATCGGTGATTTTCCACATCGTCTGCCTCCTATCTCCCGTCGTCCGAAACTCACCGACATCAGCAATGCCATCAACTTCAAGGATATTGCCACAGAACTGGACAATCTGAATCTGTCTATCTACACCCCGTCGCTCTATCTGCACGATAGCGCCAGGAACAGCTATACCATCGACTATGATGGAAGCGGCTTGTCTATCGACGGACGAGAGAAGGGACTACGGAATCTGATGGCTACCAACCTGCTGAAACGACTGGAAAGTTCGGTCAACTCCTTCCGCCTCACCTTGGAGCGCATCACGGCTTACATCAACGAAACCATCTCGCTCATCGATCAGGAAGCTGAAGAGATAAGAGGTTTCAGACTCAGAGATATGGATTATATCAGTTGGCGAAGAGATCTGGCAGCAGATCAGGAAGTACTCAGGATGCTGCTCCTGATGCTGGAAGATATTACGCCAGCCCATGACAGCAAGCTGCAAATGCTGATAGCAGACTTGAAGGAGAAATTTACCCATCCTATCAACAAGGATAACCGGAAGGTGCTCATCTTCACAGCCTTTGCCGATACGGCAGACTATCTCTATCAGGAACTTGCCGGAAGAATCAAGGCAGGCTGCGGATTGAACGTTGCCCTCATCACGGGTAGTACCGAGGGCAAATGCACCATTCCGAAGTTTGAGTGTACATTCAATAATGTGCTCACCTTCTTCTCGCCCATCTCCAAAGACAAAGGTGACATCTTTGATGAAAAGGATGCAGCTAAGAAGCCATGGATTCATGAAAACATCGATGTGCTCATCGCTACAGACTGTATCTCGGAAGGTCAGAACCTGCAAGACTGCGACTATCTGATTAACTACGATATCCATTGGAATCCCGTACGCATCATCCAGCGTTTTGGACGTATTGACCGTATTGGCAGCCGGAACAAGGATATACAGTTGGTAAACTACTGGCCTGATATGGAACTGGACGAATATATCCAGTTGAAAGGCAGAGTGGAAAGCCGTATGAAAGCCACCATTCTGACTTCTACTGGAGATGACAACCTACTGAGCGACAACGAAAAGGGCGACCTGGAATATCGCAGAAAGCAGTTGAAGCATCTGCAGGAAGAAGTGATTGACATTGAGGATATGGACACCGGTATCAACATCATGGACCTGGGACTGAACGAGTTTCGTCTCGACCTCTTATCGTATATCAAGGAACATCCCGACATAGAGCATGCTCCTTTCGGAATGAATGCTGTGGCAGGTGCAAAGGGCGATGTCAAGCCCGGTGTCATCTATGTATTGAAGAATCGCAATAATGCTGTGAACATCGACAAGAAAAACCTACTTCATCCTTTCTATATGGTGTATCTGTCGGATGATGGCGAGGTTATCTGCGACCATCTTCATCCCAAGAAACTACTGGATACCCTGCGATTGCTCTGCAAGGACAAGAAGGAATACGACAGAAATCTTTGTGCCCTGCTGAGTAAGGAAACCAGCGACGGCAGACACATGGAACATTATAGCGACCTGTTGCAGAAGGCCATCGACAGTATGGTACGCATCAAGGAAGAGAGCGACATAGACAGTCTTTTCTCGTTGGGTGAAACCACGGCTTTGACTAATGATATCAAGGGATTGGATGATTTCGAACTCATCACCTTCCTGGTTATCAGATAAGCAATCTCTTTAATCATAAAGTTCCAAGTTCAATGTGCAAAGTAAAAAAAGAACTTATGAATATATTAAATTTCCCCGACTTTACGTTGGTAAACCGAGTAGTACCCAAGATAGCTTTTTATAGCCATCTTGAGGTAACGGCTCGCATGAAATCTGCATTTATTGAGAATGTAGAGCAGGTAGTTTGGCTCTATAAGTTGGCACCCAGCAATCTGCATGTGGCAGATGGAAAGAATGTTCACGAACTCACCATCTTTCTTATTAAGCTTAAGAAAGGAATTTCAGACTGTTCAGACATCTTCCGCTATATTGATAGCAAGTTACCCCGACATACGATTTTCATCATTCAGCAGGATAATCGTTATCGCTTATTGGTAAACTACAAGCAATGGAAGGATGCTTCTGCTGGCACATTCGAGATCATCAAGTCATTTTCTACAGACTGGTTATCAGAAGAAATGCTATCTCTCTGTCTGGATAGTACTTCTAATATGGATACACTCTATGAATCCTTGGTTCGCCAGATTGCATCAACCCAGATTACTTCCTCGCAGCAGGATCTGCATCAAGCCGTTTCCCATACCATCCACATCGAAGCGATAAAAAAGGAAATGACAGCCATCAGAAAGAAAGAACTGAAAGAGCTGCAACCGCAAAAGAAATTCGCCTTGCATCAGAAATATATGAAGCTAAAAAAGAAATTGGAGGAACATATTTAGTAAAGGAGAATTATGCATACTATCATAAAAAGACACAGACTATAATAATAAGGGGCTGCCATATTAAGAGATTGCGAGGCTGCTTCTTCAGACTTAGCTATCCACAAACAAAAAATGGAGAAACTTGGTCCTCTTTCATACACATCTTGTTCTATAAAGATACTCCCATACCTCTCTTCCCGACTTCTTCAACCGGATAATCGGGTCTATGAAATACAGTTTGCCATCTTCATCACACAGCACATTATCACTGACATTAGAAACATCAGTTATTGCCAAATATTCATTTCCATAGAAATATCTATCCTCCTTTGTCAAGCCCAGTTGATTAATGAGATAATCGTCAATCGTTTTCTGCGATGGTACTTGAAACATATCGGATATATTTCGTTGCTGAAGAACAATCCGGATTCCCTTTATATCCTCTGAAAAGCCAATAAAACGATACCTCGTTGATGGGAATAAGATGTTATGAATCAGATGTTCATAAATGATATCCTCTGGCAAGATATGCTTCATCGGAGCCTTTGCAAAAGGAGACTTCATTTTGGTGAAAGTTGTTCCGTCTTCACTCAAAAAGACAATGCTTTCTCCCGTTGGAATCATTCGTCTGTCACCAAATTTACCCCAGTCCGACTTATCTATATACAAGCCTTGTTCTTTGGCGATATTTATCAAACGTAGGCATTCCTCTTCCTCTGCAGTTCTCGTGCTTTGCCTGTTATCTCCATATTGTTGAGTGGATAGCCCAGTCTCAAACACTCGAATATCGCTTCGGTCGCTATCTGCCTGTACTTTTCGCTCAGGCTCATAACATATTGCAGGGCGTTCCGCCCATCTCTTAAATATATAGTCGATAATTTTTCTTCCATAACTCTTCATTATTATAGTTTTTGCTGCAAATTTACGATTAAATTTTGAAACAACCAAAGTTTTCACTGCTTTTTTGGTACACCCTTATCATTTGACTATAAATCTCAAAAATTACTAGAAAAGTTTGGCAGTTTCGAATATTCAGCGTATCTTTGCAACAATAATAAAAGAAAGGAAAGCTATATGGAAACAAAAGACAAGAAGATACAAGTTCATACCATAGACTACAAAGACATCGACAAGTTTTTCCCTGCTCATAGCGAGATTACAATGTCTCCACTTCCGAAAGGACACGTAGCACGACTTGCTACCATCCACAAGGTTAAGATTCAATAAACTTGAATTAACTATAGATATCGACTATAATAAGGAGGATTTAATATGAAAACAAATAAACTGATGGATGAAATCCGCAAGTCAACTCCTGCGGACACAAACAAACAAGTCGACTTATGCGTTGCTATTGCCAACAGAGTCTTTGAACTATTACAGGAACGAAATATGAAACAGCGTGATTTCGCAAGAGCTCTTGGCAAGACTGAAACAGAAGTAAGTCGTTGGCTGAGTGGAACACATAATCTCACATTAGCTACAATTGCAAAGATGGCGACGATTCTTGGTGATGATATCATTACCACAAAACAGAGCCATCGTCCATACAAACTTCCAAATACGCAAAATGTAGCTATGATGGTAGCTGAAGATATGTGCAAAAAATAGTCATACAAATAAAAAATCCCTGCCATAGGAAGCCTTTCCTACAGCAGGGATTTTTCTATTGGGAATCATCAAGAATGACGAAACCGGGATTTTAATTATGCTGCCTTTCCATACTCATAAATACTGTCGCTGGCTAGATCTATCTTGTCGTTCCAATATACACAAGTTCGGCTGGTGTCCAACTGGGCTTGTTTAAAAAGGCCATATACATCCACTAATGCACGAAACGAAGGAAGCGTCTTGATGTCATCCTTCACATCGTACAACACTTTATATCCATCATCGAATTCAACGAAAAGGATATAGTCATCGAGAACTGACATTTTCTTAATTCTTGGTATCATAATGGTGGAAGTTTTGTTATTATTTGTTTGTCCCACATGTCCTGAAGTTCATCAGAATGAAGTGAGAGCCATTCTGTTACTAACTCTTGAGCCTTTTTAGGTAAATCTCCTTCAAACATTTCAAATGTCTTGATATTGAATAAACCTACATACTCATTATAGATTGCATGAATATGGGAAGGTTCATGCTCTTTTGGCTTAAAGAACATCTTTATGATGATTCCATAAAACCTTGCTATTTCCGGCATATTTTATTATTCTTATAGTTACATGTTATATTACAATGCAAAAATAAACAAAATCATGTAAATCACCAAACATTTCTGCAACTTTAACTTTTCTTTTTTCCATAAGGGAAGGACAAGCTGGGATTACAGATTCTCTTCAACATAGTATAGGGAATATCTAATACGAAAACAAAAATACCAACGAATGGCAGTAGAGTCTTCCACACGAAGAACTTTTGTTATATGTGTCCAAGTAAGATTTTGCAATCGCGATTGCAAAATTCGTATATCACTGATTGTCAAGTAGAATTGGCGGAAATAAGCCAAATTTCTTTTGCTAAATCCTTTACCATATTGATGTGTCAATTGCTCAGATAATTGCGCAATGATCTGAACCCCATACTCAGCACGTGCCTCACCATTCTGTTCTTCTTCCACGATGCGTCGCCCTATGTTCCAATAGGTCTCTATCATCTTATGATTGACGGAGGCATAAGCTTCCTTCCTGCCTTGCTCTATGATGGAGCAGACATCGGTATATAGTCTTGTATTTGTCAAATCGTTCGCCAATAGCGAACGATTTACAGAAAGCAGTACATCTGCTTGCAGTTCATCTGCTTGCAATACATCTTGTTTTCAGACGATTGCAAAAATAACGTCCAAGTTTTTTTTGATTTTTCATAAAAAAAAGCTTGTCTATAGCATCACTTACTACAGACAAGCTTTTTTGTTGATGAAAAGTTTACATTGACCACCATAAGAAGATCAGCTGTAAAACGGTTGACTTCTTTTGGCGAGAATTATTTAAATAAAGAGCTATTTATACTCTCCCCAAGCCTTGATATCGATATCCTCGAGCTTGGTGGTGCAGAATGCATAGATGAAGGCACTCGCCAGACGGCTGTTGGTAATCAATGGCACGTTCAGGTCGATGGCTGCACGACGAATCTTGTAACCATTGCTCAACTCGCTGCTAGTCAAGTTCTTTGGAATATTCACTACCATATCAATCTCGTGGTTGTGGAGCATCTCCAAAGCCTTAGGCGCACCACCTTCTGCCTCCTCTGATGGCCAGAGTACACGGGTATTCTCAATGCCGTTCTCGGTGAGGAACTTGCTACTACCACCGGTTGCATACAGCTTGTAACCATGCTTAACCAGCATCTGGGCAGCATCGAGCAAATCTACCTTCTGCTTGGCAGAACCTGTAGAAAGCAGGATGTTCTTGGCAGGAATGCGATGACCCACAGAAAGCATACTCTTCAAGAGAGCGGTAGATGTATCGTCGCCCAAGCAACCTACCTCACCGGTACTGCTCATATCCACACCCAATACTGGGTCTGCCTTCTGCAAACGGTTAAAGCTGAACTGGGATGCCTTGATACCTACATAGTCGAGATCGAAGAGGTTCTTGTGTGGCTTTTCTACTGGCAAACCGAGCATTACGCGGGTAGCCAACTCGATGAGGTTGATCTTCAATACCTTGCTTACGAATGGGAACGAACGGCTGGCACGAAGGTTACACTCGATAACGAGAATATCATTGTCACGAGCCATGAACTGGATGTTGAACGGACCGTTGATGTGCAACTCCTTGGCAATCTGACGACCTACTCGCTTCACACGACGAACTGTCTCAACATACAACTTCTGAGGAGGGAACTGGATGGTAGCATCACCTGAGTGAACACCGGCAAACTCGATGTGCTCGGAAATCGCATAGGCAATCACCTCGCCATTCTTTGCCACTGCATCCATCTCAATCTCCTTGGCATGTTCGATAAACTTACTTACTACCACTGGGTGATCCTCACTTACATTGGCAGCCAACTGCAGGAATCGCTTCAGCTCATCCTCGTTAGAACATACGTTCATCGCAGCACCCGAAAGCACGTAGCTAGGACGAACCAATACTGGGAAGCCTACACGCTCGATGAAGTTGTCGATGTCCTCCATAGAGGTCAGGGCGCTCCACTCTGGCTGGTTGATACCATTGTTGGTCAACATCTGAGAGAACTTGGCACGGTCCTCAGCGTTATCGATGTCCTTGGCAGCAGTACCCAGGATTGGCACATTCTGTGCATCCAGGTGCATAGCCAGGTTGTTTGGAATCTGACCACCGGTAGATACGATAACGCCATGAGGCTGCTCCATCTCGATGATATCCATCACACGCTCAAAGGTCAACTCGTCGAAGTAGAGACGGTCGCACATATCGTAGTCGGTAGATACGGTCTCTGGGTTGTAGTTGATCATCACTGAGCGCCAGCCTTCCTTGCGGATGGTGTTCAATGCCTGAACGCCACACCAGTCGAACTCTACGGAAGAACCGATGCGGTAAGCACCCGAACCGAGTACGATGATAGAACGGTGGTCGTTCTCGAATGTGATGTCGCTCTTCACGCCAGCGTAAGTTACATAGAGGTAGTTGGTCTGAGCAGGATACTCTGCTGCCAGGGTATCAATCTGCTTTACTACAGGCAGGATGCCATAGCTCTTGCGCTTGTTGCGAACCAGCAGGGCAGCCTTGTGCATGTTGCCCAACTCCTGCTCCAAGCCCACGGCACGGGCTACCTGGAAGTCGGTAAAACCGTAAACCTTAGCGGTGCGGAGCAAATCCTGGTCAAGAGTATTGATGTTGCACTTCTTCATCGCCTCGTCGATGTCGATGATGTGCTTCAACTTCTCAAGGAACCACTTGTCAATCTTGGTCAAGTCGTGAATCTGATCTACGGTATAGCCCTTGTGCATTGCCTTTGAAATCACGAACACACGCTTATCTGTTGGCTCGCGCAAAGCTGCATCGATATCGTCGATTTCCAGTTCCTTGTTCTCTACGAAACCGTGCATGCCCTGACCAATCATACGAAGACCCTTCTGGATAGCCTCCTCGAAGTTGCGGCCGATGGCCATTACCTCACCTACTGACTTCATAGATGAACCCAACTCCTTATCTACGCCACGGAACTTAGACAAGTCCCAACGAGGAATCTTACATACCACGTAGTCCAATGCTGGCTCGAAGAAGGCAGATGTGGTCTTGGTTACAGAGTTCTTCAACTCGAACAGACCGTAGCCCATACCGAGCTTGGCTGCAACGAAGGCAAGAGGATAACCGGTAGCCTTAGATGCCAAGGCTGATGAACGGCTCAAGCGGGCATTCACCTCGATTACACGATAATCCTCGCTCTTAGGGTCGAAGGCATACTGCACGTTACACTCACCCACGATTCCGATGTGACGGATAATCTTGATGGCGAGGGCACGGAGCTTATGATACTCAGAATTGCTCAGGGTCTGAGATGGAGCGATGACGATACTCTCACCGGTATGGATTCCCAGTGGGTCGAAGTTCTCCATGTTACAAACTGTGATACAGTTGTCGTAACGGTCGCGAACTACCTCATACTCAATCTCTTTCCAGCCCTTCAAACTCTTCTCAACCAATACCTGTGGAGAGAAAGAGAAAGCCTTCTCTGCGAGTTTATTCAGCTCCTCCTCGTTGTCTGCGAAACCGGAACCGAGACCACCCAAGGCGTAAGCAGCACGGATGATGACAGGATAGCCGAGCTCGGCAGCAGCCTTGCGGGCCTGCTCGATGTTCTCGCAAGCCTCACTCTTGATGGTCTTCACATTGATTTCATCCAGTTTCTCTACGAAGAGCTCACGGTCCTCAGTATCCATGATAGCCTGTACTGGAGTACCCAATACCTTGACATTATATTTCTCCAGGATGCCCTGGCGATAGAGTTCTACACCACAGTTGAGGGCTGTCTGACCACCGAAGCTGAGGAGGATACCGTCTGGCTTCTCCTTCTGGATGACACGCTCTACGAAGTATGGCTGCACTGGCAGGAAGTAAATCTGGTCGGCAACACCTTCTGATGTCTGTACGGTTGCGATATTCGGGTTGATGAGCACAGTCTCGATACCTTCCTCGCGCAATGCCTTCAGGGCCTGCGAACCTGAGTAGTCGAACTCACCTGCTTCACCGATCTTCAAGGCTCCAGAACCTAAGAGGAGCACCTTCTTTATATTTTCGTCTTTCATTATTCTTTATTTTAATGTTAAATGTTGAATGTTAAATGTTAAATGTTGAATTAGGCTTACGCCCTTGTTTCTCCTATTGAAAGGCTTGTTATTCGCCCGTTAGGCAACTTAACATTTAACACTTAACATTACACACAAGTTTACTTGAGTGTTTCTACGAACTTATCAAACATGAACTCTGTATCCACAGGGCCTGAGCAAGCCTCTGGGTGGAACTGGCTTGAGAACCAAGGGTTCACCTTGTGGCGGATACCCTCGTTAGAGCCATCATTCATATTTACAAAGAGTTCCTCCCAATCGTTGCCCAATGTCTTGGCATCAACGGCATAACCGTGGTTCTGAGAGGTGATGTAGCAATTGTTGGTTCCTACCATGCGCACAGGCTGGTTGTGTGAACGGTGACCATACTTCAACTTGTAGATAGTAGCACCGGCTGCCTTAGAAAGCAACTGGTTACCCATACAGATACCGCAGATAGGCTTGCGGCTCTGGCTAATCTGCTTGCGAATAATGTTTACTGCATCCTCGCACATATCTGGGTCACCAGGACCATTGGCCAGGAACAATCCGTCGAAGTCCATATCGGTGTAATCGTAATTCCAAGGTACACGGATCACCTCTACGCCTCTGTTGATGAGGCAACGGATGATGTTTGCCTTCACACCGCAGTCAACGAGAACCACCTTCTTGCCGGCACCCTCGTTATAACGGATAATTTCCTTGCAGCTTACCTGGTCAACGAAGTTTACACCCTCGTAATTAGCCTCAGGGATGTTGTCTGGTTCATCATCAAAGAGAATCTTACCCATCATCACACCATGTTCACGAAGCACCTTAGTTAACTCACGGGTATCGATGCCTGTGATTCCTGGCACTTTCTCGCGCTTCAACCAGTCGGCAAGACTCTCCACTGCATTCCAGTGGCTGTACTGCTCGCTGTAATCATTCACGATGATGGCAGAAGCATAAATCTTGTCACTCTCCATGAAGGTTGGCAAACCATTCTCCTCGAAAGTAAATGGTGGCACACCATAGTTGCCCACGAGAGGGAATGTAAGTGTCATCAACTGACCGGCGTAAGAAGGGTCGGTCAAACTCTCTGGATATCCCATCATGGCTGTGTTGAACACAACCTCGCCCGCTACAGGAGCGTCATATCCAAAAGATTTGCCATGGAACTTGGTTCCATCGCTCAAAACTAAGGTTACTTTTTTCATATCTGACATTTGATTCTTTTATTTCATACTTATAAGAGCAAATGAATTCTTTCGTTCTTCTCTATTCGCTTATTTATGATAAACGTTTTCAATGTAGTTTACAAACGACTGGTTGCAGAGCTTCGTGCCGCCTGGGGTTGGATAATGACCGGTGAAATACCAGTCACCCTTGTGGTTTGGAATCGCCTCGCGCAAGCCCTCGATGCTCTGGAATACGAGCTGGATAGGAGTGGTCATGCCCTCTGGGCGAAGCATCTCAACAATCTTCTCGTTGATTTCCTCGGTGCTGAATGGCTTGTAGATGGAGCGTACCGGATTAATCTGCTCCTCCTTTGGTTTTGCCAATTCTGCCTTGCAAGCCTCATAGGTCTGCTCGATAAGGTCTTCCATCTTGCGCTCTTTCAAAAGCTGGATAGCAGCACGGAACACGCAGAACTCTTCCAGTCTTGCCATATCGATGCCGTAGTAATCCGGATATCGGATCTGAGGGGCACTGGAAACCACTACAATCTTCTTAGGATGCAGACGGTCGAGGATGCGGAGAATACTCTCCTTCAGAGTAGTACCACGCACGATACTATCATCGATAATGACAAGATTATCCACATTCGGCTCGATGCTTCCGTAGGTTACATCATACACGTGGCTCGCCAGGTCGTTACGACTGTTGCCCTCGGTGATGAAGGTACGGAGTTTGATATCCTTCCATGCTATCTTTTCTGAGCGGACGAAGTCGCCGAGGATTTCGTATAATTCTTCTTTTGATGGAACATGGTCGAGGTTGGCAATCTGCTCAATCTTGGTCTCATTAAGATACTTCTTGAAACCGCTCAACATGCCATAGTAAGCCACCTCGGCAGTGTTCGGGATATAGCTGAACACGGTGTGGTCTACATCGTAATCCACAGCCTTCAGGATAGGCTGGGTCAACTGCTCGCCCAACTGCTTACGCTCCTTATAGATATCCTTGTCGGAACCACGACTGAAGTAGATGCGCTCGAATGAGCAGGCTGAATCGCCCTTCTGCTCCATGATGCGCTCGATGCTGCACTCTCCGTTCTTCTTCACGAGAAGTGCCGTGCCCGGCATCAGTTCCTGCACTTCCTCTGCCTCCAGGTCGAAGGTGGTCTGGAGTACAGGGCGCTCGCTGGCTACTACCACGATTTCATCGTTCTTGTAATAGAACGCAGGACGGATGCCCCAAGGGTCGCGCATAGAGAACATCTCGCCCGAACCGGTGATACCGCAAACCACATAACCGCCATCAAAGTTCTTCATCGTGGTCTTGAGTACATTGCTCATCTTCACGTGGTCTTCTATATAGTTGGTAATATCGGTATTCTGCATCTCCATCGCCTTTGCAGCTACGAAGTTGCGCTCCACCTCTCTGTCCAGACGGTGGCCCATCAGTTCAAGCATGATGTAGGTGTCGCTGTAGATGCGAGGACTCTGTCCCTGCTTGGTAAGTTCCTCGAAGATTTCATCTACGTTGGTCATGTTGAAGTTACCACAAAGGCAGAGATTCTTCGCCTTCCAGTTGTTACGTCGCAGGAATGGGTGCACATACTGAATACCACTCTTTCCGGTGGTACTGTAGCGCAGGTGTCCCATATAAAGTTCGCCTGCAAAAGGCAGTTCCTCTTTAGCGAACTTTGCATCAGCAAGCTGCTCGGGAGTCAGGCTCTTGAAGTTGGCATTCGCCTTGCCGAAGATTTCGGTCACGGCATTCTTGCCCTCTGCACGCTCACGGAACATATACTCATGACCAGGCTTACCGCCCAGTTTGACACAAGCCATACCAGCACCCTCCTGGCCACGGTTGTGCTGCTTCTCCATCATCAGATAGAGTTTGTTGAGTGCGTACATCCAAGTACCATACTTCTGCTGGTAATACTCCAGTGGCTTGAGCAATCTGATCATTGCTACACCACACTCATGTTTCAATGGTTCCATCTCTCTATTATCCTTATCTTATTTAGTTAAATTTGAATATACCTATCCGAGGGATCCCCCTCCAAAAAAAGGGAAACGTCAAGAAATGACGAATCCCTTTATATATTATTCTACAGTAACTGACTTGGCCAAGTTTCTAGGTTGGTCAACGTCCTTGCCCTTACATACAGCTACATGGTAAGCCAAGAGCTGCAAAGGAATGGTAGCCAATAATGGCTCCAGGCACTCCAAGGTCTCAGGGAGTTCAATCACTTCGTCGGCAATCTTGGAAATGGTTTCATCGCCATTGCTGACAATAGCAATAACACGACCCTGACGGGCTTTGATCTCCTGAATATTAGACAAGACCTTCTCGTACATGAAGTTGTGGGTAGCAATAACTACCACTGGCATATCGCTGTCAATCAATGCGATAGGACCATGCTTCATCTCCGCTGCAGGATAACCCTCAGCGTGGATGTAGCTAATCTCCTTCAACTTCAATGCACCCTCAAGGGCTACAGGATACTGGAATCCACGGCCCAGATAGATGAAATTGCGAGCGTATGTAAACGTACGGCTCAAGTCAGCAATCTTATTGTTGAGCTTCAACACTTCCTTCATCTTGGCAGGAATGTTCCAAAGCTGTTCTGTAATCTTCTGATATTCATTTTCGCTGATGGTTCCCCTCTCCTTACCGATGGCAAGTGCCAGGAGGATAAGGACGGTAACCTGACCAGTGAACGCCTTGGTAGAGGCAACACCAATCTCCGGACCTACGTGAATATAGGTACCTGTATCTGTCTCTCGTGCGATGGAAGAACCGATGGAGTTACAGATACCATAGATAAACGCACCGCTCTCCTTGGCAAGCTTGATGGCAGCCAGGGTATCAGCGGTTTCACCACTCTGGGAAATGGCGATGACCACATCGTCCTTCGTTACCACAGGATTACGGTAACGGAATTCAGATGCATATTCCACTTCCACAGGGATGCGGCAATAGTTCTCTATCATCTGCTTGCCGATAAGTCCGGCATGCCATGATGTACCACAAGCCACGATGATGATTCGCTTGGCATTGAGAAGCTGCTGGCGATGGTCGGTAATGGAGCTGAGCACAACACCCATCTCAGTCTCCTTCTTGCTGGTTGTATCGTCGCCATCAGTCATTACGCGAGTTTCCACTGTGCGGCTAACTACACGGCCACGCATACAGTTACGAAGGCACTCTGGCTGCTCAAAAATTTCCTTCAACATAAAGTGAGGGAAACCGCCCTTCTCTATCTGACCGAGATCAATGTCTACGGTCTGTACCTCAGGGTTGAGTTTAACGTTCTGGATGTTCACCACCTGCAATTCCTCACCGAGGCGCATCACAGCGATGTTACCATCCTCCAGATACACCACCTTATCTGTATATTCGATGATAGGACTGGCATCAGAACCGAGATAAAACTCACCATCCTTTCCGATACCTACAACCAACGGACTCTGCTTACGGGCAGCAATGATCTGATTAGGGTTACGCTTATCAAGAATAGCGATAGCGTAGGCTCCGATTACCTGACGGAGAGCCACCTGAACGGCAGTCAGCAAGTCGAGATTTTTCTTTATCTGAATATATTCAATCAGCTGAACGAGAACCTCAGTATCCGTCTCGCTCTTAAACTCTACTCCCTTAGCAATGAGATTCTTCTTGATATCGGCATAGTTTTCTATGATTCCATTATGAATCATGGCAAGGTTCTTGCTAGAGGAATAATGCGGGTGAGCATTTACAGCTGAAGGCTCTCCATGGGTAGCCCAACGAGTATGAGCAATACCCACATGTCCCGAAATATCCTTATCAGAGCAGAACGCTTCAAGATCTGCCACCTTACCCTTTGCCTTATATACATTCAAAGAGCCGTCATTGCCAATAAGGGCAACTCCCGCAGAATCGTATCCGCGGTACTCCAGACGCTTCAAGCCCTTGATGAGGGCTGGATAAGCGTCACCCTTACCTAAATATCCTACAATGCCACACATATATATATTATTATTTTTGTAGTATCCTGATTTTGCTCCCTTCTATTACCTGCTATCGCAAGATATTGACAATCAATGATGCGATAGAAATCAATGTACCAACGGCAGAGAACCACAATGTAGTAGATGAACCGATAGATGAGTTTTGAGCTTTCACCTTATTTGGTTCTACATAGATAATATCATTCTGCTGCAGATAATAGAATGGTGAATTAATAATATTTGCATCATTCAAGTTCATACGATAAGTATGCTTCTCTCCTGCTGCATCCTGACGAATCAATAATACATTGTCACGCTTACCATAGATGGTTAAGTCGCCACACTGTGCCAAAGCTTCAAGAATACTCATCTTCTCCTGTGGAGCATAAATAATTCCTGGCTTTTCTACTTCACCTAATACAGATACATGGTAACTGCCCATGCGAACCGTAACAATAGGATTTTCTTTTTCTGCCAGATAAGGCTTCACCTTATTCTTGATGAGATCTTCAGCCTGCTTCTTGGTCAAACCACCGACATGCAAGGTTCCAACAACAGGAAACTCAATATTACCATCATTATCAACCAGATATCCTTGCAGGGAACCACTACCATAACTCAGCTGTCCGCCTGTACCCAATGTTTGAGAGACAGAGAGGTTGAAAGGCATGGCTGCCTTTGGATCTGTCGTAATCACGGTAATGGTAAGTTCGTCCTTAGGCATAATCTTGGCTTCATAAAGCATTCTTGAAGCAGCCAAACTGATAGAATCCGCGTTTTGGAAATAAGCTACATTCTTAGTACTTCCGCAACTGCCAAGTACTAAGATCATAGTCAAAGCGACTAAAACTAAACTAACGAGTTTTTTCATTTTCTAAAATTTTCGTTTTAAAATATTGGTGCAAAATTACGGTATTTTTTTGAATACTGCAAATTTTTGCACCAATAATTCTATTTACGTCTATTTTTTTTTGAAATAATAGCCTTTTTTACTTATCTTCGATGCCATTTGATGGCAAATTAAAGCTATAACTATTATCGAAAATCTTCTTCACTTTATTAATCTCAACGAAGGTTGTGCCTCCACCCTCTCCAAAGCTACCGCTCAGATAAGCAATCTTATCCTCCTCACATAAGTAGCCTTTCTGGCGAAGCATACGTACCGCTGCGGTAAACATAGCCTTGGTAGAAACCTGATCCTTCTGATGAATTGGAATAATACCATAGCTCAGATTCAACCAGCGCTGGAGTTTCTCCTTATAGCAGATTGCCAATACCGGATTTGGACCACGGAAGGCTGCCAGGTCGCGTGCAGTCTGACCGGTCTCGCCATCGGTAATAATACCAGCAACACCCAACTTCTTAGTAGCCTCAATGGCAGCATGAGCCAGGAAGAGTTTCTGGTCAATCTTACCATCTTCCATTGGATCAATATCATTCAGTGGAGACTTATCCTTCTCTGCCTGCTCAGCAATACGGGCCATGGTCTGCACAGCCTCTACAGGATACTTTCCGCTTGCTGTTTCACCAGAAAGCATCAGCGCATCGGTGCGATAGAAGATAGCATTGGCAATATCAGTTACCTCAGCACGGGTAGGACGTGGATTCTTAATCATGGTATGCAACATCTGTGTTGCTACGATTACCGGTTTCTGCGCCTTCACACATTTAGAGATGATGCGGCGCTGGATGCCTGGAATTCTCTCGATTGGCACCTCGATACCTAGGTCACCACGGGCAACCATGATACCATAGCAGGCATCAATAATCTCGTCAATATTATCAACACCTTCCTGATTTTCAATCTTAGAGATAATCTTGATATCACTGTTGTGAGCGTCCAAGATATCCTGAACTGCCTTCACATCGGCTGCATTGCGCACAAAAGAGTGAGCGATGAAATCAATATCCAACTCGATAGCGAGTTCAATATTTCGGCGATCTTTCTCTGTCAGTGCAGGCAGGTCAATATGCTCTCCCGGCACATTCACGCTCTTGTGAGCCCCGAGCACTCCCTCGTTCTGAACCTCGGCAACCAGCATAGGCCCCTGGTTGTCGATAATCTTCATATCGAGTTCACCATCATCGAAGAGCAAATCATCACCTACCTTAACATCGGCTGCGATGTCAGGATAGCTCACATTCACAATATCATGAGAAGACTCCATTTCCGGACGTCCAAAGATTTTCACTACATCACCAACATTGTAGTGGATAGGTTCCTTCACACCTGTAGTTCGCACCTCAGGACCTTTGGTATCAATCATAATACCAATATGTGGAGACACGGCTCTTACATTCTTTACGATGGTGCGTATACCCTCTTCTGTGGCATGAGCAGTATTCATACGAACAACGTTCATACCGGCGAAAAACAGTTTTCGGATAAAATCCTGATCACATCTACGATCACTGATGGAAGCGACAATCTTTGTTTGTTTCATATTTGTAATTTACCTTATTGAAATTTCAATGTTTGCGGTATTTCTACCATATTTCTTAAATTGCGTGCAAAGATACAAAGAATTTCTGAAATAAAAAACATCTGAAATACAAAATATATATAAAATATTGAGTTACTTTCAAATTGAAAGCGCATAAAACAGAAAATCTAGCCAATGGGACACTTCTCGTTCCCATTGACTAGATAACAAATCTATTAATCCCGTTGAAAAACAGGATTCTTAATGATCAATTCTAAATTAGATATCCAAATCTGGCGCCTTCTCAGCTCCTGCTGCTGCCTCAAACTTAGGCATCACATTGAAATTGAAGAGGCTGGCGATAAGGGCACTTGGCATTTTTCTAACCGTCTGGTTATAGTTCTGAACGGCTTCATTATACTTACGGCGTGCCTCGCTGATACGGTTTTCCGTACCCTCTTCCTGAACCTGAAGAGCCTTGAAGTTCTCGCTGGCTTTCAACTCAGGATATTTCTCGGCTACTACCATCAGTTTGGAGAATGCATTCGCCAACTCACCCTGTGCTGCAGCATATTTCTTCAGGCTAGCCTCAGTAAGATTGTTGGCATCCAGCTTTACCTGACCTACAGCAGCACGAGCCTTGGTTACCTCGGCGAAGGTTTCTTTCTCATGCTTGGCATAAGCCTTTACGATCTTAGCCAACTGTGGCATCATATCAGCACGACGCTGATACTGAGTCTGAACATTAGCCAACTCTGTGGTAGCCAACTCCTGTTTCTCTACCAATCCGTTATAACCACTGAACATCCATAGTACCAGCACAACTACGATGCCCAGGATAATCCAACTTTTCTTTATACCTCTCTTTGCCGGTTGCATGTTTGAATTCATTGTCTGTTCCATTGTCATTATTATTAATTAATTATTTACTATAAACTATTAACTATAAACTATTAACTATAATCAGTCATCACCATCCTCCGCCAGAGCCGCCTCCGCTAAAGGTGCCTCCGCCAAAAGAACCGCCCGAGAAACCGCCGCCGGAAGAACCGCCACCTCCCATAAAGAAAGGAGGTATCCAGTCGTCATCGTTGTTTCTCCTACGAGACTGATTTCTCTGATTGCTCTTCGGTCTTGGCTTCACAATACCGAGCATCTCCAGAATATACCTGATAAACAGATAGATAGGAATACCGAAGAAGATAAGGAACAGGATAATGACCAGGAACCAGTCCTCTTCGTCATTAACCGAACCTTCATCAACATCCGCAATTCCCGTCCGTCCACTTTTCACCTTATTATATATAGCACGGCTCACAGATGCTACTGCCTCGCCCGGATTGCCTTCACGCATATACTTCACGATGCAAGCCCGGGCAATATCATCACAGTCCACATCAGTCAACTCACCCTCCAGTCCACTTCCTGGAGCAATAAAGTACTTATGGTCCTCCACCGCGATGACGATAACCAGTCCTCTCCGGCTCTTCTTGTAACCAATACCATATTGGTTGCCCACATCCTGCGCCATCCGGAAAGCATCCTGGTTGTCAACCTTTCCCACAATGATGAGCACATTCTGTACGCCACACTCCAACTTCAGTTTCTGAAGATAGAAATTGGCAGAATCCTTCTGAGCCTTATCAACATATCCATCCGGGTCGGAAACATATTGCGTAGAATCCCTGAGGAAAGGAATCGGTACATTTTTCGCCATCCAGACCTCCCCAGCCGTCAACGCCAATGCATGAAAGGCAACCATCATCAAAGCCAAAAAATATCTCTTAAATCTCATAATTTCTCTATTTTGGTGCAAAAATACGCAATAAAAACCTTATATGCAAATACTTAGAGCATTATTTTTGCAAAAAAAGCCTTAAGTATTTTGTTATATCATAAAAAACTTGTATCTTTGCACACCGAAATAAAGATTAACAAGTAAAATTAGTAAAAAAATAAAGAAATGACCAAAGCAGATATCATTAATGAGGTAGCTATCGCTACTGGTATGCCTAAGAAAGAAGTAGGTACTGTAGTAGAGGCTTTTATGGAAGAGGTTAAGAAGTGCCTCATCGAAAAGAAGGACAATGTATACTTGCGTGGCTTCGGCAGCTTCAACATCAAGCATCGTGCTGCTAAGACTGCCCGTAACATCTCTAAGAATACAACCATCACCATTCCTGCTCACGACTTACCAAGCTTCAAGCCATCAAAGAGCTTCATCGAGGAGATGCAGAACGCTCAGTAATACTGCTGGACAGGAAGAGAGAAATATCATTTTTTATAATAACAATATTTTAAAATTTTAAAATCATGCCAAACGGAAAGAAAAAGAAGGGCCACAAGATGGCTACTCACAAGCGTAAAAAAAGATTACGTAAGAACAGACATAAGAGCAAGTAAGCTAGCAGTGTAGCTAGTCTACTATAGCTCTCGGTCAGTTCGTGACTGAGGGGGTGTGTCAGTTCTGATATGGAATGACATACCCTTTTTTTGTATTAATTTAAAGTTAAAAGATTATTGAAGATATGACAAGCGAAGTTGTAATTGATGTCCAACAGAAAGACATCTCTATCGCACTCATGGAGGACAAGCAGCTGGTGGAATACCAGAACGAACCTCGTGAGGCATCGTTCTCTGTGGGCAACATCTACATCGCAAAGGTTAAAAAACTGATGCCGGGTCTTAACGCCTGCTTCGTGGATGTAGGTTATGAACGCGACGCCTTTCTTCATTATCTTGACCTAGGAAGTCATTTTAATTCCTACCAGAAGTACCTTAAACAAGTACAGAGCGACAGAAAGAAACTTTTCCCATTCTCTAAAGCCAGCAAAATGCCTGAATTGGAAAAGGACGGCAGCATACAGAATGTACTCAAAGCAGGACAGGAAGTGCTGGTACAAATCGTAAAGGAACCAATCTCTACCAAGGGACCTCGACTCACAGGCGAAATCTCATTCGCGGGCCGATACCTGGTACTCATGCCATTCGGTGATAAAGTTTCTGTCTCGTCGAAAATTAAAAGCGGTGAAGAACGCTCCCGACTCAAACAACTCATTCACAGCATCAAACCAAAGAATTGCGGCGTTATCGTCCGCACTGTGGCTGAGGGTAAGAAGGTCGCTGAGCTCGATGCTGAGCTGAAAGTCCTGGTGAAGCGATGGGAGGATGCTATCGCCAAGGTACAGAAGACCCAGCAGCGCCCGCAACTTGCATTCGAGGAGACCGGAAGAGCCGTTGCTCTCTTGCGTGACTTGTTTAACCCATCTTACGAGAACATCTACGTGAACAACGAAGATGTGATGAAAGAGGTGAAGAACTATGTTTCTCTAATAGCCCCTGAAAAGGCGGGCATAGTTAAGCTCTACACCGGTAAGGTGCCTATCTTCGACAATTTCAGCATTACCAAGCAGATTAAAGCTGGCTTTGGTCGTGTTGTTAACTACAAGCACGGTGCTTATCTCATCATCGAGCACACCGAGGCCTTGCACGTTGTCGATGTAAACAGTGGTAACAGAACTCGTGAGAAAGGTCAGGAAGCAAATGCACTGGATGTTAACCTCGGCGCTGCTGATGAGTTGGCAAGACAATTGCGCCTCCGAGATATGGGAGGTATCATTGTTGTCGACTTCATCGACATGAATCTTGCCGAAGACCGACAGCTGCTCTATGAACGCATGTGCAAGAACATGCAGAAGGACCGTGCCAAGCACAATATCCTGCCATTGAGCAAGTTCGGACTGATGCAGATTACACGCCAGCGTGTACGTCCGGCTATGGATGTGACTGTAGATGAAACCTGCCCTACCTGTTTCGGTACGGGCAAGATTAAGTCTAGCATCCTCTTCACCGACCAGTTGGAAAGAAAAATCGACCGCCTAGTCAACAAGATCGGCGTCAAGAAATTCACTTTGTATGTGAATCCTTACGTGGCTGCCTTCATCAACAAGGGCTTCATTTCCCTGAAGCGCAGATGGCAGTTTAAGTATGGTTTCGGCTTCAATGTGATTCCTTCACAGAAACTGGCGTTCCTCCAGTACGAATTCTACGACAAGGACAACCAGTATTTGGACATGCAGGAAGAACAGGAAACAAAGTAAGTTTTTAATTATCAGAAAAAGCTCCATTCGCATCTGATTGCGAATGGAGCTTTTTTATTTTGTTTTTCTACACCTTATTATATATAGGGCATTTTAGTACTCTATCTCATTATTCACCATCTTCTCTGTATCCCAAGGTGCAGGAGCACCACCGAGATAACGATGGAACCAGCCGAGGTGCGCGTTGTAATAGAGCGGCATCGACTTCAGGTTGCTTGGCCAGTGACCATCATACTTCAAAACTATCAGTCGAGAAGGAATGTTCAGGGTCTGCAAAGCTGTGAAATACTGCAAACTCTGGGTATACGGTACACGATAGTCCAACTCGCCCGCCATCACGAGTGCTGCCGAAAACATCAATCTCTTGTTCATATAACCTATAAATATTTATATTTCAGATGCAAAAGTAACAATTATTTTTGGATTTCCTGCAACCTTTTCACTACTTTTATCGTCTAAGCTATAAATAACATTGATAATAACATAAAAAAGAAAGGAAAAGATTATGATTTTAAGTACCACTCCAACCATAGAAGGCCACCCTATCCGTGAATACCGTGGCGTAGTAACCGGCGAAACCATCATCGGTACCAACTTTGTAAAGGATTTCTTTGCCAGTGTCCGTGATGTAATCGGCGGCAGAAGCGGTTCTTACGAAAGCACCCTCCGCGAGGCTAAGGATACAGCCCTCAGAGAGATGGCCGACCGTGCCGCATCCCTGGGCTGCAACGCCATCGTGGGCATCGACCTGGATTACGAAACTGTAGGCAACAGCGGCTCCATGCTGATGGTTACGTGCAGCGGAACGGCGGTGATTATCTAAGTTCTGCGACTGTACAAAAGAACAAAATATGCATGAAACGGGGCGGTAACTACCTAAAAAATCGAGTTACCGCCCCTGTTCAGATATATTTTTATCTATATAGTGTGGTGACATACACCTGATGAAGGTCACCAACTTTCTTCTATTTCATTTATTCTATCACCCAATCCTCTATACTTCGCTGGTTTTCCGAGAAGTTAATACCCACTTTCACAACCTTTCGCCCATCATCTGCAAAAGCCTTGGCATAGTCCTTGTCGCTGATTTGCGCCATGGCGATGTCGGCAGACTTCTTATATTTCAACTCAAAGATAAAGATACTCTTATCCGTCTTGAGCACAAGGTCTATTCTTCCATCCGAAGTGGTATGCTCCACTTTCACATCTTCGCCAAGCATGGTGAAGATGGTGAATATCACGGCTTGATAGTGACGCTCATTATTGTTGATAATCGTATATGGGAACTTATCATAGAATGCCTTCAAGTGAGGCATAAAGGCACCCATGTCATCATTGATGAGCACATTCTTGGAATAAGCATACACGATGGCATCATATCTGTTCATGTCTTGCGCAGTATAATACCGGACGAGACTTTTCGAGAAGCCTTGTCTTACTTCTTGATTTGGAAAACAGAGATGATACAATTTTCCCCTTCGCTCATATCCTTTAATGGTAAGATAACCACTCTGGAAAAGAACAGGAATCGGGTCTGTAAGCTTTTCAGTAGGGGTATCAAAACGATCATCATTAACCCATAAATCGTCCAGATTGAGCATATCCAAATTCTTCTGCTGCAACAACTCCACCAGAAACGTAGGCGTACCAGATGTAAACCAATAGCTATTAAACTCCTTATCATCCAAAGCATTGATAATGCTGTAAGGATTAAAGATATCCTCGCTATTGATACTGAAGTGGTAGCCATCATAATGCTGCTTGAGTTGCCCTAAGGTCTCCTCATAAGTAAGTCCATTATGCTCAGCCATCTCCTCGATACCCTCACGGAAATACTGAGTCAATTCACTCTTGGTAATACCACAACAGCTACTGTATTCATCCTTCAACGTGAGAATCTTGAGATTGTTCAACTCGCTAAAGATGCTGAGCTGACTAAACTTGGAAATACCTGTAATGAATACAAAGCGGATGTTTCCCTCTTGTTGCTTCAAAGGGCTGAAGAAATCTCGCATGATATTGCGGATGGTCTTCTGTATGTCTTCGTCACTGACAGAATCATGCATAGGAGCATCATATTCGTCTATGAGAACAACAACTTGTTTACCTGTTTGAGCAGCTGCTGCAAGCAAGATGTTCTTAAGACGACCTCCAAAAGACTTCTCATCTATTGGATTAACTTTTAAACCATATTTTTTCTCTTCTACTTCTAGTATTCCGTTTAGAATTGAATATGTATTCTCTAAACTATAATACTTACCGCAGCTCAGATCCAAGTGGATGACAGGATATGCCGTCCATTCCTTCTCCATCTGTTCGATGGCAAGGCCCTTGAACAGTTCTTTCTTACCCTCGAAATAAGCCTGGAGGGTAGATACAAACAAGGATTTTCCGAATCGACGCGGGCGACTCAGAAAATGAAACTTGGCATAATGAGCCAACTGATAGACGATAGCCGTCTTGTCAGCATAGAAGTAATTCCCCTTCACGATTTCGGAGAACGTTTGTATTCCCAAAGGATATCTCTTTGAAGCCATAATCTTACTCTTTATAATTAATGTACAAAGATACAGATAATATTTCAGAAAACAAGCATTTTTCTGATTATTAACAATGTATCACTGCAAAAATAGAACTGCAATTCAACAAAACATGCTTGAAACGGGGCGGTAACTGCCTTAAAAATCGAGTTACCGCCCCTGTTCAGGCATATTTTTATCTATATAGTGTGGTGACCTTCATCAGATGAAGGTCACCAACTTTCTTCTATTTCATTTATTCTATCACCCAATCCTCTATACTTCGCTGGTTTTCCGAGAAGTTAATACCCACTTTCACAACCTTTCGCCCATCATCGGCAAAAGCCTTGGCATAGTTCTTATCGCTGATTTGCGCCATGGCGATGTCGGCAGACTTCTTATATTTCAACTCAAAGATAAAGATACTCTTATCCGTCTTGAGCACAAGGTCTATTCTTCCATCCGAAGTGGTATGCTCCACCTTCACATCTTCGCCAAGCATGGTGAAGATGGTGAATATCACGGCTTGATAGTGACGCTCATTATTGTTGATAATCGTATATGGGAACTTATCATAGAATGCCTTCAAATGAGGCATAAAGGCTTCCATGTCATCATTGATGAGCACATTCTTTTTATAAGCATATACGATAGCATCAAGTTCACCTACCTCTGAAGGGGTATAATATTGGCAAAGGCTTTCCGAAAAACCTTGTCTAACTTCTTGATTAGGAAAACTAAGGTAATACATACCTAACTGCTTATCATATCCCTTAATCGTAAGATACCCACTTTGGAAAAGGACTGGCACAGGGTCGGTAATCGTCTCAGTAGGAACATCGAAGCGTTTAGCTCTAGCCCAGATATCATTTAAGTCCATCATATCCAAATTCTTCTGCTGCATCAGTTCTATCAAGAAAGTAGGCGTACCAGATGTAAACCAATAGCTATTAAACTCCTTATCATCCAAAGCATTGATAATGCTGTAAGGATTGAAGATATCCTCGCTATTGATACTGAAATGGTAGCCATCATAATGCTGCTTGAGTTGCTGCAAGGTCTCCTCATAAGTGAGTCCATTATGCTCAGCCATCTCCTCGATTCCCTCACGGAAATACTGAGTCAATTCACTCTTGGTAATACCACAACAGCTACTGTATTCATCCTTCAACGTGAGAATCTTGAGATTGTTCAACTCGCTAAAGATGCTGAGCTGACTAAACTTGGAAATGCCTGTGATGAATACAAAGCGGATGTTTCCCTCTTGTTGCTTCAAAGGGCTGAAGAAATCTCTCATGATGTTGCGGATGGTCTTCTGCAACTCTTCGTCACTTACAGAATCATGCATAGGTGCGTCATATTCATCGATGAGAACGACAACTTGTTTACCTGTTTGAGCAGCTGCTGCAAGCAAGATGTTCTTAAGACGACCACCAAAAGACTTCTCATCTATTGGATTAACCTTTAAACCATATTTTTTCTCTTCTACTTCTAGTATTCCGTTTAGAATTGAATATGTATTCTCCAAACTATAATACTTACCACAGCTCAGATCCAGGTGGATGACAGGATATGCCGTCCATTCCTTCTCCATCTGTTCGATGGCAAGTCCCTTGAACAGTTCTTTCTTACCCTCGAAATAAGCCTGGAGGGTAGATACAAACAAGGATTTTCCGAATCGACGTGGGCGACTCAGAAAATGAAACTTGGCATAATGAGCCAACTGATAGACGATAGCCGTCTTGTCAGCATAGAAGTAATTCCCCTTCACGATTTCGGAGAACGTTTGTATTCCCAAAGGATATCTCTTTGAAGCCATAATCTTACTCTTTATAATCTAGGTACAAAGATACAGATAATATTTCAGAAAACAAGTGTTTTTCTGTTTATTAACAATATATCACTGCAAAAATAGAACCGCAATTCAACAAAACATGCTTGAAACGGGGCGGTAACTGCCTAAAAAACGACCCGCACATTTGAGCATCGTTGAGAGGCTTGGCGGGTTCTAGCGCTGCAAAGATACGAATAATTATTGATAATACAAACTTTTGAGCAAGAAAAAACAGCCAACCTTCAATAGCATATTTGAAAGTTGGCTGTTTTTCATTTATAATGTTTCCTGCAAGTTTTTACTAAGCATAAGCTTACTTGTATTTTATCTATAAAGTTATCTCCATAGGGGCTCGGAAATCCAATTTTCAGGGAATCCCATTGCTGCAGGATCTACCTGTGGATAAGAAACGAGTAAGGATTTGAGCTCATTCTTGAAGTCCAATCCATATCCCATAGAATCAAGCCAATATGCAATACAACAGGCTATAGCATATACTTTGTTCGCATCAACACCTTCTATGTTCACCCATGCACCACGCAAAGAGGCATTCATTTGTGGAGCATTGGAGAGATAACGATTCCAAAGTCGTGAGTGATGAGCGCAACAGTTTCTTAGGACAGTTACACTACGCATCCAACTTTCCAACACCTCATGCTGTGGAAGATTGAACTGACGAGCTACACGCTTCTTCAACTTCTTGTCACCGAAATTGTAATAGAGTTTTGAAAGCGTACCGAAAGATGCCAGTTCAAGCGTTTTCCATGCAGGAGGGAATATCGGCTTGTCATAGTTGCGCCTATGTTCCTTGATAAAGTCCTCTTTACAACGCTGAAGCTCTCGGTCTATGGAGTTCATATTCTCAATAAACTTGTGCTCATCGTCAGCAAGGCTTGTATCAAAGAACCAAAATGGTCCATGTGCCAAAGAGAACTCTTGTATAATCTTTGTGCGCAAAGCAATCTCTAATCGTTGAACAGCCTTGAACATCAAATCTCTCAACTCTATATCAAAGTTATAGAGAGCTACGGCATCTTCAAATCTACTATTAGGCTTAAACTGATGTGTAGTCTTGTCTTCCTCCATAGGACGAAGGTATTGAACAAAACGAAAATAGCTGACCTCACCAAGAAATTTTTCAGCCTTGGATGAATCAGCAATATTTAAGCCTCTACTTTTTAGTAGTTCTATTTGTTCCGAAATAGAAAGAGCCTGCTTAGTGTATAATCTTAATGTACCCATAAAAAGCAAAAGACCCGCCCTGGTTCGCTGTTCAAATGGGAAGCGTGGCGGATTCTGTTGCTGCAAAGATACGAATAATCTTTGATAATACAAACTTTTGAGCAAGAAAATTCACGCAAAAGTAAATTTCTTTGATATATTTGTATTTAAGAATGTTAAATCAGACCATAAAAACACATTTTGTCTATAAAAAAAGAAAGAATATGAGATAAAAATGTTACCTTTGTAACGTTTATACCCATACCGAAAGCCTCGAGGGGCAGAGGTTGGGCAGACATATACATAATAAAAGGCGTATCTGACGCTTTGGTTTTGACGATTCGTGAACTTCGCAAACTCATTTGTCAGTCAAGAACAAAGCAACAAGGAACGTCTCATGGGTGTATTGTATACAGCCCTCATTGGCTTCGGTTGCATTTCGCATTCGTTGCAAAAAGGGTATTTATATACTTACACATACGTGGGGCTTTCGGCGTTGCTCGTTTCGGACTGACAGGGCAATGCGAAGGCCTACGAATCGTGGAACGAGTGACAGACTGGCTCCACGTTTTTTTATTTTGTATATCCGCCAATTAAAAAATAACCCTGCTGTGGTAGCCAGGCAGCCATCTTAATAATAATACAAGATGAAAAGATTTTTATTCGTTACCGCAGCATTGCTCGCAATGTCGGTATCTTTCTGTTTCGGTCAGTCCAAAGAGGACATTAAGGCTAGTATTGAACGTTGTGCAAAATTGGAGAAACTTTGCTCTAAACAGCCAAAGCAAACAGGAATTGCAGATGTTGACACCTATGTACAGGGAGTTTACAATGCAGCCATCAGTTCCGCAGCATCATCAGCTTTACTTCAAGACCTTTATTATCGTCAGATTGGCGAAACAAAGGATGGTGTTACAGACGTAACCATCAAGAAGCCTACCGTAGAGGAACTTGTCGCATTAGGCACAACTCTAACAGCAGAAGGTGTTTCTATCGCTGAGGCGGGGAAAGGTGCAGAAGCTGCAACCAAGGCATCTTCTACTAACAAAAATCCAATGAAAGTAGCTAAGATAGCATCAGCTCTAGCCTTTACAAAAGATGCTTACCCTGTCTTGCTTGAAGAATCAAAGGCAAAGGTCGCTGCCATCAAGCAGATGATTGAAACAGCAAAAACTGCAAAGAATCTGTAATGGGAAATTTTCGTATTTTATATGCGGTCATACTTGCGTGTATCCTTTGTGGGTATACGCAAGTTTCCTTAGCAGCCGATGACCGCCCTGTCATAGGCGTAACTCAGTTTACCTGCGATGAAGAGAGTCCTTACACAGGACTTATAACAGAGAAAGTTGTGGAAATGTTGACTAACACTCACCGTTTTGTTGTTGTTGACAGAACAAGTCGCGATAAAGTAATGGATGAGCTTGAACTACAGAAGAGCGAGGCTTTTCTCGACAGCCATAATCTTGCAGAACAAGGTGCGGCTGTTGCTGCCGAGCAATTGGTAACAGGTCATATTGTCAAGATTCCAGTTTATCGCATGAAGAACGGTGACGGAAGTACACGTGGCTATAAAGCGAGTGTAGCATTTCAGTTGAAAGTTGTTGACGTAGAGACAGGCGTAAGCAATGAGGCGCAGAGTTTTGATGGAAAATGCAGTAAGGAAATGCTGTCGCCAGAGAGTGCCGTTACAGTAGCCATGCAAAGCTTACAGTCCGATATCTACGAATATTTCCGTATCAATTTTCCTGTCAAAGGAAAAGTCTTGAAGACGATAGGTAAAAGCACGATACTTCTCAATGTTGGCAAGGAAGCCGGAATCAAGGTCGGCGATATGTTTACGATAGAATCAGTAGAGATGCTTGACGGCAAACCGTATCCGTCAGAACTCGGGAAGGCCAAGGTGACAAAACTATCAGGAGAGTCATTCGCCGAATGCAGCGTGTCAAGCAAAATCATTACCGCTATTGAAAATAGTAAAGCTTCTCACAATTTAATTCGTTGTAACCTAATTATCAAGAAATGAGTATGAAAAAAATTGTAACAATACTATTGGGGCTGTGTGCGTTCTGCTGCACATGGGCACAAAGCATAGAGTCTCAAGTTACTCCTTTACCTACGGCACGACCAAAGATTATGGTCATACCATATACAACGCAAGGTGAAGACATACGTACCGTTTTGGAGAATGACGTGAATAAGCGTATTGCCTTGACCAAGATAAAGGAAGCATTCGACCAAAGGGGGTATACAACAGTTGATTTTTTTGCCAAGTTAAAAGCCTTGTCAAAAGCAACCGCATTAGGCAATACCCAACAACAGGATGTCAAGACTATGATTATACAACAGTCTGGTGCAGATGTTTATGTCGAAGCGGAAATAAGCCTGTTGGAATCTCCTTCTGGCAATGCCATGAAAGTAATCCTGTCTGGTTATGAAACATCTACTGCAAATTCGCTTTCCAATGCTGTGTGCGAAAGTGGTAAGTTTTACACCGATGACTATGGTAAACTTACATCAAGAGCTGTCGAGATAGGGATGGACAAATTCTTGAACACCATGCAGGAAAAACTGATGGACATAGCTGAAAACGGACAATCCATAGCGGTAACTGTCGGCATTGACGAGACATCATCTCGCTCTATGTCGCAAGAGGTTGGCGCTGACGGTCTTGCTTTGTCCGATGCATTAGAAATGTGGGTAGAAGAAAATGCTTATAAAGGCAATTACCATATACAGGGAACAACCGACAAGCAGATGCTCTTCGACGATATTCGCATACCGCTAAAAGACGAGAACGGAAGAACATATAATATCAATAAGTTTGGATTGAAGCTGCTGACATTTTTCAAGAATCTTGGAATCAAGATTGAGAGAACTACAAGCAACAATATGCTGATTGTAACCATTAAATAACAGGAGGGTAGATTATGAGAAAAGTATTGCTTACAATGATAATCTTGCTGACCTCTTATGCAACTATTTTCGCACAAGGAATAGAAATAGCTTTTGCACTTCCTGTTGGTAATTGTCAATTAAGTGATAATACTGCAAAGATGCTAAGGAGCAAGTTCTTGCCAGCCATGACAGAAAGTGGAGTTGAAACAGCCGAAGTAAGTACCATTGCCATAAAGCCAGAGATTAGTTTCGTTAATAAACAAGTTGTTGAAGGCGGTATGAGGAATATACATACAAGCGACATACAATTCAATTTTGTCTGTACCAATCTTGCCACAAGTACAACTTTTGCAAGTTGTGTCGTTACAGTACGTGGAGAAGGATTCTCTGATGATGACGCAATAAAAAATGCCATTTCTAAATTGTCTGCCCAAGACAAACGTCTAACAGACTTTGTGAATAAGGCAAAAGACAAAATCATAGATTACTATCAGCACAATCTAAATTCTGTTATATCACGTGCTCGCACTTTCGCCAATATTCAACAATATGGCGAGGGACTGGCTCTGTTATTTTCTTGTCCTGCGACAATCTCTGGTTACACAAAAATCAATGACGAGATAACTACAATTTATCGTCAATACCAAACGCAGGAATGCAATAATGTCATCCAGAAAGCTCGGGCAGAATTCTCTAATGGTAATTTTGATGCGGCAGTCGAATATCTACAACAAATAGATATGACAAGCTCTTGTGCTGCTGAAGCTAAACAACTATGCATGCAAATCAAGCAAACTAAAGATGCAGAAACTCGCCGGGCAGTTGAACTCATCGAAAGACAATCACAACGTGAGACGGATCTTGAAAAAACAAGAATAAAAGCGGCACGTGATGTAGCTGTTGCTTATTGTAAAAGAAGAAGAGATGTGTATTTTATTTGGTAACATTATTTGTGTATTCGATTAGATGTGAGCAACCTATATGATTTCTCTTGCGAATCACTATTCACACAGTTCTCTTTCTTCACACTGCTCGCATAGCTCACACTCATCTCACTATTCAAGTCATTACTAAGGATAGTGATTCGTTGACTATTGCGAATTGTAAAATAATTAGGGAGGAGCGTGTTCGAAATACGCTCCTCCCTTAATCAAAAAAAAGACGGCTTGTTATCTCAACGTATTTACCATAACCAGTTATTATTTAGTATGACGTATTCTCTGTGCCCTCTTCTCATCCTTTCTCATCAAATAAGGAGATGGAGGAAGTTCTGGAAGCACATCATTGATGGCATCAATCTGACCCACCACCTTCAGCAAGAGGAGAAAAGTGGAAAGCGAAAGATTGCCCGCTGTACCATTCTCAAACTTGTGGATGGTGGTCAAGCCAAGCCCAGTAAACTCGGCAACCTCCTTCTGGGTGAGAGTCGCTTACAAATGACGCAGATTCACCCCTCCCTTTACCCCTCGCACATAAATGCTTTTTCTTGAAAAAAGTCTCAAAGTATCATTATTTGCAAATATATCACTGATACATAATGAATTACAAAATGATACTTCCAAATATATTTACAAAGAAGTATCATAGAAGTATCATAAATTCAATAGAAGTATCATTAAATCACCATGATGCATCATAAAAAAACACGAAATTATAGTCAACTAAATATAGAAAAAAAACAATTTGCTTGCTCAAAATAGTGCCCCAAAATTACCCCACGAAATGGGCATTCAATGCCCGCAGTACGGGCAATGAGTACCCAACACTTGGTCTATCGATACCCGTCACTTGATCCCTTAGTGCCCGTGTGAGGGGCACTAAGAGACCAACCTATGTGCTTATTACTAACTACAGTTGTCTGTGTTTTCCATCTTATTCCTAGTTAATATTGGCATACTTTATAAACTAGAAAGGTAGACACTATCAATTTTATAAAACTGAAATACTAGACATTTCTTAGTTTTTGTGCCTGTATTTCTAGACATAAATCCTCAAAAAAGGCTTTTTTGCAAGCAACTTACCTGAATTTCATGATACTTCTATTGAATTTATGATACTTCTATGATACTTCTTTGTAAAATAAACAGAAAAGTCTCATTTTTATAAACCATTATATATCAATCGTATACATCGGTTTTATCCACAAATAATGAGACTTTGAGACTTTTTCCGAGAAAAAAACTTTTATGTGCACGAAAGAAAAGGAAAGAAGAAAGCAGTAATTATAAAAGAAAAAAGCAGCAATGGCTACTACTCCATTGCTGCTTATTTTATATTTTACTGAACAATCTTGAAGCGGATACGCAAAGAATGCGCATGCTCATCCCAATTGGTACCAAGCAATACGAACTTGCCAATCTGGGCGGTAGAACGGACATGCTTGCCGATACATGGACAAACATCATAATCACCGATACGAACCAGACGCAAAGTCTCGCTCGCATCATCCGGCAGACGGTCTAACTTGACGTTAGCCGGAATATGGTCACGATCCACAAACTCGTAAGTAACAGGCATATCAAGCTCTATCAGGCGATTCATCTCCGTCTCAATCTCCTTCTCCTCCTGGCGGGTAGGCTTGTGATCGACTACGAAGGTCATCTTACTCTTCTTTCGCTCAATATGAGCATTCTTGCTGCGATCGCAGCCAAACAGGCGAACCATCAACTGATTGAGCAGATGCTCAGCCGTATGAGCAGGAGGGAACTCCTCCTTATGATGCTCATTCAATATGATATCACTTTCCTCCATCTTGACATTGAATTTATAGATTCTTACTCCGTTAGCATCCATTGATATCGGGAATACGCCATCCTTCTTCAATTCAACCTTCTTCTTGCCACCCGAGAACAGTTCTGTTACCAGCACCTCCTCTTCAGCAATATGGAAGAAATCGAAAGCATGACCAGGGATGCAAACCTGCAACTGGCGCGCCTCCTGAGCAAAATTGAGCACTATCAGCATGGCTTCATCATCCTTCTTGCGAAGGAAGGCGAAATTGGTACGGGGATCGAAATTCTCAGAACCCGGATTCACATACATCAAATCGAAGGTCTCACCCTCGCGGATGGCTTTCTCTTCATTGGCGAAGCGAAGAAGCTGACGATAAGTGGCTGCCAGATACTTCTGCTCCTGACTCAATGCCGAGTCAGATGAATCCTGATAGGCATGCGCCAGAGTTTCCGGACTCCAATAGTCGAATATCGTGGTACGGCCATCCGTGCCGCTGAATCCTTCCTTATCCATTCCCTTCTCGCCGAATTCCTGACCGCTGTAAAGCATGAAAGGATTCTTCTGGAAGAAGAGACTCATGGCTGCAGCAGGAATCGCCTTCATGGCTGAGCCACAGAAGAAATCGCTGGCGATGCGCTGCTCATCATGATTCTCAAGGAAATAGAGCATGTGGTCTCGGATATCATCCACTACCTGCCACTCGTGAGTGATACTGGCTGCCGGACGCTCACCTCGAACCACGCCACGCAGGCAATCATACATTCCTACCTTGTCATAAAGATAATCGAAACCAGCCTTTACATAGTTGCGGTACTGGTTAGGATCGTAAACCTCACCGATAACCACGATGTGAGGATACTTCGCCTTCAATATTCCGGTAGCGTATGACCAGAATGCCGTTGGCACCATTTCTGCCATATCACAGCGGAAGCCATCTACGCCCTTGCTTGCCCAGAAGAGGAGGATATCTGTCATCTTGCCCCATGTATTTGGCACTGGTTCATAATGATAGCTTCTGCCTCCTGCATCACAGTAATCTACACCGTAATTGAGTTTCACGGTCTCATACCAGTCGTTACAACCAGGACGGTTATCAAACCGGTCGTTTCCTGTAGCTCTGGCTGGGCTCTCGGTATAAGGTTCATAAATCTTGGCATCTTTCGCTGAAAAAGCCTTGAACTCTGGTTTGGATTGACGGATTTCATTCAAATCCAAATCGCCCCATGCATAATAGAAATTATTCCTGGTAGAGAAGTGCATGTTCGGATCATCATCTTCTCCCAAATCCCGTACACCTGTTGGTTTGCAAATGGAATGATACTCTCGGGCTACATGGTTCGGAACGAAATCCATGATTACTTTCATACCTGCCTTGTGAGTACGCTCTATCAGCTGCTCCCACTCTTTCATTCTCATACTGACATTCACAGCCAAGTCTGGATCGATGTCATAGTAGTCGGTAATAGCATATGGCGAACCTGCTTTTCCCTTCACTACCTCTGCATGCTGAGTAGGAATTCCATAAGAAGAGTAGTTTGTCTGAGTGGCATGACGAATCACACCCGTATACCAAATATGTGTAAATCCCATATCGTGGATGCGAGCCAGAACTTCATCTGAGAAATTATTCAACTTTCCGCAACCATTTTCTTCGATGGTACCATTTTCCTTACAAGTTGTATTCTGGTTTCCGAAGAGTCGTGGGAGAACCTGGTATATAATAACTTTTTCCTTCATTTAGCCGCTTTACTAAAAAAAATGAAACGTTTTACCTTTCCAACAACGCCTTTGCTGAAAAGATAAAACGTTGAATAGTGTTATTGTTGATTAAGCAATACCATGAACGGCAACATTCTTGTCGATGCGGCCAATCATGCCCTGCAATGCCTTGCCAGGACCACACTCTGTGAAGTCATCAGCACCATCAGCAATCATAGCCTGTACAGATGAAGTCCAACGAACAGAGCTTGTAAGCTGTGCGATGAGGTTCTGCTGAATCTCAGCTGGATCAGTATGAGGCTTACCGTCTACATTCTGGTAAACCGGGCACTTAGGAGCAGAGAATGTAGTCTTCTCGATAGCAGCCTGAAGTTCCTCCTTAGCTGGCTGCATCAATGGAGAGTGAAAAGCACCACCAACCTTCAAAGGCAATGCACGCTTAGCACCGGCAGCCTTCAGCTTCTCGCAAGCAGCATTGATAGCATCTACGTTACCAGAGATAACGAGCTGACCAGGGCAGTTGTAGTTAGCAGCAACTACCACGTTGCCTTCTGTGCTTACCTCAGCGCAGATTTCCTCAACCTTCTCATCTGGCAAACCGATGATGGCAGCCATGGTACCAGGGTTAGCCTCGCAAGCCTTCTGCATAGCGTTGGCACGGGCAGCAACGAGTTTCAAACCATCCTCGAAAGCCATAGCACCGGCAGCAACCAATGCAGAGAACTCACCGAGAGAGTGACCTGCAACCATAGCTGGCTTGAACTCCTCACCCAGGCAAAGAGCAGAGATAACAGAATGGAGGAATACAGCAGGCTGGGTAACCTTGGTCTCCTTCAACTGATCGTCGGTTCCGGCGAACATGATATCAGTAATCTTGAAGCCGAGAATCTCGTCGGCCTTATCAAAAAGTTCTTTTGCCAATGCGTTGTTATCGTAGAGATCCTTACCCATACCTACGAACTGAGAACCCTGTCCAGGGAAAACAAATGCTTTCATTTTATCCTATTATTTTTTAAGTTTATAATAAATATTCCTGCAATATACATGAATTCTTTGAATCCGACTGCAAAGGTACAATAAAATTCTGAGAATCAGCAGAGAATATTAAAAAATAAAGTTATATATTCTAAATTACTACAAGAATGGTAAAAATTTTCCATTCTGAACTGGGAAAAGGTACAAAAAAAATCCCTAATGCCTTTCGGCAAAAGGGATCTTTATATTAATTTGCTTTACAGTGCGAAAAATATCGTACTTCATACAAATTGATTGAGCCAGGATTATTCAGCTGCTGGAGCCTCTTCCTCAGCTGCAGCCTCAGCAGGTGCCTCAACTGGAGCCTCCTCAGCAGCAGGAGCTGCAACAGGAGCGTTCTCAGCAACAACATTAACTGGAACCTTAACCTCAACCTCCTTGTGGTAGTGTACAGTAGCCTCGTACTCACCAACCTTCTTAGCATCCTTCATAGTGATGATCTTGCGATCAACCTCGATGCCCTTCTTAGCGAGTTCCTCAGCAACAGTTGCAGCGTTAACTGAGCCATAGAGCTGACCAGTAGCGCTCACCTTAGCAGCAATAGTAAGAACGATGCCCTCGAGAGCCTCGCCCTTCTTAACAGCCTCAGCCTTGATAGCCTCAAGCTTGTGAGCCTGCTGCTTCAAATCCTCAGCCAACTGCTTCTTAGCAGATGGAGATGCGATAACAGCCTTACCTGTAGGGATAAGGAAGTTACGACCATAACCACTCTTTACATTTACGATATCGTTCTTATATCCAAGACCGATAATATCTTGCTTCAAAATAATTTCCATTCTTCTTTATCCTCCTTAAATTACTTCATCAAATCGGTTACGTAAGGAAGCAAAGCGATCTGGCGAGCACGCTTTACAGCCTGTGCTACACGGCGCTGATACTTCAAAGATGTACCTGTGATACGACGTGGAAGGATTTTACCCTGCTCGTTCAAGAACTTCTTCAAGAACTCTGGATCCTTGTAGTCGATGTACTTAATACCGCTCTTCTTGAAACGGCAATACTTCTTCTTCTTTGTGTCGATAGAAGGAGCAGTCAAATAACGGATTTCTGATTTCTGATCTGCCATGATTAAGCCTCCTCTTTTTTACCAAGCTTTGCACGACGCTTCTCTGCGTAAGCGGCAGCATACTTGTCAAGTTTAACAGTCATGTAACGAATTACTTTCTCGTCGCGGCGATAAGCTGTTTCGAGCTTAGCGATAACAGTTGGCTCAGCCTTGAACTCAACCAAGCTGTAGAAGCCTGATGTCTTCTTCTCGATGTTGTAAGCCAACTTCTTCAAACCCCAAGCCTCTTTGTTCAGAATCTCAGCACCATTATCGGTGAGTACCTTCTCGAACTTAGCGACCGTTTCCTTCATCTGTTCATCAGACAAAACGGGAGTCAAAATGAAAACGGTTTCGTATTGATTCATACTACTTTAAATGATTAAATATTAATATAAAAATTCTCATGCAAACCGGAAAATGTGTGCGAAAACACAGCCTTTTCACGAATTGCGGTGCAAAATTACGACTTTTTCTTGAATTAACCAAATATTTTTCGTACTTTTGCACAAAATAATTGTTAATAGTATAAAAACAACCTCTAAATAGTAAAGAATATGGCAAAAATGAACAAGAAACTGATTACTCTGTTCCATACCCTACCATCTATGGGCATGGCTTTCATCGTTTTAGGCGTCCTGCTGATGGTGGCCAGCTTTGCGTTTTCCATTCAGGGAAACAGCGTACTCTTCGCTGGCCTCTTTTTCATTCTGGCGGGAGTAGCCGGATTTGTATATTCATTAAAAAAAGGATAAGCCGGTCATCGACTTATCCTTTTTATATCTTTGGAAATCTTTTCCCAATTACAGAATCATTTAATCTTCGTTAGGAACTATCAGTTTGTATCCCTTACCATGGATATTGATGATTTCAATCTGAGGATCGTCCTTCAAATGCTTACGGAGTTTGGTGATATAAACATCCATTGAGCGTGCATTGAAGTAATTGTCATCAATCCAGATGGTCTTCAGAGCAAAATCGCGCTGCAGAATTTCATTAGAGTGAGCACAGAGCAAAGCAAGAAGTTCATTCTCCTTGGTGGTAAGTTTGGTCTGCTTTTCACCAATGGTAAGAAGCTGCTTCTGTGTATCGAAGGTAAAGTCACCAATGTGATACATGGTAGACTCCTTGCTCTTCTTGCCACGTACGCGGCGGAGAATAGCCTCTACACGGAATACCAATTCTTCCATAGAGAATGGTTTGGTGATATAATCATCAGCACCAATCTTGAAACCTTCAAGGATATCTTCCTTCAATGTCTTGGCAGTAAGGAAGATGATTGGGAGGTCGGCATTGGTCTGACGAATTTCCTGTGCCAGGGTAAAGCCGTCCTTCTTTGGCATCATCACGTCGAGTACTGCAATATCAAACTTATTCTTATTGAATTCCTTATAACCTACCTCGCCATCAGGGCACAGAACTGTAGTAAATCCCTTTGCCTGCAAATATTCGCGAAGCAACATACCTAAATTTTCATCGTCCTCGCAAAGCAAGATTTTAATTTTCTCTTCCATATCTTTATTCTTTAAAATTATTAATATTCTTTTAATTCTTTATTCTGTTTCTTCAAGTCTTAACTGTGAATCACCGGCAACTTGATGGTAAAGGTTGTGCCCTTTCCCAATTCGCTATCTACCTTAATTTCACCATCATGAAGATCTACTATCTTCTTGACATAAGCCAGTCCCAGTCCGAATCCCTTCACATCATGGACATTGCCCGTATGTACGCGGTAGAACTTGTCGAATATCTTCTTCAGATTCTCCTTCTTCATACCCAGACCGGTATCCGTAATCGAGAGATACAGATGTTCTTCATCATTCCAGGTCTTCATCGTAATGTTAAGCGGCTCGTCTGGCTTGCGGTATTTCACAGCATTGTCCATCAGATTGAAGATGACATTCTGGAAATGCACCTCGTCAACATAGAGTCCCGAATCGATGGCTTCGATATCGGTATAGACCTTACCACCTGTATGCTCAACGCGGAGCGAGAAGGAATTGGCAATATTCTCAACCATCTCGTTCAGATCGAGTTCTTTCTTTTTGAACACCGCCTTCTTGCGGTCGAACATACTCATCTGCAATACCTTTTCTACCAGGAAACGAAGACGCTTCGATTCATCGTTGATCACGTTACCCAGATGTTTCTGCATCTGTTCACTCTTTGCTACCGAGGTATCATTGAGCATCTGCGCTGCCAGACTGATACTGGCAATCGGCGTCTTCAGTTCGTGGGTCATATTATTGATGAAGTCGTTCTTTATCTCAGTATACCTCTTTTGTCTGAAGATAACCACAATGGTAAAGATGAAGGTAATCAACAGTACCAGCGTGAAGATGACACTAGGAATCATGAAGCGCACACTGGAGAAGATATAGCTGTTCATATCCGGGAAATGTACCCTTACTACACCCATCTTCGACTGTGGGTCGTTGCGGAAGAGCACCTGTGAGTAGCTGTATTCCTCACCCTCGTCCGTATAGTCAGGACAGCGGTAAACCTCTCGTCCATCCTGGGTAGTCACGGTGAAATGATAAGGTATGTTGATACCATTATTCATCATCTCAGCCTTGAGGTCCTGATCGAGCTGCTTGAAGTTGATTCTCTCCTTCAGCGGCTTGTCTGATGCCGAATAAAGGATAGAATATACCACCTCATCCAGCAACGCTTTCTGATAGACATAGCGGTTCTTCACGATTTCCTGAAGCGACTTCTGTGTTTCAGTCAGCGAATTCTTATCGCTACGCAGTATCATCGCCTTCGGCATATTGCCAGGATGTGTGGCATTTGTCTTCAGCTCGAAAGTTGAATAAACTGCCGTTCCCTTATTCTTATCTTTGTTGGCCTTACGTTCTGTCTCGTTGACATTCTTTTCGAGATAGCGCAGAGTTTCATTAAGCTCCAAATTTCTTGAAGCTTGATATAGGGCTCTGTTGACCGACTCGTCAAACTGTTCCTTCTTCATGTTTACCATCTCCTGGATGTAACTGAGCTGCAAGTACAGCAGCGCAAGGAACGAAAAGCCCATGATAATGGCTATGGTCCAAATCGTTTTCTTCTTCATGGGGGCAAAGATAAGAAATTTCTTAATCAGTTAACTTAAAATCGTTAATTAATTATTTACTCTTTCTAGTTTTTAACATTTTTCCGTATTTTTAGTTTCGTATATAAAACTAAATTTTCATTTTCCATAAAAAAAAGAGAGGAAGCATACATATCACATGCACACTTCCCCATATTGGTCATATCAACATAAAATTTTAACTTATATAAGAGAGATTTTTCTCTAACCTAACAATTGCTATTCAGCATCCTTCTCCAATTCTGCCTCATGATCCGCAATCAGCTTACTCTGAATGTCGGAAGGAACCAACTCGTAGCTGGCAAACTTGGTAGTGAATGAAGCACGTCCACCTGTCAATGAACTCAGAGAGATAGAATAGCTGGCAAGTTCCTTCAGAGGAATCTTGGCACTCAGTTTCTGATAACCAGCCTCGCTGTCCATACCCATAATGAGAGCACGACGTCCCTGGAGATCACTCATCACATCACCCATGAAATCAGCAGGCACATAAACCTCAAGATCATAGATAGGCTCCAGAATCTTCGGACCAGCCTGTTTGAAGGCATCGCTGAACGCATGGCGGGCAGCAAGCATGAACGAAAGTTCATTACTATCTACTGGGTGCATCTTACCATCATAAACGATGACACGTACATCACGTGCATAACTGCCCGTCAACGGACCATGTTCCATACAGTCCATAACACCCTTCAGAATAGCTGGCATGAAGCGGGCATCAATGGCACCACCAACCACAGAGTTGAGGAATACCAGTTTACCACCCCATGGCAAACTAACCTCTTCACGGCTCTTGATATTCATCTTGAACTCCTGACCGTTGAAGGTAAATGACGTAGGATCAGGCATACCTTCTGCGTATGGTTCAACAATGAGATGCACCTCACCAAACTGACCAGAGCCACCACTCTGTTTCTTATGGCGGTAGTCAGCACGAGCCTTCTTGGTAATAGTCTCACGATAAGGAATACGTGGCTCTTCGAAAGTCACATTGAGTTTTTCGTTGTTTTCCAGACGCCACTTCAGCGTGCGGAGATGGAACTCACCCTGTCCTCTTACGATTACCTGGCGCAATTCCTTGCTCTGATCAACAATCCAAGTAGGGTCTTCCTGGCGCATCTTCAGGAGTGCAGCCATCAGTTTCTCTGTATCCTGAACATTGGCAGCCTTGATAGCACGTGAATACTTAGGGTTAGGATATTTAATGAAGTCGAAACGCCACTCAGCCCCCTTACCATTAAGGGTATTGCCGGTCTTCACGTCCTTCATCTTCACGGTACAGCCAATATCACCGGCATTCAACTGCTCTACAGGCACACGGTTGGCACCCGCACAGGCATAAATCTGTCCGATACGCTCCTTGGAGCCACGATCTGCATTAGTCAGGTCGTCACCATTCTTGATAGAGCCGCTCATCACCTTGAAGTAGCTTACCTCACCGATATGAGGTTCCATACCAGTCTTGAAGAAGTAAACACTCTCAGGACCATTGCTGTCTGGCGTAATTTCCTCACCACGTGTATTATGCAGTTTCGGCATCTCGCTTACGAAAGGAACCACATTGCCCAGGAACTCCATCAGGCGGTGAACGCCCATCGACTTACCTGCACAAACGCAGAACACAGGGAAGATGCTACGGGTAACCAATCCCTTGCGGATGCCCTCGCGAAGTTCATCTTCTGTCAGACTCTCGCTCTCGAAGAACTTCTCCATCAGTCCCTCATCGTTCTCGGCTGCAGCCTCAACAAGAGCCGTATGAAGTTCCATGGCTTTCTCCATTTCCTCTTCTGGAATATCTTCAATAATAGGAGCACCGCCCTCAGGCTTCCAGGAATATTTTTTCATCAATAAGACGTCAATGAGAGCATTGAAGCCTGAACCGGTCTCGATAGGATATTGTATCTGCACACACTTAGAACCGTAAATGTCCTTCATGGTGGCTATGATATTATCAAAGTCGCACTTGTCTGAGTCGAGCTGGTTTACCAGGAAGATGACAGGTTTACCCAACTTCTCTGTATAACGGAAGTTGTTCTGTGTACCTACTTCTGGACCATACTGACCATTAATAAGGATAACTGCCTGATCGGTAACATTGAGTGAAGTAATGGCGCCTCCCACGAAATCATCGCTACCTGGGCAATCTATAATGTTAAGCTTCTTGTTGTTCCACTCTACATGAAAAACTGTAGGGAACACAGAGTAGCCGTATTCCAACTCAACTGGGAAGTAGTCGCTCACCGTATTTTTCGCTTCTACAGAGCCTTTACGCTTGATAACGCCTGCTTCAAATAACATACTCTCGGCAAGTGTAGTCTTGCCGCTACCCGCACTGCCCAACAGCGCAATGTTTTTAATCTCATTTGTCTGATAAACTCTCATGACGCTTATAGATTTTTAAGGGTTATACTTAAATTTGCTAGTTGCAATCCACAGTCAAACCACCGGTTTTTCTGTTTCATGCTACTAAAGTACAAAAAAATCGCACATTGCCAAAAGTTTTGGGCAAAAAACTTCTGTTTTTTAAAACATATTAGTACTTTTGCACTTTGTTTAGACATGTTTTTGTCTTTACACCTTATTATATATAGAAAAAGAAGTTCAGAAATATGGCAGGACTATACATACATATCCCCTTTTGTGAAAGCCGGTGCATCTACTGCGGTTTTTACAGTACCACCTCCCTCAAGTTAAGGGATGATTACACTGATGCTCTCTGCCAGGAGATGCAGATGCGCCCGGCAAAAGCCGCTCTCGGAAGCAATGAAACTATCGAAACCATCTATCTGGGCGGTGGAACCCCGAGTCAGCTCAACGGCTCCCACCTCAACCAGATTTTCTCTGCTATCAGAAAAAACTATACGCTGGCAGAGAATATGGAGATCACGATGGAATGCAATCCGGACGATGTAACCGGCGATTTCTGTGAAACGCTGAAGCAACTCCCCATCAACCGCATCAGCATGGGGGCACAGACCTTCTGTAACGAGCGTTTACGCTTTCTGCATCGCCGTCATAATGCCGGAGAGGTAGAAGAAGCCGTCACCCGACTCCGTAACATCGGCATCCGCAATATCAGTATCGACCTGATGTTCGGATTCCCCGAAGAATCTCTTTCCCAATGGATGAGCGATATCAGGCACGCCATACAGCTGGATGTGGAACACATATCTGCCTACAGTCTGATGTACGAAGAGGGAACGCCCCTCTACCACATGCTGAAACAGGGAAAGATTAGCGAAATAGATGAAGAAACCAGTCGCAAGATGTATGAAACCCTGATAGACCAGCTTACTGGAGCAGGCTACGAACATTATGAAATCAGCAATTTTGCCCGTCCGGGCTTCCGATCACGTCACAACAGCAGTTACTGGCACGAGGTACCATATATCGGAATAGGAGCAGCCGCCCACTCCTACAATAGGAAGCAGCGCAGCTGGAATATCGAAAATATCCAGACTTATATTCGAAGTATCGGCGATGGCATTCTGCCTTCTGAGAGTGAACAGCTAGATATTTTCACCCGATACAACGATCTGATAACAACCGCCTTGCGAACAAGCGACGGAATAAACCTCATGAAGATGGAGCAGGAATTCGGAAAAGAACTGGCAGACAGACTGCTCCAGGAAGCCCAGTCGCATATCAGCCGGGGACTGATGAAAATAAAGAACGGCAGACTCTCCCTCACTCGGGAAGGTCTTTACATATCGGATGATGTGATGAGTGATTTTATGATTATATAATGGTTTCAATAAACAAAAAAGCCTTGGAATCTAATTCCAAGGCTCTAATTTCTTTAAACCATTTTTCTTGTATACTTCATAATAAAAAGCTTTAATGCTCTTGACCACTTGTATGGTAGATTTCTTTTTCTGCAACATAGGCTTAACCAGCTGCATCACAGCAAAACAAACTACCACAATAAGCAATACTACTGCCCAAGAGAGAATCTCACTCTGAATATCCAAAATTGGCTGGAGGCCAATGCCCAAAGCCACAGGCAGGATAAAACAGACCCAATCTATCGGGCTGTCAAGCTTGGTTGATTCGAAATATTCATCGCGTAGTGCTTTTGGAGCATTCAAGATTAATCTTTTCTGGTGCTTATTCCAGTAATCTTCAAATTCTTTTTCCATGCAATCCATTTACTGTTTTGTCTTAAAACTAGACGGTTAAAACTTCAATACTTATACTATTCTTTATACTTTTCGGCTACAAAGTTAAGAATAATTATTCATTTCTCCAAAATTACAACATACTACTTTGAATATTTAACGTATATTAATTCTAATGGTCAAAACAAAAACTTCACTGCATCACTTGACAATAGCCTGCTTGTATAAAGACAGGAACAGGCAACACCCAACGACGGGCATTGCCTTTCTTGTATAAAAACAAAGAGGAATTTTATCTCTCATTAAGTGGCTTATACTCCAGTTCGCCAAGAATATTCTTATATGCAGGACGGATAATACGACGGCCTTCGAAATTGAGTTCTTCAATACGATGGGCTGTCCAACCCACGATACGTGCCATGGCGAAAATAGGTGTATAGATTTCCTGTGGCAAACCAATCATTTCATAGATAAAGCCACTGTAGAAATCAAGATTTGCACAGGCTGGCTTGCTGCCTCCACGGTGTTCCTGCAGACATTTGATACCTTCCTGCTCTATCAACTTCAGGAAATTATACTCTTCTTCTCTACCCTTTTCCTTGGCAAGTTCACCTGCCAGGCGCTTCAGTTCAACGGCACGTGGGTCACTCAAAGTATAGACCGCATGACCGATACCATAAATGAGACCTGTCTTGTCATAAGCCTCCTTGTTGAGCATTCGCTTGAGATAAGTATCAAGTTCAGTTACATTACCCCAATCCTTGATAGCTTCTTTCAAGTGGTGGAACATATTGATAACCTTGATATTGGCACCACCATGCAAAGGGCCCTTTAAACTACCGATACCAGCAGCAATAGAACTGTAAGTATCTGTACGGGTAGAAGATGTTACACGTACTGTAAAGGTTGAGTTGTTACCACCACCATGTTCTGCCTGGATAATCAGGAGAAGGTCGAGCATACGGGCATCCAGTTCGGAATAGTTTTCATGCTTCATCATATAAAGAAAGTTCTCTGCAATAGAGAGATTCTCACGAGGATGACGAATATGTAGACTTCTACCCTGAACAGAGTGACGGTAGATATTGTATGCATAAGCAATGATGGTTGGGAACTTGGCAATCAACTCAATGCTCTGGCGCATCAGATTGTCACGGCTGATGTCATCCGGATTCGGATCGAAGGTGTACATTTCGAGCACACAACGGGCCAGGATGTTCATGATGTTGCTGCCTTCCAGCTCGATGATATGGGTGATCGTACGATGATCAAGCGGCATATTATCGTTCAGAAGTTCCTTGAAAGCATCCAATTCCTCCTTATCAGGCAACTGGCCCGAGAGCAGCAGGAAGGCTACTTCCTCGAATCCGAAGCGCTTCTCCTTCAAGAGAGGAGTTACCAGGTCATCAAGTTCATAACCACGATAATAAAGTTTACCTTCTGTAGGGGTCAACTTACCTTCTGCATCGCGCTCATAACCCACTACATTACCGATATTGGTCAGTCCGACCAACACACCAGAGCCATCCTCATTACGAAGTCCACGCTTCACATTGAACTTCTTGAATGCATCCTTATCAATCTTGCATGAGTTTTTTACCTCATCGCTTAATTTATATATTAAATATTCTTTATTCATAACCGTTACTTTTTTAGCTGCATGGCTACAACTATTATTTCTTTGCAGCAAAGTTCAATGCAGAACCAGCCTTAAACCATGCAATCTGTGTATCATTATAAGTATGCTCAACCTCGAAACTATCCTCAGAACCATCCTTGTGCTTCAGGGTGACGGTGAGTTTAGAACCTGGAGCAAACTCCTTCAAACCTGTCAAAGAGATGCGGTCGTCCTCCTGCACCTTATTATAATCATCCTTGTTGCAGAATGTGAGGGCAAGCATACCCTGCTTCTTCAGGTTGGTTTCGTGGATGCGGGCGAAACTCTTGGCGAGAATCACCTTCACGTTGAGGAAACGAGGTTCCATAGCTGCATGCTCACGGGAAGAACCTTCACCATAGTTATCCTCTGCCACCACGATGCTGCTGATGCCTTTTGCCTTGTAAGCCTTGGCAGCGGTAGAAACCTCGACATAAGCACCATCCAACTGGTTCTTCACCTTATTGCTCTCACCGTTAAAGGCATTAACGGCACCCATTAAAAGGTTGTCGGAGATGTTCTGCAGATGTCCACGGAACTTCAGCCAAGGACCCGCCATAGAGATGTGGTCGGTGGTACATTTGCCCTCGGTTTTGATAAGAAGCGGCATATCTGTCAGGTCTTTTCCATCCCATGGAGCAAACGGAGCAAGTTTCTGGAGTCGGTTGCTGTCAGGCGCAATGACTACCTCTACATTGGCATTTTCTTCGCTTGGGGCAATGAATCCCTTATCCTCTACGGCAAAACCCTTAGGTGGGAAGGTGAAACCTGTAGGCGCATCGAGCATCACGCTGTTGCCCTCCTTATCCAGCAAGGTATCGGTAGCCGGATTGAAGTCGAGACGGCCCGCAATGGTGAGAGCCACAGTGAGCTCTGGACTGCCGATGAAGGCAAACGTATTAGGGTTACCATCAGCACGGCGGCGGAAGTTTCGGTTGAAAGAGGTAACGATGGCATTCTTGCGCGTATTATCATCGGTATGACGCTTCCACTGTCCGATGCAAGGACCGCAAGCATTGGTCATGATGAGGGCCCCAATCTTCTTGAAATCATCGAGGATACCATCACGCTCGGCAGTATAGCGAATCTGCTCTGAACCCGGGTTGATGATAAGCTGTCCCTTCACCTCAATACCTTTCTCATAAGCCTGACGGGCAATGCTGGCAGCACGTGCCAAGTCCTGATAAGAAGAGTTGGTACAGCTACCTACCAATCCTACTTCTACTACCATCGGATAATCGTTGGCAGGACCTTTTGCCTTCATATGAGAGATTGGTGTGGCAGCATCTGGAGTGAACGGACCGTTAAGATGAGGTTCAACCTTAGAAAGGTCGATTTCAACAATCTGGTCGTAGAAAGCAGACGGATTTGCCAACACCTCATCATCAGCACGGAGTTCGGCTGCATTCATCTGTGCGAGAGATGCAATTTCTTCACGGCCTGTCTTGCGGAGATACTCGCTGGCATTCTGGTCGAATGGGAAGATAGAGCATGTGGCACCCAATTCGGCTCCCATGTTACAGATGGTAGCCTTGCCGGTGGTAGAGATGCTGTCCAATCCCTCGCCGAAGTATTCGAGGATGGCATTGGTTCCGCCCTTTACGGTAAGGATGCCGAGGATTTCGAGAATCACATCCTTAGGAGTGGCCCAGCCAGAGAGTTTACCTGTGAGATGCACACCAATGAGACGTGGCATCTTGAGTTCCCAAGGCTGACCGGTCAACACATCTACGGCATCAGCACCACCTACACCTACGGCCACCATGCCGAGACCGCCGGCATTAGGAGTATGAGAATCGGTACCCACCATCATACCTCCAGGGAATGCATAGTTTTCGAGCACTACCTGATGGATGATTCCAGCACCTGGTCCCCAGAAACCGATATGGTATTTCTGAGAAACAGATTTCAGGAAGTCATATACCTCTTTATTAGTCTTGCAAGCCTCAGGAAGGTCTTGCGTAGCGCCCACATCGGCACGAATCAAGTGATCACAATGTACGGAAGCAGGTACGGCCACCTTGTCCTTACCCGCATTCATGAACTGCAAGAGTGCCATTTGCGCAGTCGCATCCTGCATCGCCACGCGATTAGGTCGGAAGTCAACATATTCCACACCTCTTTTATATGGTCGCAACTGTGTTGGGTCGAAAAGATGTGCAAAGAGCACCTTCTCGGCATAAGTAAGAGGTCGTTTCACCGTAGCCTTAGCCTGAGCTACACTTTCCGAATACGAAGCGTAAAAGCTTCTCAGCATTTCAATGTCCAATATCATCTTGTTCACAATTTTAATTAATTATACACTCTTTCGAGCAATTCTGTTTGCAAAAATACAACTTTTTCTACAAATAGTAGCATGTTTTATCGAAAATTTATCATTTTGATATGATTTTTCTATTTTTTGATAATTTTGTTGCATATTTATACGTTAATCTCTCTCTTTTTCCGGAAAAACAGGATTATGATATGAAAAGACAAGAATGGCTACGGAAAGGCAGGAAAACAGAGAAAAAAGAAAGGAAAGTGAAGAAAAGAGAAGTAAAAATGAAAGAAAAAGCAAAAATTTTTGGTGCTCTCCGCATTATTTATTATTTTTGCAGATGTTATGAGAATAGACATTATTACAGTATTACCAGAGATGCTGGAGGGATTCTTCAATGAGTCCATTCTGGCACGTGCGCAGAAGAAGGGTCTAGCGGAGATTCATCTGCACAACCTGCGTGACTACACATTAGATAAATGGAAGCGTGTGGACGACTATCCATACGGCGGAAGTGCCGGCATGGTGATGCAATGTGAACCAATAGACCGCTGCATTGCTGCACTGAAGGCAGAGCGCGAGTATGATGACGTGATTTATGTTTCGCCAGATGGTGAAACTTTCAACCAGAAGATAGCCAACGAAATGTCGATGCAGGGTAATCTCATCATCCTCTGCGGTCACTACAAGGGTATTGACCAGCGTGTGCGCGACCATCTCATTACCCGAGAAATCAGTGTAGGTGATTATGTGCTGACGGGTGGCGAACTTGCTGCAGCCATCATCTCAGATGCCGTCATCCGACTGGTTCCGGGCGTTATCAGCGACGAACAGAGCGCACTTTCCGACTGTTTCCAGGACGACATTCTTGCCGCCCCTATCTACACCCGTCCTGCCGACTACAAGGGATGGAAGGTTCCGGAGATTCTGCTCAGTGGCAACGAAGCCAAGATTCGCCAGTGGGAATTCGACCAGGCTATGGAAAGAACCAAGCGCCTGCGCCCTGACCTGCTGAAATAAGAAGAAATCATTGCTGATTACTATCATACCCAGAACGGTGATTTTTAGGCACGGTGTAAGCCGTTCCTAAAAATCACCGTTCTACTCATTCTCAAGCCATATACTAAAACTCTACACCTTATTTATCAACTACACCTTATTAATATTATTCTTTATTAATATTATTCTTTTTCTACGCATTTTTTGCAGAAAGCCTCACCCAGCATGAAACCTTCTTCGTAGAGGCGTTCCAGTTTATCGGTATCCTTCTCTATTCTGCCAACTTCCAACGGACGGATTGGACGGATACAAGTAATCTTACCCGCAGCCTCCAGATCATCTACAAGCTGGATCTGTTCGTTATAAGCGCGATGACGGTGACTCAGAGCCACACGCAGGCGAGGATAGTTCTTATATAAATAAGGTATCTTACGGTCTTTGCCCATATCACGCCATCCTTTGTTGCGAGTCAGGACAACCACATTGTGTTGCCACCCCATGTCAATGGCGTGCTGTACCGGAATACTGTCCGCAATACCACCATCCAACATCGGAATGCCATCCACTTCCACAATCTTGCTCACAAATGGCAAACTGCTGGAAGCACGCACAACATCCAGTGCACGCTGCCTGTCTTGATTCTCGGAAAGATACATAGCCTTGCCCGTAAGACAATTGGTAGTAACCATCTCGAAACCATCGGCATACTTAAAATAGGTATCAAAATCGAAAGGCAAGAGCTGGTTCGGAAACTTATCGTAGAGTAATTTGCGGTCGAAGATACACCCCTGAGTCACCAGATGGCGAATACCGATATACTGGTATCGGGCCAGATAATCGATGTTAGAGATACGGGCACGCCGAGGTTGGCGGCTCATATAAGACATGCCATTACATGCCCCAGCCGATACAGCCACCGTATAAGGGAAATGAACATCATGCTTCATGAAGGCATCCAGTACCCCACTGGTGAAGACCCCTCGCATGCCTCCTCCCTCAAGAACCAAACCTGTTGTTTTCAAATTCAATTTCATAACACACTCTCTGCTTTTAAAATTCTGAAAATAATTATATTTTGCTCGCAGCATAGACAATTTTCTTACATTTTGTCTAGCAAAAAGCCGTTTTTATATTAATTATTTATAAATTTACACGTTTTATTCAATTTTGCTTGCAAAGATACGTATTTTTTGGGAAATAATTGCTAACTTTGCAAGCAAAATAATGTAAAATACGAAAAATATGTTCAGCAAAGAGACTTACATCAGCCGCAGACAGGAGCTGAAGAAGCTTGTGAAAAGCGGCGTAATTATACTTTTCGGAAACAACAATTCACCATGTAATTTCCCTAATAACGGATATTACCCTTTCCGTCAGGACTCGACATTCCTCTATTATTTCGGATTGCAGCGCGACGGTCTGGTAGGTGTGATAGATATAGACAACGATATTGAAACCCTGATTGGCGATGACATCGACCTCGTAGACATCGTATGGTACGGAAGCGTTGACAGTGTTCATGATCTTGCAGCACAGGTAGGCGTTCACAACTCAGCACCTATGAAAACGCTCAAGACTATCTGCAACGACGCCATGTCGAAGAAGCGCAAGATTCATTTCTTGCCACCTTACCGCTACGACATCAAACTGCAGATATTCGACCTTCTGGGCATCCATCCTAACCAGCAGAAAGAAGAGGCCAGCATGGACCTCATCAAGGCTGTTGTGAAGATGCGTTCAACTAAGACCCAGGAAGAAATCGAGGAATTGGAGCGTGCTGCTGTCATCGGATACAAGATGCATACCACAGCGATGAAGCTCGTACGTCCGGGTGTGACAGAAAAATATGTTGCAGGTCAGGTAAGCGGCATTGCCCACTCTTACGGAGCCATGGTCAGTTTCCCAACCATCTTCAGTCAGCACGGTGAAATTCAGCATGGTTATCCATCTATGAACGTACTGGAAGAAGGCAGACTGGCACTCTGTGATGCAGGTGCAGAAACTATGAACAACTACTGTTCTGACAACACCCGCACCATGCCGGTGAGCGGAAAGTTCAGCCAGCGCCAGTTGGAAATCTACTCTATTGTAGAAGAATGCCACGACCATGCACTGGATGTAGCCAAGCCAGGCGTAAAATGGGCTGACGTACACTTCTCTGTTTGCCGCCTGCTCTTCGACCGCATGAAGGAACTCGGACTTGCAAAGGGTGATACAGAAGAGGCTGTAAAGGCTGGAGCACACGCCATGTTCCTGCCTCATGGTTTGGGCCACATGATGGGAATGGATGTTCACGACATGGAGAACCTCGACCAGATTAACGTTGGTTTCGACGAAGAGGTACGCCCTAATCTGGAGCAGTTCGGTACCAACTGCCTGCGTATGGGGCGCCGTCTGCAGGAAGGTTTCGTGGTAACCGACGAGCCGGGAGTTTACTTCATCCCTGCCCTCATCGACGACTGGAAGGCATCCGGTCATTGTGCAGAATTCCTCAACTTCGACAAGATTGAGACCTATAAAGATTTCGGTGGTATCCGAATTGAGGACGATGTACTCATCACCAAAGATGGTTGCAGATTCCTGGGCAAAGACCGCATACCTTATCATCCAAAAGATGTTGAGGAGTTCATGGCAGCCAACAAGGAATAAAATTCCTGAAAGAGAAATCATTTCAGAAAAAGGAATCAGAGAGAAGATATAACAAAAACATTAATATAAAGAGAAAAGAATTCATGAAGAAAACTATGATTGTTGCAGCCTTGATGGCTTTGGTAGCCACAGGAGCAAATGCGAAGAAAGCTGCAGACTCTGCAGAAGTAGCAAAGAACAAACCTGTATTTACTGTAGTAAAGCAGAATCCTATCACTAGCATCAAGGACCAGAACCGCAGTGGTACGTGCTGGGCTTACTCTACCCTCAGCTACTTCGAGAGCGAAATCTTGAAGAAGACAGGCAAGACCTACGACCTCAGCGAAATGTTCGTAGCCAACAAGACTTATATGGACCGCGCCACAGTGGCTGTAAGAATGCACGGCGACGTGAGCTTCTCTGAGGGTGGTAGCGCCTACGATGTACTCTATGCTTTGCAGCACTATGGTATTGTACCTGAGTCTGCCATGCCTGCACCAGGTTCATTGACAGGTGACTCTTTGGCTAACTTCGGTGAGTTCTTCAATGTAATGACTCCATACGTAGAGGCAGTAGCAAAGAGCACAGCTAAGAAGCTTTCTCCAGCCTGGAAGAGCGGTCTTCAGGGCATCATCGACTCTTACATCGGTAAGACTCCTGAGAAGTTTACATACGAGGGCAAGCAGTATACACCACAGAGCTTCTGCCAGAGCCTCGGTTTGAATCTTGATGATTATATCACCATTACCAGCTACACCCACCACCCAATGTGGAGCAAGTTTGCTGTTGAGGTACAGGATAACTGGCGCTGGCCTTTGAGCTACAACGTTCCAATGGAAGACATCTGCAAGATCATAGACAACGCTGTAAACAATGGTTATACAGTAGCATGGGGAGGTGACGTAACAGAAGACGGTTTCACTCGCAAGGGTCTCGGTATCGCTTACGACGTAAAGAAGGTTCGCTCTATGGCCGGTACAGATGCTGACCATTGGTTCAAGCTCTCTAAGGACGAGAAGAAGGAGAAGTTTGATTCTCTCGGCGTAAATGCTCCTGAGATTGTTCCTACCCAGGCTATGCGTCAGGAAGCATTCGACAATTGGGAGACAACTGACGACCACGGTATGCACATCTACGGTATCGCTAAGGATCAGAACGGCAAGGAGTACTACATGGTTAAGAACTCTTGGGGCGAGTATGGTGACTACAAGGGAACCTGGTACATGACCAAGGCTTTCGTAGCTTACAAGACTATGGACTTCATGGTTAACAAGAACGCCCTTCCTAAGGACATCCGCAAGAAGCTCGGAATCTAGGAGAGTTTTAATAGTTAAAAGTTTATAGTCTATAGGTTTTCTATGGACATTCTCCTTAACAAAAATATTCAAGGGGCAGCAAACCGATGAGTTTGCTGCCTTTTTTGTTGCCAAGAAAATCTCTTATTCACTTATTTTGGGTTGCCAACAAGTCTTATTTTTACTTATTTCTAGGTAATTTAATAAAATTCCTCCCTAAACATTTCCTTTTGTCATTTTATTTTCGTAACTTTGGGGGCAGAAATAAAAAATAATTAAAATGCATTTTAAATGGAATTACGAATCACCAACACCTGAACAGCAAAAAGCAGCTGAAGAATTAGGCGCCAAGCTAAATATGAGCCCAGTTCTTGCCCATTTGCTCATCAAGCGCGAGATTACGACAGAGTCTGCAGCCAAACGGTTCTTCCGTCCACAACTCTCAGATCTCATCAATCCATTTCTGATGAAAGACATGGATATTGCCGTAGACCGCCTGAACGATGCTATGGGTAGAAAGGAACGTATCCTTGTTTACGGAGACTATGACGTAGACGGATGCACCGCCGTTGCCCTGGTGTACAAATTCTTGCAGCAATTCTATTCAAACATCGACTACTACATTCCCGACCGCTACGACGAAGGTTACGGAGTGAGTAAGAAAGGAATAGATTTTGCTCATCAGACTGGTGTAAAACTGATTATTATTCTAGACTGCGGAATCAAGGCTATTCAGGAGATAGAATATGCCAAGAGTCTGGGAATAGACTTCATCATCTGCGACCATCACGTTCCTGACGATGTGATGCCACCTGCTGTGGCCATACTCAATCCGAAGCGTCCTGACGATCCATTCCCATTCAAGCATCTCTGCGGATGCGGTGTAGGGTTCAAGTTTATGCAGGCTTTTGCCAAGAACAACAACATTCCGTTCTCCAGGCTCATTCCTCTGCTCGACTTCTGCGCCGTGAGTATTGCTGCCGACATTGTGCCGGTGGTAGATGAGAACAGAATACTCGCCTTCCATGGTCTTAAGTTGCTGAATACCAACCCAAGTATCGGTCTGAAATCCATCATCGACATCTGCGGACTGAACGGACGCGAGCTCTCCATGAGCGATATTGTGTTCAAGATTGGTCCCCGCATCAATGCTTCAGGCAGAATGGAGAACGGCAAGCTGAGCGTAGATCTGCTGGTAGAAAGAGACTATTCCTCAGCCCTGCGCATGGCCAGACACATCAATGAGTACAATGAGCAGCGCAAAGACATAGACAAGCAGATGACTGAAGAAGCCAACGGCATCGTATCGCGTCTGGAAAGCATGAAACACAACTCCAGCATCGTGCTCTATGATGAAGGCTGGAAAAAAGGAGTCATTGGCATTGTTGCTTCCCGACTCACCGAAATCTACTTCCGCCCTACCATTGTTCTGACCCGGGATGGTGATATGGCTACAGGTTCAGCACGTAGCGTAACGGGATTTGACATCTACTCAGCCATCAAGAGTTGCCGCGACCTCCTGCTCAATTTCGGTGGTCATACCTATGCTGCCGGCCTTACCTTGAAGTGGGATAAGGTTAGAGAGTTCAGAGACAGGTTCCAGCATTATGTAGAAGAGCATATTTCGCCTCAACAGACAGAACCGATGCTCAACATAGATGCTGAAATTGACTTTAAAGACATTACCAAGCATCTGCAGGCCGACCTGAAGCGCTTCTCTCCTTTCGGTCCATGTAACCAGAAACCTATTTTCTGCACCAACCGGGTATATGATTATGGTACCAGCAAGGTGGTGGGCAGAGAACAGGAACACATCAAGTTGGAACTGGTAGACTCAAAATCGAGCACGGTCTTAAACGGCATCGCTTTCGGTCAGAGTGCAGCTGCCCGCTACATCAAGAGTAAGCGAAGTTTCGACATAGCCTTCACCATAGAAGAGAATATTTTTAAGAAAAACCAAGTTCAACTTCAGATAGAAGACATCCGTCCAAACGAAGGATGAGGTACTTAGCCCTATGCATGGATTAGGCACTGATTACTCGGATTACACGGATTTGTAGAGCAAATCCGTCAGGACGCACAAGCATCGAAATCTGCAAGGGCAAAAGTTTCAAAAAATGGCAGATAAATATCAAGAAATACTACGTACATATTGGGGGTATCCTGACTTTCGCGGCATACAACGAGACATCATCGAGAGTATAGCCCGAGGTGAGGATACCCTCGGGCTTATGCCTACAGGTGGCGGTAAATCCATCACCTTCCAGGTTCCAGCCCTTGCCCAAAAGGGCGTCTGCATTGTGGTAACTCCACTCATTGCGCTGATGAAGGATCAGGTACAGCATCTCAAGGCCCGCAACATCCTGGCTGAAGCCATCTACACAGGATTGTCGCGCCAAGAGATTCTCCGAATATTGGAAAATTGTATTTTCGGTGAAATCAAGTTTCTGTATGTTTCACCAGAACGTCTTTCTTCAGAATTGTTCCAAACTAAACTGCGCCACATTCCGGTGAGTTTCATCACGGTAGATGAAGCTCACTGCATCAGCCAGTGGGGTTACGATTTCCGCCCGTCTTATCTCGAAATTGCAAAAATAAGAGATATGAAGCCCGGTGTACCAGTCCTTGCTCTTACGGCTACGGCCACTCCCGATGTAGTAGAAGATATCCAGAACCAGCTTCACTTCAAGAAGCAAAACGTATTTAAAATGAGTTTTGCCCGCAAGAATCTTGCCTATGTGGTGCGCACCACCAACGACAAGTTGACCGAAATGGTTCATATCCTGCAGTGTACCCAAGGCTCGGCAATCATTTATGCGAGAAGCCGAAAACGAACCAAGGAGATGGCAGAACTTCTGAACAAACAAGGTATTTCTGCTACATTTTACCATGCCGGACTGGATTCCGACGTGAAGGATATCCGACAGAAAAACTGGCAAAATGACGAGATAAGGGTAATGGTAGCAACCAATGCTTTCGGCATGGGAATAGACAAGTCAGATGTGAGAATGGTAATTCATATAGATTGTCCAGACTCACTGGAAGCCTATTTTCAAGAGGCGGGACGAGGCGGAAGAGACGGCGAAAAGGCTTATGCTGTGCTGCTCTACAACCAGAGCGATGAAAACAAACTCATGAAACGCATAGACGAAACCTTCCCAGACAAAGAATTCATCAAAGACGTTTACGAGCATCTTGCTTACTTTTTCCAGGTGGCAGTTGGAAGCGGAATGGGACAGACTTTCATGTTCGAGATAGAGAAGTTCTGCTTCACCTACAAGTACTTCCCTACTCGCGTAGACTCGGCTCTGCGCATTCTGGAGCGCTCAGGCTATATCCACTACGAGGACAATCCTGACGGAAAAGCAAGAATCAGATTTAACATCAGCCGAAATGATCTCTATCTGCTAGAGAATGTTTCGGAGAAGGAAGAGTCTGTTATTACGGCGCTTCTGCGTAATTACGGCGGTCTGTTTACCGACTATGTTTACATTGATGAGTCGCTGATAGAGCGTGTAAGCGAACTAAACCGTCAGCAGGTATACATGATTCTGAAAAATCTGAGTGCCCGCCACATCATCGACTTCATTCCCCGCCGCAAGACACCTTATATCAGCTACACGCGTCCTAGGGAAGATGGTTTCAGAGTTATCATCCCTGAGGAGGTATGGGAAGTACGCAAGAAACAGTTTACTGCCCACATCAAGAGCATTATCAGTTATGCAAAGAACGACAGCATCTGCCGTTCGCGCCAGCTTCTGAGTTATTTTGGCGAAAAAACGAAAATGAAGGACGACTGCGGGATATGTGATGTCTGCATAGATCACAAAATACCCCAGAAGCAAACTATTATATCAGAAATTCTAGACTTGCTGAAAGACGGAAAGCCACATGACATTACAGAATTAAACCAACTGAAATATGATTCAGAAGATATGGCTGCAGTTCTTGAAGAAATGGTTGCAGAGAATATGTTTTATGTCGAGGGAGACAAAATCGTTCATGAGCCATAAATGAAATAGTAGAAAGGTGTATCATAAGTTATACTTTATGAGCCCGCTCCCATATGAAATCACTAAAGCCCCTTATAAACAGAAAAAAGGGAACGACACCTCTCGGGCCATTCCCTTTTCAACATTATGTACGAGAAAAAAATTAGTTATTCTCAGGGCGAAGTTTACGAACTGTAACACCAGCCTGCCACATTTCCTTGTTGCGCATAGCCTCGAGTTCAGCGTTCAACTTCTCGCGGTAATCAGCCTGAGAGTTCTTGTCGATAGAAATCTGAGCCTCGTTACCAGTCTTTACAGAGTAGTACAACCACTCCATTACAGGCTTGATAGCCTCACGGAAACGAGGAGCCCAGTCAAGAGCACCACGCTGAGCTGTAGTTGAACAGTTAGCATACATCCAATCCATACCCTTAGCACCGAAGAGAGGGCCAAGGCTCTGTGTGAGCTCCTCAACAGTCTCGTTGAAAGCCTCAGATGGTGAGTGACCATTCTCGCGGAGCACGTCATACTGTGCCTCCAACAATCCCTCAATTGCACCCATCAATGAGCCACGCTCACCTGTGAGGTCAGAAGTAGCCTCACGCTGGAATGTTGTCTTGAACAAATAACCGGCACCGATACCGATACCGAAGGCAATAGTCTTCTCCTCTGCCTTGCCAGATGCATCCTGGTATACAGCGTAAGAGCAGTTCAAACCACGACCCTCACAGAACATAGTGCGGAGAGAAGTACCAGAACCCTTAGGAGCAACCATGATTACATCAATATCCTTTGGTGGAACAACGCCTGTACGGTCGCTCCAATTGATAGCGAAACCATGTGAATAATACAAAGTCTTACCTGGTGTGAGGTATGGTTTAATCTTTGGCCAGCATGCAATCTGACCGGCATCAGAAAGCAACATACAGATGATAGTACCCTTTTCAGCAGCTTCCTCGATAGAGAACAGAGTCTTACCAGGAACCCAACCATCTTTCAGACACTTCTCGTAGGTCTTACCCTGACGCTGTCCGACGATGACGTTGAAACCATTATCGCGAAGGTTACAAGCCTGACCAGGACCCTGGATACCATAACCGATAACTGCGATTGTTTCGTTCTTCAATACTTCACGTGCTTTCTCCAATGAAAATTCATGACTGGTGACAACAGTTTCCATTACGCCACCGAAATTCATTTCTGCCATAATTTTTATTTTTTTTGTGCGGCTTGCCGTTTGTGGAGCCGCGGGTTATACTTGTCCATACGGATGCGAGCTGTATTCTTATCCAAAGAGAGCCTGTTTGATCCGTCCACCCCCTATCCAAGAAGGCGGCTCTGGGTTTATTCTTATTTTCTGAGTGCAAAGGTAAGCAAATAAAATGAAACTACCAAATTTTTCTTTCAATTTTTAATAAATTTAGCCTTACTTCTTACAACTTCCACCTCATTTACGTCATTTTTGCCGGTTTTTGTTATCTTTATGCAGTATTCTTGCATTTCTTCTGCCTCACTTGTTTCTTCCAAATAGAAATGAAGTTGGTCTCCCTGGTGACTTTCTGCTACGTAAGCTATCTCAAATCTTTGCAAAAAGTGAGTTTTGTAATAATCCAGATCAAAGAGGTCGAGGATATGTTCGATGTATTTCACCGAGTTGATGTGCCCGTTAACATCTACATCATGATAATAGGTGTCAATGGTTCTCACCAGCTTGGCATCCTTGCCCATTTTCACTCTCGAACTTGCCTGGATAGGACAAGGTTTTTCTGAATCAATATATTCTTTGATGAGCCCGTCGTGAATTTCAAAAATATCAACAGGCTGTCGGGTTTCCGTATCAATCATTGCCCACACGCTCTTGCCGTAGCCGTAAACCTTGGCTTCTTCGGATGATGATGTCTTGCCGCAGATTTTGAAATCTCGGGATGTGAAATATTTCATGGCACTCTCGCACCAGGTTTCTACTACAAAGCGGTCGTAAGACTTCGGCATCTCTGTCATCTCAATGGCCAGTCGGCTGAGAACCCATGTCTTGTGTCTGGGCATGAGGTAGTTCATACCGAACCCGCGGTCGTTGCTGTGAAAATCGGCAGCATTGAGCAGATGATTTCCGAGATGCCCCATAAAGAGGTGGCTGCTGAAATCGCAGTGGAAAGGCTCCGATAGGAATTCGTAACGCCCTACCTTATCTAATATTTTCTGTTCCATAATATCTGTCTCGTCCTTTTACTTTGTTGTCTGTCTTGTTGTTTTAAACCGAAAAAGCCCCCTGCTCCGCTAGTTTGAAGCCAGGGGAACAAAGGGCATCAAAATATGAAAAAAATCTAATCTTCTGAATTCTGCTTGAGATAATCAGAGATGGGTTCGTCAAAACTTCTCGTAACAGCGATTCTGCCGCTTCGGGTATACTGAAGCAGGCAGTTGTAGCTGTTGAGCTGCTGGAAGAGGTCAGCAATGTCTTCGGTAAGTCCTGCCAGAAGCACGGTGCTGTAGGTAGGATTCACCTCCATCATGCGGGCATCATGCTTGCGGATGGTGCGCGAAACCTCTGGATTTTCAAGCAATACCGGAGTGGAAATCTTGAAGAGAGCCACTTCATGGATGAAGATCTGGTCGTCGGTGTAGTAATCGCTCTTCACCACGTCAATCTTCTTCTCTATTGCCTTGTTGATTTTCTCAATCTGCTCTTCATCACTCCAAACCGTGATGGTATACTTGTGTATATTCTTGATACTGCTGGCCGAAACATTCAAGCTCTCGATATTTACCTGTCTGCGAGTAAACACGGCAGTAATCTGATTCAGGATACCGGCAATGTTTTCTGAGTAAACAAGCAATGTATATAATTTCTTTTCGTTGTTATTCTCCATTTTTCCAAATTTTAAAATAATCGGTTACTTTTCGGAGTCTTTCCTTTTCGGAGGATGCTCCCTCATGAAGGAATTTACACCTTATTATATATAGCCGAAAGCTTTTAATAATTCAACTCGAGTTGCATCTCATCTACACTCTTGCCCGGCAGCGTCATCGGAACGATGTCTTCATTCTCCTTGATGGCGCACTCCAGCAGGTAAGGACCCTTGGTGCTGATCATCTTCTCCACCTTAGCCTGAAGGTCCTTGCGGTCTATTACTACATCGTATGGTATGCCGTAGGCCTTGGCAATCTCTGCATAATGAGGATTCATCATGTGGGTGAAGGAGTGACGGCCACCGAACATCAGGTCTTGCCACTGGCGCACGTTGCCCAGATAGTTGTTGTTCAGCAGAATCATCTTTACCGGTGCCTGCTGCTCCATGATGGTACCCAGTTCCTGGATGTTCATCTGGAAACCGCCGTCGCCGAAGAAACAGCAGATGGTGCGGTCGGGAGCTCCGAAGGTGGCACCGATGGCTGCCGGAAGGCCGAAGCCCATGGTTCCGAAACCACCACTGGTTACGATGCTCAGCTTCTTGGTAAACTTGAAGTAGCGGCTACTGATCATCTGGTTCTGACCTACGTCGTTTACGAGAACTGCTTCATTATGAGTAGCTTCCGTTACCACGTTGGTCACCTCGCCCATAAGCAGCGGTCCCTCTGTAGGGTGGATATCCTTCTCTATTACCTTTTCCTGTTCCTGCTGGCGGTATTCCTCGAAGGAATCTCTCCACTCGCGGTGAACATTCTTGTTCAGCAGACGGGTAATGGCTGGCAGACTCTGCTTGCAGTCGCCCACAACAGCCACATCGGTCTTGATAACCTTGTCAATCTCAGCCTTATCAATGTCCAGGTGAATAATCTTGGCCTGGGGAGCATACTTAGAAGGCACGCCTGTGATACGGTCGCTGAAACGCATACCGATGGCGATGAGCACATCACATTCCTGGGTCTTCATGTTGGTAGCATAAGAACCGTGCATGCCGAGCATACCCATGTTGAGCGGGTGGTTGCTAGGCAGGGCAGAAAGGCCGAGCAGGGTTCTGCCGGCAGGGATATCTGCCTTCTCGAGGAATTCGATGAGTTCATTATGTGCACCGCCAAGCTCTACTCCATGACCCACGAGGGCGAATGGTTTCTTGGCATTGTTGATGAGTTCGGCAGCTTCAGCCACCGCCTTTTCATCTATCGTAGGATAAGGGTTGTAAGATGTAACCTTCTCACATTTCACTGGTTCCCACTCGCATGTAGCCACCTGCGCATTCTTTGTAAAGTCGAGCACCACAGGTCCCGGACGTCCGCTGCGGGCGATGTAGAAAGCACGGCTCACAGCCCATGCCACATCCTCGGCACGGCGTATCTGGTAAGACCACTTGGAGATTGGCTGGGTAACACCCACGAGGTCTACCTCCTGGAAGGCATCGGTACCCAGGGCACCTACGCCGACCTGTCCGGCGATGACTACGATTGGTGTAGAATCCATCATGGCATCAGCGATGCCGGTCAATGTATTAGTAGCTCCAGGACCACTAGTGACAAGAGCGACGCCCACTTCGCCGCTGACTCGGGCATAACCCTGTGCAGCGTGAGCAGCAGCCTGCTCGTGACGTACCAAGATGTGGTCAAACATCTTCTTTTCACCTCTCGTGTAACCGTACAGTGCATCAAACACTGGCATGATGCTGCCGCCCGGATATCCGAAGATGTTTTTAACATCCTCGTTTTTCAGGGAGCGCATCAGTGCTTCGGCTCCTGTTATTACTTCTTTTGCCATTTATATTTTATTATTCTGAATAATTCAAAAACTTTTCTTTTCTCAAAGACTCTAAAAACTGTCTTTTCAAAGACTCTCGAAGACTAGTCGATGATTCTCACACCGCCCTTATCTGCCGAACTTACGCTCTGGGCATAAGCGCGCAGTGCCTTGCTAACCACGCGGTTGCGCTTCAGCGGCTGCTGTGGGCGTGCTGCGAGTTCCTCGTCAGAGAGCTTCACATTGATGGAGCGGCTAGGGATATCAATGACGATGATGTCGCCATCCTTAATCTTGCCGATGTTACCACCTGCTGCAGCCTCAGGACTGATGTGACCGATGCTCAAGCCTGATGTACCGCCTGAGAAGCGGCCATCGGTGATGAGGGCACATTCCTTGCCCAGGTGACGGCTCTTGATGTAAGAGGTTGGGTAGAGCATCTCCTGCATGCCAGGGCCACCCTTCGGACCCTCGTGGGTGATGACTACGCAGTCGCCTGAGTTAACCTTGCCGCCAAGGATGCCTTCGCATGCATCTTCCTGAGAATCAAAGCATACGGCTGGACCCTCAAAATGCCAGAGCACTGGATCTACGCCGGCTGTCTTTACTACGCAACCGTTCTGGGCGATGTTGCCGAAGAGCACTGCCAGTCCGCCATCCTTGGTGTAGGCATGCTCGAGGTCGCGGATACAACCCTCGGCGCGGTCGGTGTCAAGACTCTCCCACTGAGCGTCCTGGCTACCCATCTGGGTAGAGAACTTTCTGCCCGGTGCAGAGTGGTAGATTCTGTCAGCCTCGGCATCAATCTCTGTGCCGGTAATGTCGTATTTCTTCATCTGCTCATCAAGTGTTTTGCCGTCAACACGCTTTACGGCGCCGTTGATCAGACCGCCCTTGTTCAGCTCGTTCAGGATACCGAGGATACCACCTGCGCGGTTGCACTCCTGTACACTGTATTTCTGGGTGTTAGGGCTCAACTTGCAGAGGCAAGGCACCTTGCGACTCAATTGGTCGATGTCTTCCATCTTGAAGTCTGCGCCAGCTTCCTGAGCTACTGCCAGCAAGTGGAGCACGGTGTTGGTGCTTCCGCCCATGGCGATGTCCAGGGTCATGGCGTTGAGGAATGCGTCGCGGGTAGCTATATTGCGTGGCAATACGCTCTCGTCGCCGTCCTCATAATATGCATAAGCGTTCTTAACTATCTGGCGTGCTGCATCTTTAAAAAGTTGGATGCGGTTTTTGTGGGTAGCAAGAATGGTTCCGTTACCTGGCAAGCTCAGACCGATGGCCTCAGTGAGTGAGTTCATTGAGTTGGCGGTAAACATACCTGAGCAGCTACCGCAACCTGGGCAGGCGCACTGCTCAATCTGCGTCATCTCCTCGTCAGAAACGCTTGTATCAGCACCCTTAATCATAGCTGTAATCAAGTCGGCGTTCTCACCCTTCCAGCGTCCGGCTTCCATAGGTCCACCTGAGCAGAACACGGTAGGAATGTTCAGTCGCATAGATGCCATGAGCATACCTGGGGTTACCTTGTCGCAGTTTGAGATGCAGATCATGGCGTCGGCCTTGTGAGCATTGACCATGTATTCTACAGAGTCGGCAATGATGTCACGGCTTGGGAGGGAATAGAGCATTCCGTCGTGTCCCATTGCGATACCGTCGTCAACGGCGATGGTATTGAATTCGGCTGCGTAGCACCCCATAGCTTCGATTTCCTTCTTGACGATCTGACCGATTTCATGAAGATGGGTATGACCTGGCACAAACTGCGTAAAGCTGTTCACGATAGCAATGATTGGTTTACCAAACTGCTCGTGTTTCATACCTGCAGCTACCCAGAGTGCTCGGGCACCTGCCATTCTTCTGCCTTCAGTACAGACGCTACTTCTTAATGGATGTTTCATATCTTTTATTTTCTTTTATTTTCTTGCTTAAAAGGGCTCTTTCGAGCCCCTTTGTTATAATTTGCCTGCAAAGATACAGAGAAATTATGTAATAGCCAACTAATTTCGTATAAATTTTCACAAAACTTCGTATTTTTGTTAGAAAAATAAATAAAATGCTTACAATTTATCACGATAGATACTCATTTCTGCTGATTTTGTGCAAAAAAAACAAGAAAGAGCTTATTAACCACACAGAACTCTTATCTTATTAAGATTACCTGACGAAAAAGTATAAAGCGAGGCGGCCAGACATGTAAGAAAGGTAAGAAGAAAAAAAATCCTCCTAAACCGAAGTTTAGGAGGACCTGGTCACAAGACCAAATATCTGAAACTACTTATTTCTTTATTCAGCTGCATTGTTATCATTGAATGTAGCAACACGGTTGAACTCAACCTGCTTGAAGAGCTTGTCAGTAGCACCCATACCCTTAGCCTGAAGACGATTTGCGCTAATCTTGTAAGTCTTAACGAGAATGTTCTTTACAGCATTGGCACGAGCCTCAGAAAGTTTCTGGTTAAGTTCCTTAGAACCCTCTGGAGATGCATAACCCTTAATTTCAACCTTAGCATCTGGATGATTCTTCATATACTGAGCAATCATCTCGATGTTTGGCATCTGGCTACGCTCTACTTTTGACTTACCTACAGTAAACAATACTGTTGGCTGCAAATTGGTAGCAGTAGCTGGCTTTACATACTTAGGAGCCTTCTGGCACTCATTGAGCGCATTCTGGAGATCCTTGATCTGCTTGTCCTTAGCTGCGAGTTCAGAATCCTTGCTATTCAAGTCGTTGCGGAGGTTGTTGATCTGACCATTCAAACCATCAATCTCGTTCTGGTCGCGTGGAGTTACGATAGTGAAGTTGTGAGAGTTGTTAGAACCCTTGAACTTGTAGTTAACACCCACCTTAACCTGAAAAGCAGACTTGTTAACATCAAACTGGCAACCATTGCAAGCACTCTTGTTGTCGTGAAGGAACCAATTCATAGATGGCTCTACATATACCTGCCAAGCCTTGTTTGCGCCAAGGTTGAATGCGAAGTCAACACCTGCGTTAGCTGTGAGGGCATTGAGGTTGCCATTATGAAGGTTGAAAGAGTGGTAAGCGCCGATGCCTGCCAATGGGATGATTTCGAATTTACGTGGCTCACCCTTGTAACCCAAGAAGAGGTTTGTTGCATTGATAGTACCGATGAACTTACCGCTTGCACCACGAACCAAAGTCTTATGTGTATAAGGCAGGTTGCGGTTACGAGCATAGAGGTCAGCCTCTACAGCAGCACCCCAAACTGGAGTAAACCACTTTCCGAGACGTACACCTACTGAAGGATTTACGTTCTTGAACCATGCATTGTGAGTAGTCTTTGTAGCAGCTCCAACGTTTACACCAAGATACCAATTGTCAAAGAACTTGCTCTCCTGTGTAGTCTGAGCAGATGCAGATACTGCCATTACGGCAGCAGCAAACATTAATACTAACTTTTTCATTTTCTCTCTAAAATTTGATTTTATATAAATTACTTAAAACTTCTTTTCAGGGTGCAAAATAATAAAAAAAATTATTAACTACCAAATTTTTGGCCATATTTTATGCTGTAAAACATAAAAAATGGAGAAAAAGAACATTTTTATATCCTATTTCTCCATTCTATTTTACTCAAAATGAATAATCTGAACCATTATTGGTTCTATCCGTTTCTATCAGAAAACATCTTCTGAAGAAAGCTAAAGTTCGAAAACCTGAGCGCTTCTGCCTGCGATGGTTACCTGCTTGTTGCCCAAGCCAGAAACCGAGAGTTTCAGCGTGCGAGGCAAGGCATTCACCACTTTAAGCCAGGTTTTGCCCGATTTAGAATCCTTCACCACACTGGTGCCCACATATTTCTTCAGCGCATCCGGCAGACTGAGCACGGATGAGATGTAGAGGTCACCGGCATGCTGACCGAACATCTTCTGCATCTTGTAGCTCTCGCTCGCGCGTACATTATTATTATCAAAGTAAATCATGTCCGGCTGCCAGTTGCTGTATCCGTCCTTACACAAGAGAGGAGCATAGGATGTCATTTCTACCACATCGCCGTTGCGCTCCACATTGCAGAGGTGGATGCCCTCAGCCAGCGCATTGTCTACCGCATTGGCACCGCGAGATGCATATTCGCCCAGATAAACCTTAGGAGCCTTGCGGTCGTAATGGTCGTAATAATCCTGATGGTTCAGGAACCAGCCCGGCTGCTCATAATAATGCTCGTCTACGGCATCAATCCAGCGCTTGTTTTCGCGGGCAATCTTCCAACCCTCAATATAATCGGAAGACGGGAAGTGGAACGGACCTACGGTACCCACAACCTCTATCTGAGGATACTTCTGCTTCACTGCCTTGCAGATCATCAGGTAGCGCTGCTCGAAATCGGTAGAGATGAGGTCTTCGTTGCCGATGCCTATCATCTTGAGGTTGAACGGAGCCGGATGACCCGCATCGGCTCTCATCTTAGCCCACTTAGAGGTGGCAGGGTCGCCATTCGCCCATTCTACCAGGTCTAGCACATCCTGAATATACTGCGGCATCTCGCTCATCGGGATTCCGCCCTGCTGACCAGCCACTCCGCGCTCATCTGCCACAGAGTTCTGACAAGGAACACCTGCCGCCAATACAGGCAGCGGCTCGGCTCCCATATCCTCGCACCACTGGAAATACTCATAGAAACCCAGCTGGCTGGTCTGATGGTATCCCCAGATGTTGTAGGCTGGCTTGCGATCTTTCTGCGGACCCACGCTCTCCTTCCAGTGGTAAATGTTCTTGAGCCCCTGACCGTGGAGCATGCAGCCGCCCGGGAAGCGCACAAAGCGAGGCTTCAGGTCGGCAATGGCCTCGGCAAGGTCTTTACGTAGTCCATGACCCTTGTAAGTATCTTGTGGTTTGAGACTTACCAAGTCTACCGCCACTTTCTGCTCGCCCTTAGGTAAGATAGCGAACCGGATGTTCTTGCCCAGTTTACCCTCCTTGGTGGTGGCTTCACTGGCGAGTTCGCCCTCATATTTATCGGTCACAATGAGCTGCGCCTTATATTCCTTCCAGTCTGCGCCCTGCACCTTGATCTTGGTCTGGCATACCGGCAATCCCTCCTGGTTTACGAGCGCCAGGGTGAGGTCTTTCTTCTTGGCATCAATGCAGCGGGCGTGCAGGCTCACCTCGTAGATGGCCGGCTGATGCTTACCCTCCTTGCCCTCAACGGCAGCTCCGCGACGTATGGCGATGCCGTCCCAACCTATATTATAAATAGGTGTAGCGCCCAGAACGGCGTAATGGGCATTGTTCTGGCTCACCCCGTTTTCGGTGGCGATGCCCTCTTTCTCTACCCCCACCCATGCCGTGGTGGCATTCCACTGGTGACGGTGGTCTTCCTTGTTATACTCAAAGTCGCCGTTCTGCAACATTTCTGCAGAGAGTCCTCCGTCGGCAGCGCGGCTGATGTCTTCGAAGAAGATACCCATCAGCTTGTTGGAGATGCGGTGGGATTTCTGTGGATTGATGCTGAGGTTGGCAGGGATTTCCGAATCTTTCGGCAGGTCGATGTGGTTGTCCTTGGTATAAGCTGCGAGGTCGGCATCGGTCTTCGGCATCGGCTGGGCGTTGAGTTTTGCCTCTTCAGAGAGGGCGTGGAACCAGGAACGGATGTAGTTGAGATGCACGGCCGGCACCTCGAAATCGCAGCCATGGAAGAGTTTTCCGCCTATGGTTGCAGTGTCGCGCTGCCAGAGTATCTCATCGGCAGAAGCCTCCAGCGTATCTTCCTTAAAGGTACGGAAATCGTTGCTTGCCTGTACGTATCGCTTGCCCTTAGATGTCTTGAGATAGATGTCGAAGTTGCCGTCATCCATCTGATAGGCAGCCACATCCTTCACGCCCTTTTCGCGGATGATGGGATAATCCTGCGGGCGCCAGGTGATGAGGTCTTCTGAATAGGCTACGGCAAACTGCGGTGCATGCTGGTTCACGCTCCAGAGTGCGCGCCATGTGCCGTCGTTGGCTTTTACCACGAAGGGGTTATACATATTCTTTTCAGCTCCCCACGGACCGTAGTCGCTGGCGCAGAGCTGTCCTACATCCACCCAACGCTCATCGTCGGTGAAATAAGCCAGATGCAATCCCTGGTTGGGTGCTGGCGAATAGATGAATATCTGGCAGATGGAATCCTTGCCCTGTATGGTGTATGCAGGGGCATCCTTGTCTATTTGCTTCTGCATCTGCTGCCTGCTGACAGCCTGACTGGCACTGGCAGCTGCCACGAGCAGCGCTGATGTAAATACGTACTTAAGTTTTATCATGTTTCTATATTTTTAGATTAATATTGTTTGTTCATTTTACACTCTTTCTCTCGGCTGGATAAAAAGGCAGAGTGCATCACTGCACCCTGCCCCACAAATTAGAGAGTTATAAAAAATCAAGTATGCAGTGACTTAAGCACTGCTTCTTTCTGAAATAATTATCTTCTTTCTAGCTGTAATATTCCTTCTTGCCGGCAGCCAGCGTATTCTTCATCAGCGAACAGATGGTCATCGGACCAACACCTCCCGGAACAGGAGTGATGAAGGAGCACTTCTCTGCCACCTCGTCGAATTTCACATCACCGTTCAGGCGGAAACCGCTTTTCTTCGTAGCATCAGGCACGCGGGTGGTACCCACATCAATGACAACGGCTCCCGGCTTCACCATATCGGCTGTCACGAAATCAGGACGGCCTATGGCTGCGATGATGATATCTGCCTCCTGACACTCTTTCTTCAAATTCTTGGAATGGGAGTGGCATACGGTGACGGTAGCATCGCCATACTGCTTCTGCATCATCAGCTGAGCCATTGGTTTGCCTACGATGTTGCTTCTGCCCAAAATGACGCATTTCTTGCCACTGGTCTCAATATTGTAATGCTGCAGCAGGGTGAGGATACCGAGTGGAGTAGCAGAGATGAAACAAGGCATGCCGAGCGACATTCTGCCCACGTTTACCGGGTGGAATCCGTCTACATCCTTGCGGTAATCTATGGCCATAGTCACCTTCTGCTCATCGATGTGCTTAGGCAGAGGAAGCTGAACGATGAATCCGTCAACATCATCATCCTGGTTCAGCTTGTCTACACACCGCAGGAGCTCTTCTTCGGTAACATCCTCCTCATAACGGATGAGGGTCGACTTGAATCCACACTTCTCGCAGGCCAGCACCTTGTTCTTCACATAGGTTTCGCTGCCTCCGTCGTGCCCTACGAGCACGGCTACCAGATGTGGCTGCTTGCCACCGGCGGCAACAATCTGTGCCACCTCCTGGGCTATCTGTTCCTTGATGGCGGCTGCCGTCGCCTTTCCGTCGATTAACGTCATTCTTTCTTTAGTTTATAATTTATAATTTATAGTTTATAGGGCATTCTTGCCTATCGCAAGTTTGCTATATGGCAAAGCCGCTATAAACTATTAACTGTCAACTGATTTACATTCCCGGCATCTTAGGCATGCCTGGCATACCCTTCATGCGGCTCATCATCTGCGCCATTTTGTTGCCGGTCATCATCTGCATCATCTTGCGGGTCTGGTCAAACTGCTTGATGAGTTTGTTCACCTCCTGGATATTGGTGCCCGAACCCTTAGCGATGCGCTGGCGGCGTGACGTGTTGAGGATGGCCGGGTTGGTGCGCTCCTTAGGAGTCATACTCTGGATAATGGCCTCTACGCCCTTGAATGCATCCTCTGGGATATCTACGTCGCGGATAGCCTTGCCAACCCCCGGAATCATCGCTGCCAGATCCTTAATGTTACCCATCTTCTTGATCTGCTGGATCTGGTTGTAGAAATCGTTGAAGTCAAACTGGTTCTTTCTGATCTTCTTCTCCAGTTTCTTGGCCTCTTCCAGGTCGAACTGCTCCTGTGCGCGCTCTACGAGGGATACCACGTCACCCATGCCGAGGATTCGGTCTGCCATACGAGCTGGGTGGAACACGTCAATGGCGTCCATCTTCTCGCCGGTACCTATAAACTTGATTGGCTTGGTTACCACGGTACGGATACTGAGGGCAGCACCACCGCGGGTATCACCATCGAGCTTGGTGAGAACAACGCCGTTGAAGTCGAGGCGGTCGTTGAATTCCTTAGCTGTGTTTACGGCATCCTGACCGGTCATGGAGTCAACCACGAAGAGGGTTTCGTCTGGACGTAGATGATTCTTGAGATTGCTAATCTCGTTCATCATCTGCTCATCAATGGCAAGACGTCCGGCTGTATCGACGATTACCACATCGTTGCCGTTGGTCTTAGCCTGCTGGATAGCATGGTCGGCGATACTGAGCACATCCTTGTTCTCTGGCTCGCTGTATACCGGAACACCCACCTGCTCACCCACTACATGGAGCTGCTGGATAGCTGCCGGACGGTAAACGTCGCAGGCCACGAGCAATGGCTTCTTGCCTTTCTTGGTCTTGAGCATATTGGCAAGCTTTCCGCTGAAGGTAGTCTTACCCGAACCCTGCAGACCGCTCATGAGGATGACGGCCGGATGACTTTCGAGCTTCAATGGGGCTTCTTCGCCGCCCATGAGTTCTTCCAGTTCATCGTGCACCAACTTGATCATCAACTGTCCCGGCTTTACGGCAGTAAGTACATTCATGCCGAGTGCTTTCTCCTTCACCTTGTTGGTGAATTCCTTAGCCACTTTATAGTTTACATCGGCGTCGAGGAGTGCACGGCGCACATCCTTCATGGTTTCCGCCACGTTGATTTCTGTAATTTTTCCCTCGCCCTTCAAGATTTTGAACGAGCGTTCCAGTCTATCACTTAAATTTTCAAACATTTTTCTTTCTTTATATTTTTGGCTACAAAGATACGACTTTTTTTCGAGAAAGCCAACTTGTTTATGCTTTTTTTTTATCCCGTCGGCTAAAATAGCTGTCGCTCTGCCTTTCCCGAGTTCATTTCTTCAGTTTACTCTTGTGCTTATTTTTCAGGATTCTCCTTCTTTTTCGATTTTGATTCAGCATCAGAAGTTGCTTTATCCTCTTCTGTAGCCATTTCAGAAGAAGGATCTTTCTTAAAAGCCGAGACATCATACGGATTAGTCAATTCATACTTTTTCCCCGTTGCTTTTTCATAAGCAGCTACCACAGGATCCTTATGTTCCATTTTTTCAAATACCTTTTTAGCCTGTTGCAGATGCTTCTTATCACGTTTTCCCTGTTTATCCATCCATCCGAAAGCATCGAAACCAATGCCAGCAGACGAAGTTGGCAAAGAGTTTATCTTCTCCTGAATATCCTCTTCCATGTTTTTGATGCCTTCCTGATTCTTGCCCCAAACTGTCACTTCGCCTAATTGTTTGGCATCCGGCAAGAGAAACAGAGTATCCGGCAGTTCCTTGTACCGGATAGTTGCCTTCATAAAACCAGGTTTCGATACAGTTGCTGAATCAAACTGATAGCGCATCGTCCAATAGCCCCGATAATCTGTTCTTGCCCAATGATTGTTATTGGTATGAATAAGTGCTTCACGAATAGGCACATGATTTTCTGCCGATGCGATGACACAGGTTTTCTGCGCATAGGCTACCTGCCCTAACATGGCAAGCAATACTGTTAAAATCAATATGATACGCTTCATGCTTTTCTCTGATTTATTTCTTTTCTTTGTACCAGACAAATTACTTCTTCTTAATATGAATCTGATACAAAAGTAATGATTAAATCTGATATTTCATTAAATTCCCAAAGAAGTTTAAGTTCATTTAAAGAGTAATGTAAAAAAATTAAACGTCTATAACAGTTGGTCTATATATATAGTATCATTCAAAGGTATATAGTATCATTCAAAGGTATATAGTATCATTCAAAGGAAAGATATGGTGTTTTCAACACTAAGAAATATTTTTATAAGTAAAAGCATATAGTTTTTAGAGTTCTTGCATATAGTCTTTTTAGTCAAAACACATAGTTTCTCAAGTCAAAACACATAGCTTCCCAGATATTACCACTAGGCTCAGCAGCTCTGCCGAGCCTAGTCAGCAGGTCTGCCGACTGCAGTCAGCACATCTGCCGAGCCTAGTGACAAATCCCAGTAAAAGCAGTTCCGTTACTGCAGAAATAATTCACTTAATTCTATTGAATTCATTTGATTATTCTACTATTCCACGTTGCTCGATTCTCTTAGCCTCTTCAAGAAGCTTGATGGCATCTACATACTGAGCGATGCCCTGAGCCACCTCCTTGGCAGCCTTCATTGCCAGAACTACAGTCTGCGGACGGTGTACCACATCACCTCCGGCAAACACACCGCGACGGGTGGTCATACCGAACGGACGTTCAACAACTTTTACATATCCCTTCTCATCCACCTCGATTCCGGCAGTGGTAGAAACGATACGGTTGGCAGGTCTTGAACCGATAGCGAGATAGATTCTGTCGAATTTTTCTACCCTTTCACCCTCAGGAGTGTTCAGCACACAGCTTCCCAGACGGCCGTTTTTGCCCTTCAGAAAGGCCTCGACGGTAGTTTTCCACTCAAATTTCACGCCTTCCTTCACAGCATCTTCATATTCGCTCCGGATCGCAGGCATCTCTTCCTGGGTCTTACGGTACAGCACGGTAACGTCGGCACCTAGTCGGATAGCGGTACGGGCAGCATCCATGGCCACGTTTCCGCCGCCAATGACACCCACCTTCTCGCCGTCGCGCAGCGGAACCATGTCGCGGGTCAAAGCGCCTTCGTTATAGGCATTCACGTTATGCAGAAAGTATGTACTCTGGCTCACACCGTGGAGCTTTGAGCCCGGTGTAGAGTCCATGTTCTGAGGCACGCTGGTACCTGTGCCCATAAAGATGGCGTCGTAGCCTGCACGGAACAGACTGTCGATGGTTACATTGTTCTCGCCCACCATGCAGTTGGTGATAAACTGCACGCCGAGGGCAGCAATCTTAGCCACCTCATCGCGCACTACCGACTTAGGCAAGCGATACTCAGGAATACCGTACATCAACACGCCTCCCGGCTCAGCCTGGCCCTCGAAAATGGTGACGTTGAAGCCCTGACGCGCCAGATCGCCGGCTACGGTCAAGCCCGCTGGACCCGAACCGATGACTGCCACACGGCCACGTGTTTTCTGTGGCAACATCTCGCGCGAAAGGTTCATCTTAGTATCAAAATCGGCAATAAACTGCTCCAGTTTGCCGATCTGTACCGGTTTGCCTTTCTTTCCGAGCACGCAGTTGCCCTGACACTGTTTCTCATGAGGGCATACACGGCCGCAGATGGCCGGCAGGTTGCTCTTGGCATTGATGATGCTCATCGCCGCACCCATGTTACCCATAGAGAGTTCGTGTACGAAATCAGGTATGTCGTTGCCTATCGGGCATCCCTTCTTGCACTGCGGAATCTTGCAGTGTAGGCAGCGTTTTGCCTCTTCAATGGCTTCGTGGGTTGAAAAGCCCTCGTTCACAACCTGGAAGGCAGCAGCATCTGTCTGCTGTTCAGCTGCATCATTCTGTTTTGCAGCATCGGCAGTTTCCGTCTGTTTCACTATTGTTTCTGTTGTATTCTGCCCAGCGGTCTGTGCCTCTGCAGCATTCTTCATATTTTTCATTTCTTTCTGTTCACTCATAATAGAACTGCTCTCCTGTTTTATTGATTCTACAATCTATCCTTTGATTTGTGGGTGCAAAGGTACAAATAATATTTCATAAATTGCCCCTATCTCCTTACATATTTTCATTTTGCCCCCTTTTTTCCTTATTATCCACCTACTGGCGCCTTACCGGGGACGCACACCTGCCTAATCACTAACCGGGGGTGGTCATTAAGCTTTTCCGCATCCGGCAACACATAAAAAGGGCCCTACATTCACATGCAAGGCCTTTAAATATTCAATATGAAGGTTCTACATTCACATGCAAAAACTTGCAAATATACGGAAGGGGGGAAATAATATAAGGGCTCCCCCCATTAGATATAATATTTTATTTTTCCTTAATCTCAATATCTTCCTTCACATGATTTCGGATTTTGGTAAGGAAGAGTTTCATACGCTTCGCATCCTTGTGGTCGATGATGTCGATGAGCTCAGCAAGCTCCTCTCTGATCTGTGTCACCTGACCCGATGTGTATGGGTTGAAGAGGATTTCCTGCAGCAGGTAATCATCTTCGTTGAGCACGCCCTTAGCTATCTGCATATGGCGCTTGAAGGTGGTGCCCGGAGCATCCTGGTGCTTCATCACTGCCGCAAAGGCAAAGGTGCTCACGAAAGGAATACTCAGCGAGTAGGCCACCGTCTGGTCGTGCTCATCAAATGTATACTCATGCAGACTCAACCCCAACTTCTGGTAGAGGTCCTTGAAGAATATCTTGCCCATGTAGTCACCCTCCTTGATGATGACTGCATTCTCCTCTGAAAGCTGGTTCAGATTGGCAAAGGTTGGGCCGAACATAGGGTGCGTGCTCACGAAGCGGAAACCGCTCTTCTCGTAAAACTCCTGCAGCCCGGTCTTTACCGAAGCTATGTCGCTGATGATGCAGTCGTGAGAGAGATGTGGCAACACCTCTTCGAAGGCTGGCAGCGTATATTTTACCGTCACCGCATTGATAACCAGTTCGGGGCGGAACATCTCTATCTCTTCCATCTTGGTGAAGCGGTAACAGTTGTAGGTGAAGCGCAGACGCTTAGCATCCTTCTCGTAAACCGCCACCTCGTGGTCGAAGCTGAGCAGGTCGATGAAGAAACTTCCCATCTTACCTGCTCCCATAATCAATATTCTCATCGCCAGTATCCTTTACTTCTGGTTCAGGATTTCCAACTGCTGGCGGACACTCTCCTCATGGATGTGCTCGAAAATCTGAGCGGCAAACTCAGGGCTCATGCCGCAGAGGGCTGCCTGGGCTCCACGCTTGTCGAGAATCTCGTTGTAACGGTTGGTCTGAACGATGGTCATGTTGTGCTCCTTCTTGTAGGTACCAATCTCGCGGCAAACGCGCATACGCTTAGCCAGAAGATCCATCAGCTGGTTGTCGCACTCGTCAATCTGACCGCGCAGCTGGTGCAGACCCTCTGTAGAATAATGCTCATCGCGCACTACGAGGAGGCTGAGGATGTAATCCAGCACCTCTGGGGTAACCTGCTGCTTGGCATCGCTCCATGCATCGTCTGGGCTGCAGTGGCTCTCTACGATGAGTCCGTCGAAACCTAAGTCCATTGCCTGCTGGCAGAGAGGGGCAATGAGGTCGCGTCGGCCACCGATGTGGCTAGGGTCGCAGATGATTGGCAACTGTGGTATGCGGCGGTGCAACTCGATAGGAATCTGCCACATAGGAAGGTTGCGGTAAATCTTCTTGTCGAAGCTGGAGAATCCACGGTGGATGGCACCGAGTTTCTTGATGCCTGCCTGGTTGATGCGCTGCAGGGCACCGATCCAAAGCTCGAGGTCTGGGTTTACCGGGTTCTTAACGAGCACAGGCACGTCTACGCCCTGAAGACTGTCGGCAAGTGCCTGCATGGCGAACGGGTTGGCAGATGTACGTGCGCCTACCCAGAGAATGTCGATTCCATATTTCAGTGCGAGCTCTACATGCTCTGGGGTAGCCACCTCAGTAGCTGTCAGCATGCCTGTTTCTTCCTTCACCTGCTTCATCCAAGGCAAGGCTGTTTCACCGTTACCCTCGAAGCCTCCCGGTTTGGTGCGTGGCTTCCACACACCTGCGCGGAACATGTGGCAACCTTTGGCAGCCAACTGCTTAGCGGTACTCATAACCTGCTCTTCTGTCTCTGCCGAGCAAGGGCCGGCAATGACGCAAGGGCGTTCCTGATCACTAGGAAAATTCAATGGTTCTAATTCTAATTCCATAGTCGTATATTTTTATTTTTTTACTTTTTTTCTTTTTTATCTTTAAGATTAAAGCCCAGGGGGACCAGCGATGGAATCGCTGGGAACGGGGGCGGAAAGGTGAAAGGCTCTTTTTACCTTTCAAAGGGGTTAAGGCTCTTTTTACCTTTTTACCCTTCTACCTTTTTAACTTTCAAAGGCCTTTTACTTTTCAAAAACCTTCTTGATTCTTTCCAGGGCCTCTTTCATCTTCTCATCCTTGGCACAGAGGCTGATACGGATGTAACGCTTGCCGTTGGTTCCGAAGATGAAGCCAGGGGTGATAAAGACGCGTGCCTCATGCAGCACCTTCTCTGTCAGGTCTTCTACATCGGCATATTTCTCAGGTATCTTGCCCCAGAGGAACATACCTACCTGGTTAGGGTCAAACTGGCAGTCGAGCACCTTCATGATCTCCTCAGCAATGTCGCGACGGCGGCGGTAGTTCTGGATGTTGTTCTCGCGGTGCCATTCATCCGTGTTGTTCAACATCGCCTCGGCAGCTGCCAGCTGTATGCCTCGGAAACTTCCGTTGTCGATGTTGCTCTTCACCTTCAGAATCCATGAGATGAAGGTCTTGTTGCTCGAAATCATCGCCACACGCCAGCCTGGCATGTTGTGGCTCTTGCTCAGGGAATTGAACTCGATGCAGCAGTCCTTAGCTCCCGGCACCTGCATGATGCTCATAGGGTGCTCGTTGAGGATGAGCGAATATGGGTTATCGTTCACCACCACGATCTTGTGCTTCTGGGCGAATGCCACCAGCTTTTCGTAGGTTTCGCGCTTTGCCACACCGCCTGTCGGCATGTTAGGATAGTTGGTCCACATCAGTTTTACGTGGCTCAGGTCCATCTTCTCCAGGGCGTCGAAATCGGGCTGCCATCCGTTATCCTCTCTCAGATCGTAGTAGGTAATCTTGGTACCCAGAATCTTGTTGATGGCGGTATAGGTAGGGTATCCCGGATTCGGGATAAGCACCTCATCGCCAGGGTTGCAGAAGGCGAGCGTTACGTGCAGAATGCCTTCCTTGCTACCTATGAGGGGCTGGATTTCTGTAGCCCAGTCGAGGTCTACATCATACCAGCGCTTATAGAAACCAGCCATTGCTTTGCGCAACTCTGGTATGCCCACCGTAGGCTGATATCCGTGTGCGTTTGGATTGTTGGCTACCTCGCAGAGCTTGTCAATGGTCTGCTTAGAAGGCGGCATGTCTGGACTTCCGATGGCCAGACTGATGATGTCCTTGCCCTCGGCATTAAGCTTAGCCACTTCCTTCAGCTTTCGGCTGAAGTAGTATTCCTGTATTTCCGTTACTCTATTGGCTGGTTGTATCATAATTCTTATTTTTAACTATTAACTGTTAACTATCAACTATTCCTTCTCCTCATATTCTCCCAACACCTTTATTTTCTTCACGAGCGGCGTAATGGCGTCGATGCTCTGGCGGTATCGGGTCAGGTTGTCGAAAGTGAGGTCTACGTAGAAGAGGTATTCCCACTCATGTCCGATGTTTGGCAGCGACTGAATCTTGGTGAGATTGATGTCGTAGAAACTCAGGATGGTGAGCACCTTGGAGAGCGATCCCTTATCGTGAGCCAGACTGAAAACGATGCTCGCCTTGTTGGCCTTTTCGATGGGACGGAGCAGGGCTGCCTTCTGGGGATTGCAGACCACGAGAAACCGGGTGTAGTTGTGCGGATTGTCGTGGATGTCTTCCTGCAGCACCTTCATGCCGTACATGTGGGCAGCGTAAGAAGAGCAGATGGCTGCCCATCCCCTTACCTTGTGCTGGGCGATGTAGGCTGCCGAGCCTGCGGTATCTTCTGCCTCCACCGCCTTGAGGTCGGGATGGTTGGCAAGGAACTTGCCGCACTGCATGAGGGCTACCGGATGGGAGTGAACCTCCTGCAGGGTGCTCCAGTCGTCTTCTGGCAGACAGCAGATGCTGTGCTCTATATGGAGCTTGTGTTCGCCTACCACGGTGGTTCCGCTCTGCCGGAGCAGTTCGTAATTGTGGAGCAGGCTGCCCGCGATGGTGTTTTCTATAGCGCAGATGCCTACTACAGTAGGGTCGCGCTTGATGTTTTCGAACACCTCTTCAAAGGTAGCACAACAGATGATTTCAATCTGTTCGCCCTCGAAATACTGGTGGGCGGTAATGTCGTGGAAAGATCCCAGCTCTCCTTGAATTGCTATTCTCTTCATGTTTCTTTTATCTTGTCTAATGTTACGAAAAACGGTCCTACTCAATAAGAGCGGGACCGTTTCGATGATTTCAAGAATCTAATATCCTAAGTTGAAATTTACACGCAACTTCCCGCTTTACAATTATTTGCAAAGTAAAAGTAATAGCTAAAAAAGAATGCGTTAAACTTCTTCATTGTCTTTACATTTTATATGTTACTCACTTTTGTTCTTTCCGAGCCCGTTTCTCCTTTATTATATAAGGAGCAGGGAGTGCTCAGATTTCGAGTCTCGACTTGCAAAAATCTCAACTCGACTGCAAAAGTAACATTTTTCTTTGATATTGCCAAACAATTTGATATATTTTTCTTCATTTTCCTTATATTTTATGCTAAAAAACATATTTTAGCCCGATTTTTATCATCAGAATACGGAAAAATGCAGAAAAAGGTACTCAAAAGCTAGGCGCTAGAGAGAGACGCAAACGCCGGAATCTGTGAGGCAAGCCCCTTCCTTTATCTGCAATGTTCTCTGCCTTCAGCCTTGAATTCTCCTGTCAGCTCCCCTACTTTCTCGGGGTTCAGCTCCAGGTAGCGCTTCATGTCCTTTCCGGCACCATCCTTGTCGCCCATCTGCATCAGCAGATTGCCGCGCTTCAGGAGATTCGCGCTCAGAGAGGCTTTTACAGACGAGTGTTCCGCAGAATCCTTCTGTTCTGCCAATTCTTTCTCCTGCTCTACAATCTGCTGCGTCAGCGTAGCAAGCAACAGAACAGGGTTTATCTGGTTCAAATCCATAGCCTTATATTTTTACAAAAAGTTATTCTGTTGTATATCAAGGAGTTAACCCACTTAATGCCCTAAAACAGGGCGTCAAAGTATGAGCCACTCCTTATTATAATAAAGGTGTAATTTACTTGATGGCCCCGATAATCTCAGTCACACTCTTGCATCCGTGAGCATCAAGCCACTCGTTGATTCCATCCTTTACCTTCTTCGTAACCGCAGGATCAATGAAGTTGGCTGTACCAATCTCAATGGCCGTAGCACCGCACATCAGGAACTCAATGGCATCCTTGGCAGAAGAAATGCCGCCCAGACCAACAACCGGAATGTTTACGGCATGAGCCACATCCCAAACCATGCGCAGGGCAACAGGCTTCACGCAAGGACCGCTCAAACCACCCGTACGGATGCTCAAGAGAGGCTGGCGCTTCTCAATGTCCACCGCCATACCCATCAGCGTGTTGATGAGCGAAACAGAATCGGCACCCTCAGCCTCCACGGCACGGGCGATGTCGGCAATGCTGGTAACATTAGGCGAAAGCTTCACGATGAGGGTCTTCTTATAAACCTTTCTCACCGCCTTCACCACGCTGGCTGCACCCTCGCAGGTTACACCGAAGGCCATGCCGCCATCCTTCACGTTAGGACAGGAGATGTTCAGCTCTATAGCCGGAATCTTATCCAGCTCGTTGATGCGCGCCGCACACTCAGCATAACTCTCAGGCGAATGTCCGCTCACGTTGACAATCATATTGGTATCAATGTCCTTGATCTGAGGATAAATATGAGAGCAGAAATGCTCCACACCCTTGTTCTGCAAACCTACGCAGTTGAGCATGCCCTGAGGCGTTTCAGCCATACGCGGATAGTCGTTTCCCTCGCGCGGTTCCAGGGTAGTGCCCTTCACGATAATACCGCCAATCTCCTCTAGAGGAACGAAATCGGCAAATTCCAATCCGTAGCCGAAAGTACCCGATGCAGTCATCACAGGGTTCTTCAACTCCAAATCCTTTATCTTTACACTTAAATCAGCCATAATCTTCTGTTTTACTTAAAAATGTTTTTACAAACAAAGACAAAAGAATTCTTCGTTCTTCACTCTTCGTTCTTCACTCTTCACTTCCAAACAAATTCTTCACTCTTCGTTCTTCACTCAATTAGATTTCCCAAGTAAGTTTCTTGATGTTGATGACAGGTCCATCCTTGCAGACGCACTGGTTACCCTCGGTAGTTTTCTCTACGCAGCAGAGGCAGGCACCCACGCCGCACGCCATCTTGTTCTCAAGAGAAACCTCACACTCCACGCCAGCCTTCTTGGCAAAGCGAGCCACGCTCACCATCATCGGCTTAGGTCCGCAGGTAGAAATCATATCAAACTTCTCGTTCTCCAGAACAGAGTGATTGGTAACGAAACCTACCTCGCCAGCCGAGCCATCCTCGGTAGTGATGCATACCTTTCCAATCTTGGCAAACTCATCCAGTTCGAGCAGATCTGTAGCCTTGCGTGCACCCAGCAGGAAGGTAACTTCAGCCCCGAAATCCTTGATGAGTTTTCCGAAATAGAGGAGCGGAGCCACACCTACGCCGCCACCTACGAGCAGATATTTCTGGCTCTTCCCGGTAGGCATGGTGAAGCCGTTGCCGAGAGGCAGCATACAGTTGAGCACGTCGCCCTCCTTGAGCTGTCCGAGCTGACGGGTACCATCGCCCACCATTGCTACGAGCAACCAGAGCTGATTATTTTCACGATCCACGAAATTGATGGAGATAGGACGGCGAAGCATGGTAGTAGGCGAATGGTCTACTCTTACTTCAACGAATTGGCCAGGCAAGATTTCAGGCAAAGGTTTCTCATCGGTAAGCTTAATCAAAACGTGCTTATCGCTAAGCGCCTCTACAGAAACCACCTTGAGGTCGAGAACATATTTTTTCATCTTATTGCTAATTTTTAATATGCTTATTATATAATGTACGTATATTATAATAGGTACCCGTAGCTTCCAGTTACGCCCACCTACGTTTCTACGATGCAAAGGTACATCAAAAATCCGAATTGACGAAAAGAAAAGAGATATTTTTTCTTTATCGCTGCTCCTATGTGTTTGTTTTAGAGTTCTCCAATCCCTACTTTATTTCTTAGGAACGAAGGTTTCCCAGGTCTGATCATCGTAGAAAATACGGATTTCGGTAATCTTTCTTTGCGGTTTGTCTACATATTTTACCGCCGCTTGGGCGATATTTTTAGGTGTACGATTTACACCCTGCATTTGAGGCTGGTCAAAGAGCGAGGGAGAAGTAGGGGAGGCTGTGGCTCCTTCGGCTCCAAAATCGAGCATAGGCTCGGCAGAGGCGGCTCCAGAAGACTGACTGCCCTGCTTCATCCCCTCAGCACCACCGGCTGCTCCATCCGTAACGCCCTGATACATGTCTGCAGCACCCTCTTCGCTGCCACCCTGGGAAGCCTGGTTCTGATACATAGGAGGAGTACCGTAGAGTACCCAATAAACGTTTACCTGAGGAAAACTCTTATGGATGCCATCCACAATGCTAAGCGAAGGATTGGTCTTCCCGTTGAAAATATTGCTCAGCGTAGCGGTCGAGATTCCGATCATCTGAGCGAAGTTTTGCTGAGTGAGGTGCTGGTCCTCCATCAGCTGTCTGATTCTATCTTTCATGCTCTAAAATTTTAGCGTTCATTTTTCTACTGATACGATGTTTTATTTCCGAACAAGCCACTTTTGGGCCCTTTTCGGGTTGATTTTACAAAGATAAAGCAAAAATTTAGAATAACCAAACATTTCTGAATAAATTTAGATTTTTAAACTTTAGGTTTCTGTTTATAAATTTAAATTCTACTCACTCCACCATCCGGTTTTTAGGTTTAGTTTTATAAATATAAACCTATCAGTCAAAATATATGACGAACCTTTTCTTTATAGATTTAGGCTAAATCACTGGTTATTCATACCATAAACCACCTAAATAAAGGCATATAGAGCGATTTATGCAATGTTTACCCCATACCTATGTAAAAATCTATGGTTTACAAAACAACTAAAGCACATAACTAACTGAGTTTCCACTACTTATAAATTCAAAATATAGCATGAATATTTATTCATTCATAACTATAAATACCCTGTTTTATCTTTATTTTTATAAATATAAAATGTAAATTCGCGTATTTAGTTTTCTTGTATTTATGTTTATAAATCAAAATCACCCGTTTTGATTTATGAATTTAAAAACATAAACTTAGGAAACGTAAACCTTAATAAATGCAAACGACCGATTTCAGACAACAGGAAATGGCAAATTTTTCCATTTCTAGCGTATTCCAGCCCATCGGCAAGGAGACGGGTAAATTCGCGAGTAATGAAGAGGGTTAATTTATCTAAGTTACTGATAACCAATAAAGTTAAGTCTATTTTCAGGCAAAACAGAAAAATGGGCATCTAGCTCGAAAAATCGCTTAAATCCCCCATTTTTGCCCAAAAATCGCCCAAAATGAGCCCAGGTAAACGCTCCAAAAAGAGCTGAAAATCCCCTATTTGGGGCAAATTTATAATGCTAAACGCTAGTTGGCTGCTTTCTGGAAACAGGCGGCAAAGAAGGCCGAAAACGGAAACGAGCTCCTGCCGAGAGAAAACTCTCAGCAGGAGCTCGCCTACTCTCCCCCACTTCGCTCTTCAGCATCAGTGAAGGATAAAAAAAATGAGTTCTTTCATCAGTTCACCCACCGGAGTGGATGGATTATCCAGTCCCTTTATCTTCGCATCCACCTCCTTAAACTTCTCAATAATCGCCATCACTTTCACGCCCGTATAGTTCCTCATTCCTATAATATATTCGCGCGCCGCCCAAGCTCCGCGCAAATCCAGGAATTTTGCGAGCTCATTTTCGTTCTGCCTGTTGGGTGCATAATAAGCAATCATCAGGTTTTGGAAATAAGTAAAGAGCATCGGGAGAAGCGTGAAGAGAGAACCACTCTTCGGATTGCTGTCAAAATAATTTATTATCTGATTTGCCTTGAACACATCGCGGCTGATGATGGCACTTCTCAGCTCAAAGGCATTGAAGTCTTTGCTCACCCCTATTTCTCGCTCCACAATCTCCGGAGTAACCCGCCGGTCGTTCTCAGGAAGAGAAATGAGCAGTTTGTCGAGCTCGGAAGTGAGTCGGTGCAAATCTGCTCCCACATGATCTGCCACCATCTGGGTAGCCTTGGGTTCAATGGTTGCCTTACGGGTCTTGAGATAAGTCTCGATGAAGCCCGGCAGATTTCGGTCGTAGAGCTTCTTGCTTTCAAAAACCACACCCGCCTTGGCAGCTAGAGCAGAAAACTTTTTACGACTGTCGAGCTTGCCGTTTTTATGACAGAAAACAAGGATGGTTGTTTTTACCGGATTTTCGAGGTACTTCTCGAGCGCTTCCAAATTCCGCAAATTCTGAGCCTCTTTCACAACCACCACTCTATACTCCGCCATCATCGGGTAGCCCTTGCACAAATCTGCCACTTGCGCACCCGTAACATCAGCTCCGAAAACCACCGTCTGATTGAAGTCACGCTCCTCGGGCTGGAGCACATTTTCTGAAATGTAGTCGCAGATCTTATCTATATAAAAAGGTTCCTCGCCCATCAGAACATAGACGGGAGAATACTTCCGAGCCTTCAAATCTTTCATGATTGACTCGTAACTTATTGCACTTTTCTTTTCTACCATTGGATTATTTTTTGTAACTTTGCACCCAGCAAACTCCGGGGGTGCGGACAAGCATTTGCTCCGCCTCCAGGTTCGCAGTTTTCTGAGGTACAGTTTTCAGCTGCACTTCGACTGCAAAGTTACAAAAAATAAATTGAACTGCCTATATAAAAGAGGTAGTTTTTGAAAATGAGGTATGGTTAAAAGAAGAAAAGAAACCATATCGAAAACAGAAAAGAAAGAAATATAACCCTATATATATAATAAGGTACAGAAAAATGATTCGCTTAAATTTGCCTTCTTTCGACATCAAGGTTTCGGGCTCAAAACAGCATCCCCAGATACTGGATGTGCTGCGCCGGAAGTTCATCACGCTCACTCCCGAAGAGTGGGTGCGCCAGCATTTCGTTCATTTTCTCATCGAGCACAAGGGGTATCCTGCCTCTCTGCTCGCCAACGAAATCCAGCTGAAATGTGGCGACAAGGTGCTGCGCGCCGACAGTGTACTCTACTCCCGTGAGTTGCAGCCCCGCATGATTATCGAGTACAAAGCCCCTCACATCCCCATCACACAGAAAGTATTCGACCAGATTTCGGTTTACAATCTTCTGCTCCATGTCGACTTTCTGGTGGTCAGCAACGGGCTGGAGCATTACATCTGCAAGATGGATTATGAAAGTAAAAAATATGTATTTTTAGAGACCATTCCCGATTATTCCGATTTATTGACATTATGAGAGCGTCGGGGGATAGTCCGGAAGTTTTTAAACAGAGTTTCCCCAGCCTTCAAAATTTGCGAATTTCCGCCCAACCGGCCATCCGTTTTAGAATTCGCGAATTTTGGAGGCCTTTTTCTGCCCCCTTTTCCTCTCCCTTTTTGAGCACTCCTTTTCCTCTCCCATCCCCTTTCTCGCGTTATTTTTTAATAAAAAACCCATTTTCATTTTGTAGTCTCCTCCTTTTATACTATCTTTGCATAAGATAAGCTGCACTCGGCAATTTGAAAGCAAGCTTTCATTGCCCTCGTTTGCATTATCTTTGCAACTAATATATATATTAAGGTATAGACAGCCTAAAAGAACAGAAAGAAATGGAGAATAAAAAGATAAAAATCGCCGTAGCCGGAACAGGATATGTAGGCCTGAGCATCGCTACCCTGCTGAGCCAGCATCATGAGGTGGTGGCAGTAGACGTGGTACCCGAAAAGGTGGAGCTCATCAACTCGCGCCGCTCGCCTATCCAGGACGAATACATAGAGAAATATCTGGCTGAAAAGGAACTCAACCTCAAAGCCACAACCGATGGAGAAGAAGCCTATAAGGATGCCGACTTCGTAGTGATTGCCACACCAACCAACTATGATCCGGTGAAAAACTACTTCGACACCTCGCACGTAGAAGAAGTCATCCGTCTGGTGATGCAGGTGAATCCCGATGCCATCATGGTCATCAAGAGCACCATTCCGGTAGGCTACACCGAAAGCATCCGCCAGAAGACGGGCAGCAAGAACATCATCTTCGCTCCTGAATTCCTGCGCGAGAGCAAGGCACTCTACGACAACCTCTACCCGAGCCGCATCATCGTGGGCAGACCGAACGGTGACGAGCGACTGGACCAGGCAGCCCGCACCTTTGCAGAACTGCTGAAAGAGGGAGCCATCAAGCAAGACATAGAAACCCTGTTCATGGGACTTACCGAGGCAGAGGCAGTGAAACTCTTCGCCAACACCTACCTCGCCCTGCGCGTGAGCTACTTCAACGAGCTGGATACCTACGCCGAAATGAAGGGCCTCGACACCAAGGCGATTATCGACGGAGTGGGTCTGGACCCTCGCATCGGCACCTTCTACAACAACCCTTCCTTCGGATACGGCGGCTACTGTCTGCCGAAAGATACCAAGCAGCTGCTCGCCAACTATGCCGATGTGCCTGAGAACCTGATTCAGGCGATTGTAGAGAGCAACCGCACCCGCAAGGATTTCATCGCCGACCGCGTGCTGAACATGGCTGGCTACTACGATTATGCCAACCAGAACAACTTCAGCGAGGAGGAAGAGAAGCCTTGCACCATCGGCGTATACCGGCTCACGATGAAGAGCAACAGCGACAACTTCCGCCAGAGTAGCATACAGGGCGTGATGAAGCGCATCAAGGCAAAGGGCGCGCAGGTTATCATCTACGAACCTACGCTGAAAGACGGAACCACCTTCTTCGGAAGCCGCATCGTAAACAACCTGGATGCCTTTAAGCAGCAGAGCCAGGCCATCATCGCCAACCGGTATGACAAGTGTCTGGATGATGTGGAAGAAAAGGTTTACACCCGCGATATTTTCAGAAGAGACTGATTTTGAGTTAAAAGTTAATAGTTAATAGTTAACAGTTGAAAGCTGAAGACGGAAAATAGGAAACAATAATATTTATAATAAAGAGAAAAATAAGAAATGGCAAAATTAGTAATCAATTCCTACGAGGAATTTGCATCTCACCTCGGTGAGAAGTTAGGAGAATCAGACTGGTTGCAGATTGACCAGGACCGTATCAACAAGTTCGCAGACGCTACACTCGACCCACAGTGGATCCACGTAGACGTAGAGCGCGCCAAGGTAGAGAGCCCTTACCACAGCACCATCGCTCACGGTTACCTCACCCTCTCAGTACTCCCATACCTCTGGCAGCAGATTATCGAGGTAAACAACCTCAAGATGCTCGTAAACTACGGCATGGACAAGATGAAGTTCGGTCAGCCAGTCATCACCGGTTCACGCGTGCGCCTGGTAGCCACTCTCCACGACATCCAGAACATCCGTGGCATCTGCAAGACCAGCATCAAGTTTGACATCGAAATAGAAGGTCAGCGCAAGCCAGCCCTCTCAGGCATCGCTTCTTTCCTCTACTATTTCAACAACTAAAAGATGGCAGCAGGTAAATGGATTGGTGGTGTGCTCGGTTTCATCACAGCCGGTCCGCTGGGAGCCCTGGCAGGCTATGCCCTCGGTTCCCTCTTTGAGCACGGACTGGATGCGGTAAACCGCGACGGCGACCACCATTACAACAACGCCTACGATGCCTACAGCGGCCAGCAGCACAGCGGCCGCCAGGGCTTCGGAAACCAGGGCTACAGCCGCCAGCAGAGCTATGAGGGAGAGCGAAACTCCTTCATGTTCTCGCTACTGGTGCTCAGCTCCTACATCATCAATGCAGATGGCAAGATCATGCATTCCGAGATGGAGATGGTGCGCCGCTTCCTGCGTCAGAATTTCGGCGAGGCAGCCAAACAGCAGGGCGAGGAAATTCTCCTCAAACTCTTCGAACAGCAGAAGCAGATGGGCATGCAGCAGTACCGTTCGGTGATACAGGACAGCTGTCATCAGATACGTGCCAACATGATGTATGAACAGCGCCTGCAGTTGCTCAATTTCCTCGTCATGATAGCCCAGGCCGATGGAGTTGTGAATCCTCAGGAGATTCAGGCGCTCAAGGAGATGGCCATCCACATGGGGCTTTCTGCCGAGGATGTAGACCAGATGCTGAACCTGGAGAGCGGGGCTTCTTCAGCAGGCAGTCTGGATGATGCCTACCGTGTTCTGGGTATCAGTCCTGACGCCTCAAACGATGAGGTGAAGGCCGCATACCGCAAGATGGCACTCAAGCATCATCCTGACAAGGTAGCAGCCCTAGGCGAAGATGTGCGCCGTGCAGCCGAGAAGAAATTCCAGGAAATCAACGACGCCAAAGACCGCATTTACAAGGCTAGAGGACTTTAGGGTCCGGATTAGGATTAAAAGTTCCAGATTAGGATTATAAAGGAGTTAAGACAGATTGTCCTAGCTGCCTGAAAACGAAAAAAATAAAGGCTCGCCAATCAATTTTGGCGAGCCTTTATTGTATCTTATCGCATCTTTATCAGAAGATTATCATCCGAAAAGAGCGGAGAGAGGAGGAAGATTAATCCTCACCCTCAGTCTTTCTTCTGCGGATAGCGCGCTTGCGCTTTGGCTTCTCCTCAGTCTTAGGAGCCTCAATCTTAACACCAGCCAATTCTGGGTCGATGAGGATACGGCCGCAATACTCACAAGGGATAATCTTCTTGTGCATCTTGATATCGAGCTGGCGCTGAGGTGGAATCTTGTTGAAGCAACCGCCACATGCATCACGCTGCACGTAAACGATACCCAAACCGTTGCGGGCACCATTACGGATGCGCTTGAAGCTCTGGAGCAAACGTGGCTCAATCTTCTTCTCGAGCTCGAATGCCTTCTCCTTCAAATTCTCCTCTTCCTCACGGGTTTCAGCCATGATAGACTCAAGCTCAGAACGCTTCATTACCAGACCCTTCTCGCGGTCAGCCTTCTGGTCCTCAGCCTTGTGAAGGTCGTTCAGGCGCTCGTTGATTGTCTGCTGCGCCTCGCGGATTTTCTTGCTGCAAAGTTCGATTTCCAGCTCCTGGAACTCGATTTCCTTGCTCAAAGTATCATACTCGCGGTTGTTGCTAACCATTTCGAGTTGCTTCTTATAACGCTCCACGCTAGCCTGAGCCTCCTCAATCTCGTGCTGCTTCTGATCGATGGCGCGGTCAAACTGCTCAATATCGGTCTGGATTTTCTCGATACGGGTGGTAAGACCAGCAATATCGTCTTCCAAATCCTGAACTTCGAGAGGCAACTCACCTCTCAACGCACGCTTTTCATCAATTGCAGACAAGGTGGTCTGAAGCTGATAGAGAGCCTTCAACTTCTCTTCCACTGTCAAATCTGTAGGATCTTTCTTTGCCATAACTTTATTTTTTTTAATGTTGAATGTTAAATGTTGAATGTTGAATGAGGCTTGCGCCCTTCCAACCTATAAATACAATATCGGATTCGTATTTATCTCCGAGATGCAGCATTTGGCATCTGGGAAATTCTCCTGGATGATGCTGCGGAAGATTTCGCCCGTAAACTGCTCACTCTGATAGTGGCCGATGACGCAGATCTGAATCTCCTGCTCGTGGCCGAAATACTCGTGATAGCTCATCTCGCCTGTGATGAAGGCATCGGCACCTGCCTTGATGGCTGCGTCGAGCAAGAAAGCACCTGCTCCACCGCAGAGTGCCACCTTCCTGATAGGCCGGCGAAGCAACTGGTTGCACTGCACGCACTCCACGCCAAACCGCTCCTTGAGCATCAGCACCAAGTCGTCGGCTGCCAGGTCCTCAGCCACCTCTCCGATGACGCCCTCGCCGCCCTTCACGCCATCCACTTCCTTCTCGCCAGCAAAGAACTGCACGTTTCGCAGTCCCAGTTTCTCGGCAATTTTGAAGTTCACGCCGCCCGCAGCCGCATCCATGTTGGTATGCATCGCCACGATGGTAATATCATTCTTAATCGCCTTGCGCACGGTACGCTGCACGTAGTTCTCGTCCGAGATTCTCGCCAGTTTGCGGAATATCAGCGGATGATGGCTCACGATGAGGTTACATCCCTTCCGGATGGCCTCGTCTACCACGGCTTCAGTAACGTCAAGACACAACAATGCCCCTGACATTTCTACCGCCTCTGTCAATCCAACTTGCAGGCCGGCATTATCATATCCTTCCTGCAAGGGCAGAGGCGCGTAATGTTCAAGGGCATCAACTACCTGTTTTATTTTCACGCTCCTATTCAATATTTTATTTTTAGACTGCAAAGTTACTCATTTTTCCCCGATTTTATCTCCATACAGCCCTCTGTTTAAACTTTTTTAATACAAAGTTTCGCTTTTGCGCAAAATATTTCACAAAAACAGCCGATAGTTGTAGATTTTTTATTAATTTTGCAAGCATACTTCATAAAAGCAGAACGGAGCCCGTCCCCAAGGAAAGGTTCCCGATGAAGAACAGAGTATAATAAATTGGTTTAGAACATCGTATCATAAAAATAGTATAGCTTATGCATCAATCTACATTACACTGCGATTTCGCACTCCCTGCCGAATGGGAGCCACAGAGCGCCATCATGCTCACCTGGCCACATGCCGGCACCGACTGGAAGCCGTATCTGCCTGAAATTACAGATACTTATCTCGAACTGGCAGATATCATCACGCGCTACGAGCAGCTGCTTGTGGCTACACCCGATGTGCCTGCCACCAGATACCAGCTCAAGAAAAAACTCTCTGCCGAACAGATGAGCCGCGTGCTGCTCTACGAGGTAGAAAGCAATGATACCTGGGTGCGCGATCACGGACCCCTCACGATGGTGCTGCGCAGAAAGCAGAACACCTGGATGGTGCCTTACCGCATACTCGACTTCAAGTTCAACGGCTGGGGCGAAAAGTTCAGATGGGAGAAGGATAATGCCATCACCCTGCAACTATACTATCAGGCAGCCTTCAATGCCGATATAGAGAACCACCAGGGCTTCGTGCTCGAAGGAGGCAGCATCGAGAGTGACGGAAAGGGTACACTCTTCACCACCTCACAGTGCCTGCTGGCGCCTCACCGCAACCAGCCGCTCGACCACGACAGCATCGACCATCTGCTGCAGACTTTCTTCCAGCTCAAGAGAGTCGTCTGGCTGGATCACGGCAATCTGATAGGCGATGATACCGACGGCCACATCGACACCATCGTGAGAGTGGCTCCACACGACACCTTATTATATGTAGGCTGCGATAATCCGGAAAATGAGCAGTATGAAGATTTCCAGGCGCTGGAAAAGCAACTCAAGAGCCTCTTCACCTGGGAGGGATACCCTTACCGCTTGCTCAAACTGCCGATGCCCGACCCTATCTATGATGAGGGCGACTGCCTCACCACCAACCCGGATAGCGAGGGCGACCGCTTGCCAGCCACCTATGCCAACTTCCTGATACTGAACAAGGCGGTGATTTATCCCACCTACAATCAGCCGGAAAAGGACGAGGAGGCACGCAAGCAGATTCAGCTCGCCTTCCCCGACCGCGAAATTATCGGCGTAGATTCGCAGACCATCATCCGCCAGCATGGCAGCATCCACTGCATCACCATGCAGTTGCCCGAGGGAGCCCTCAGAGACTCAACATTCCACATTTAACATTCAACATTTAACATTAAAAGTAAAAAATGAACGTCGGTTTATTACAACTTCATAATACGGCAGATATCGCCAACAACAAGCAGCGCCTGGCAGAAGGCATCATCGACCTCGCCCATCGCGGCGCAGAGCTCATCGTGCTTCAGGAGCTTCATAACTCCCTCTATTTCTGTCAGGTAGAGGATGTTGACCTCTTCGACCTGGCAGAGCCTATTCCGGGTCCTTCGACCGATTTCTACGGCAAGCTTGCCAAGGATCTCGGCGTCGTCATCGTCACCTCCCTCTTCGAGCGCCGCGCTCCGGGGCTCTACCACAATACGGCGGTAGTGATGGAGAAGGATGGAAGCATAGCCGGAAAATACCGCAAGATGCACATCCCCGACGATCCTGCCTACTACGAGAAGTTCTATTTCACTCCGGGCGACCTCGGTTTCCACCCTATCCAGACCTCTGTTGGCAAGCTCGGCGTGCTGGTTTGCTGGGATCAGTGGTATCCCGAAGCAGCCCGTCTGATGGCGCTGCAGGGATCCGAAATGCTCATCTATCCTACCGCCATCGGCTACGCTACCTATGATACCGAGGAGGAGCAGCAGCGCCAGCGCGAGGCGTGGACTACCGTGATGCGGGGCCATGCCGTAGCCAACGGATTGCCGGTCATCGCCGTAAACCGCGTAGGTTTCGAGCCCGATCCAAGCGGTCAGACCGAGGGTATCCAGTTCTGGGGCAGCAGTTTCGTAGCCGGTCCTCAGGGCGAGCTCCACTACCGCGCCAGCGATCAGGAAGAAGAGAGCCTGGTAGTAGATATCGACCTGAAGCACAGCGAGAATGTGCGCCGCTGGTGGCCATTCCTCCGCGACCGCCGCATCGAGAACTACAGAGATATTACCAAGCGATTTATCGATTAACTGAACTTTCGCATATCAGGAAGTTAAAGGAGTTAAGGAAGTTAAGGAGTTAAGACGTATGTTTTTCAGCTTAAAAACTATGCCAAAAAGACTATTGTCTTAACTCCTCAGCGACCATAGGGAGCGATAACTCCTTTAACTTCTTTAACTCCTGAACTTGTGAAACTTGAATATATAAGGTGTAGATTTTCAGGATAAATGGAGAATTTGGAAGTGATGGTGATACTTTTCATCATCGTGATTTTAGGTTACGTCGCCTGCAAGTTGGGATATATGGGCGACAAGTTTGACAAGAAGCTATCCAGCATGGTGGTAGATATCACCTGTCCCCTGCTGGTGCTCTCGTCAGTAATGGGCGATGAGCTGCCCGACCGCACGCTCATCCTTCCCCTCCTGGGCGTAGGTTTTCTTACCTACATCCTTTTGCTGGTATTCGGTTTCTGGGTGCCGCGTCTCATCACGCGCAATCATGACGACCAGGGCATGATAGGTTTTGCGCTGATGTTTGCCAACGTAGGTTTCATCGGCTACCCTATTGTTTCAAGCATATTCGGTCCGAAGGCCATTTTTTATGCCGCGCTACTCAACATGCCGAACACCTTTTTTATTTTTACGGCAGGTGTAATGCTCATCAAGGGCGAGTACAGCATCAAGCAGTTCAATCCTAAGGTGCTGTTTTCTCCGGCTCTTCTGGGTGCTTTTGTTGCCGCCCTCCTGGTAGCTTTCGGGGTTCATACGCCTGATATCATTGCGCGTCCGGTAACGATGGTGGGCAACATAACGGTTCCGGCAGCCCTGATGATTATCGGTTCCTCGATGGCTAAGTTGCCGGTGAAGGAGATTATCGGCAGTCCTAAGGTATACCTCTCCTCGTTCTTGCGTCTTGTGGTAGTACCTTTGAGCATTTATTTCCTGTTCAAGGTATGTGGTGTAAGCGATCAGGTCAACGACATCAATACGGTTGTCATTGCGATGCCCGTAGCGAGTTTCGGCACGATGTTCTGTCTGAAATACGGCCGCAATCCTTCTCTCATCACCGAGATGACGTTCATCACCACGGTTGGCAGCATCATCACCATCCCGCTCATCACCCTCCTCTTTTCGTAATGCAGGGAGGGTGAAATGCCTGGCGTACTTGCGTATCTTACTGCAAAAAAATCCCCTGATGCCACAGAGAGCACCAGGGGATTTTTATCTTTTAATTGTAATAATCAACACTCAACATTCAACATTACTTCGCGCTGATTTTCTTGCCATTCTGGATGTATACGCCCTTCTTCATTGCCTCGGTTATGCGGCGGCCGTTCAGGTCGTAAATGGCCTTATTGCCAGTCTCCTTATCCAATGTTACAGAATGGATGCCGGTAGGCTCCAGGTCCTCTACCACATTATCGAAGTATTTAATCCAGTTCTTGGTGTATGGATAAGCATTATACCTCGCCTTACAACCCTCGTAGAGATGCAGCGTGCGGTACAAATCACTGCTCTTGCTAGCAAATACGCACCAGCTGATCCAGCCAGGAGCCGCCTTATGACGCATATATACATCTGTCAGATTGAGGCAGTAATTGAATGTATTGAGACCGAATTCCTCTATCGTTTCAGGCAAGTCAATCTCCTTCAGCTTGGTTGCCGAAAAGGCGTTGGAACCTAACTCTTTTACACCGGCAGGCATCTTGAAATGCTCCAGAAAAGCATTGCCTTCAAATGCATACTTAGGAACCATATCAGCCCTGCTGTCTTCATAAGCAACCACCTTGGCTCCGCTCAGGTCGATGCTCTTGAAATAATGGCTTGCCAGCTCATCAAAGTCGCGCTTGTCTATCTCGCCGTTCACCTTGATATTTCGGTATACAACATAGTCAGGATCTTCGTTGGCAAGTTTTTCCTTCAGCTGCCCGGCTCCTGGCTGATTTACCACCAGTTCCTGCTCCTGATAGTCGCTATAAGTCCTTACCTCGAGATCATAAACCGGCTTCACACCTACGAAATAATTTATGCGCTCTGTGCTGACATTATCCACCAGTTTACCATTCATTATTGCAAAAAACTTTGATATGCCCTCATCCACCGTCAGGTAATAGTAATAACAAGAACCGAGGACAGGCTTGTTTTTATAGAAATTGCTAGGAAGATTATATCCGCCACTAGCTTGCTTAAATGTGGCACCTTTACCCATTTTCGTATTGAGTTCAAATGTGAGAGGCTCATATCCAGTTGCCGGCAAACGCTTTCTCTCAAAGTTTCGGTCATACAGTTCTATGTATTCCGAAGAACCTTCTTCCTTAGCTAGGATAGCCAGATAATCACCCGGTTCTGCATCCAGTGTAAACTGCAGAGAAAAAGTTGGAGAAATATAATACCTATTAACTGCCAATTTGTCCAATTTCATAGGTTGAGACGATACGATTTCTCGCCTTTCTCCCTTAGCATTCATAAGGGCTACGACGCACTCTCCGGTAAAAACACGGTCACCTGTATTACCGATAGGCATAGAAAAGAGTGTACCTTTCTGACCCTTCTTTACGTCGGTAATATTCATATTCTGTACCTGCATCCGATCTTTATCCTTCACGAATCCGATAGCAGACACTTTCTCCGTTCCGCCAGATGGTTCCATGCCGAATACTGCCGATTGACCTACATTATATTTATCGCCCGTTGGCTTTCCTGCGCTTTCCGGATTCAGGGCTCCTATCTGGTAGAAACCATCACAATAGCCGCCCCAGCCCCAGTTTACGCTGAAGCTTTCGTCCTTGTATCCATCAATTACGAAGGCATGACCGCCTCTAGCTGGGTCAGAAGCAGCATAGAGCACGGGGCGGTTGGCATCAATCTCGTCGCGCAGTCTGCCGTTCCATGCCTCAGCACCCACATCTTCTATTGCCATCAGATGCGAAAGTTTGCTGTAGCCGAAATGCTTCTGCAGGGCGGTTACCAGGTTGCCGATATACGCACCGCTTCCGTCCTTATTATACTGCATCTCCACAGCCACACCGAGGTCTGCCATCAGTCTTGCCACGCCGTCGAAAGCGGCATCGTTGGTGCCGTCATATTTGGCAGGCATGCTTGTCCAATCGTAGGTATGCTCGAAATTGGCAGTCAGGGTCTTGCCGTTCCAGGTATAAGAATGACTTCCGGTGCCCTTGGCAGGATAGCCGTGGTGCTTCATTACGATGGCTCCAGCCGTTGCTACACAGCCTGTTACATAGTTGCTTGGCGTATACTTATTGAAAGGAACATTTTGGTCCCATTCTGCGGTTTTGAGCAGTTTTTCGCCTGTAAATGCTGCTCTTGTGGCAGTTTGGTTTGCTACATAATTGTCGCCCAGCGCCGCAATCTGCCGTTCATAGCTCTTCAGCAGATCCTTCAGTCCGTCAGGCAGATTCTCGGCATCAAATGATCCCGTTGAGGTATAGCCCAATACTGGCGCTACGGCATCATCACCAGCGATAATGACGAATCCGCCGGCATCGTTGTTAAATACATAGTAAGCATCCGATGGCGATGCAGTAGTAGCCGTGCGGCTCTTCGCCTTCGCCTTCTGCGGCATCTGCTTTCCCCAGAAGCTGTAGGCCTGTTGCTGAGCCTGCCATTGTGTGATTCGCTTGGCCTGCAGAGGAGAGTATCCCAGCGCCAGCAACAATACCAATAGAAATTGAATGTGTAATAGTCGCTTCATAAGTTCTTATCTTTTTTAAAGGTTATTATATATATGTATAGTTCTTTGAAATTTCTTCTTCTTTTGCAAAGATAGTAAAAAAAAATAATGCCACGCAAGTTTTATGCCTTTTTTTTGCCCCGTTCTCCACTTTTTTACGCAATGACATCTTTTTTACGCATTGAACGATAAAAAAATCTCCATTTTTTCGTTATTACCCGTTTTTTGCTTATCTTTGCAAATAAATTTGGCACAAAGAAATCCTTTTTACCAATCATATAAATTAGAAAAAAAATGAAGATAAACAACAGTACGAAGAAAAGCCTGCTCATCATCGCACTCGCGATAGCCAGTACTACTTACCAGACACAGGCCGCTCCGATAGAACATATCGGCGACAGATACATCATGCATATTCCAGAAATGGAACTCACAGGCGAAGAATCACTCCTCGATGTGCTCATGATGTGCCCGGAAGTCATCTCGCTCGACGGCAACAACATCATCGGCGGAGATCCATTCGCCAACCTCTACGGCAAGTTCGTCATCCGCATCGACAACCAGGAATACGGACTCGATTACGCCACCTTCCTCCACCATTTCAAGGCTCGGGAGATTGAAACCATCAAGGTGTGCCAGAACGCCGAAGTGATGAAGGGATGCAGCAGTCTGAAGAAAGTCATCGACATCACGCTGCGCAAGAAGGAGAACGGAACCACCGGCAGATGGGGACTCTTCGGTGATACCTACGGCGGCGCAAAAGGCATCGTCAGCGTCATGAGCCAGCAGGATAAACTCCGCGTGCTCAGTCATGTAGAAGGCAACTTCCAGCGCACCTCCAGCAGCGATAAGGACGCCTACCAGGGCATCTCAGGCACCACCGTGAACCACTACTCCCACGAGGGCGCCAAGCTCAATCTGCTCTGGACACCTACCGCGAAGGATGTGCTCGAAATAGATGCGATGCAGACCTATACCCGCAACCATTTCACCCACACCCCGGCCGATTACGTGCGCGCCTATCATCTGCAGGCCGACTATACCCGCACGCTCGCCGACAACGGCTCCAACATCCTCTTTACCCTCGGAGCCGAGCATATCAGCGACAACGGACGCACGCTGGAAGAAAACCAGACTGCGCCTTACCAGAACCACTCTACCTACCCCTTCATGGTAGTAGAATACGCCACTCCGGTCATCACCTCCAATCTCTGGATTACGGCAGGTTTCGAGGGCGGACTCTCCATCGAGAAGAACTGCATCGCCGGTTACACCAACCATTCCAACTACCAGGATTTCTACGCCCAGCTGGATTACAACATCGGCAAGTGGGGATTCATGGCAGGCGACCGCTTCCGCATCATCAACTTCCGTCCTAAGCAGATTGCGCCGGAAGAGCACTGGAAGCATACCACGCGCAACCATATCTACTCGGTGAGCGCCTATTACAGCTTCACGCCGGGTCATACCCTGCAGGCCACCTACTGCCGCCGCATCTTCAATCCCGAGTTTGGCGATTTCGTTACCGCGGGCGATATGGAGGGCACCTGGCAGCCGGTTTATACCGCCGATATCGGCAACAGTATGGCGAATGTGGTAGAGCTCAAGCATACCTACAGCCGTCCTGCCTTCGTGCTCAGCACCTCGGTGAAGAACATCCACCAGCACCTGCTCAGCGCCATCCACGACAATACGCTCGGCATCGGCTCCACCGCCTTCTGGCACAAGGGCATCCTTCGCCTCACAGCCGGAGTCAACTACTTCTGGCAGCGCAGCGAAACCCCTTCAGAGGAGGCTCAGCAGCACAATGCGGAGTATAATCATTTTGCCGTGTTCAAGTTGGCACCGCAGCTCACAATGGCCGATGGCTGGCGCTTTACGGGCAGCCTCATCTGGTGTACCCGTCGCCGCAGCGATACCTACACCCCGGCTAATCTCTATGCCGAGGTAGGGGTATACAAGAATCTGGGCAAGCACTGGACGCTCGAAGGCCGCTTCCACGATATGGCGAGCCAGCACTTCGGCAACCGCGCTGCCACCATCGGCTGCACGTATTATTTTTAATTGAACTTTTAACAATCTTTTTCTAAATCAGAAGCAAGATTTCTGTTCCTTTCTTATTTTATTATCAGAAAGTGAAACAATAAAAAGAAAGGAACATTATATATGAGAAAAATTGATTTCAAGAAGATCGGGCTGGCAGCGATGATGCTCCTGTCGGCCCTCACATTCCAGTCGTGCGATAACGATAACGATACCGACTGGGATCGCGTTTTTCCTAACGCACTGGTAACCGTGAAGAAGAGTGGCGATGCCTGCTATCTGCAGCTCGACGACAACACCACGCTGCTCGCCAAGAACCTGAAACCTACCATTTTTGACGGTAAGGAGGTTCGCGCCCTGGTCAACTACACGCAGACCTCGGAGAAGAGCGAGAAGTATAACCAGGTGATTCACGTCAACTGGATAGACAGCATCCTGACCAAGAAGCCAGTTCCATCGCTCGGTTCTGATACCGAGAACAGCGAGAAGTATGGCAACGACATGGTCGACATCGTGCGCGACTGGGTAACGGTGGCAGAAGATGGCTATCTCACCCTCCGTTTCCGTGCTCTCTGGGGCGGTCAGAAGGTGCATTACATCAACCTCGTTACGGGTGTGAATCCAGAGAATCCTTACGAGGTAGAGCTGCGCCACAATGTTAATGGCGACTCTCAGAACTACTGGCGCGATGCCCTCGTAGCGTTCAATCTGAACGATGCCGTGCCTGATACCGAAGGCAAGACGGTGAAGCTCACCATCCGCTGGCGTTCCAGCCAGGGCTACAAGAAGGTAGATTTCGATTACTGTTCGCGCAAGCCTATCAGCAGTCCGAAGATGCTCGAAGGATACAGCCAGGAAGGAAGAGATATCCGATAAACGAAGAAAAAGCAGATAAAGCAGATAAAGCAAAAGCCCCGATGCGTGATGCATCGGGGCTTTTTTGGGTTTCCTTTATGGTAAAGGCTTTCTGGGGGGACCAGCGATGGAATCGCTGGGGACAGGGGCACAAAGGGGCTAAGGTTCTTTTTACCTTTTTACTTTTTTACCTTTTTACCTTTTAAAGGCTGCTGCAGCTTGTTATACCGAGGGTGGTAGCGATGGCTGTAAGGAAGGAGATTGCAATCTGCAAAATTGTTTTCCAGGTACTTGCTTTCATAATGTTTAATTTTTAATTTTTAATGTTGAATGTTTAATGTTGACTTGGTTGGCCTCAGGCGAGGGCTTTATTCAAGCCCGTCGCCGCCTTCCTGAGAGCCGCCGCCGGTAGTTCCGGAGCCGCCCTGGCTGGTGTCGCCGCCTTGTTCTGTGCCGCCAGAGGTACCACCAGAGGTGCCACCCTCGTCGGTGCCGGTATAGCCGCCGTACTCCTGAATCTTGCACTTCTTGCGCAGCTCAGAGTTGCTCCAGCTTTTTGTGTTTCTCACAATCAGGTGTACACCCTCTACGCTGGCAGCCGTTACCTTCTCCTTGGTATCCTCCGCCTTCGAAGTCATACCGATGGAGAACAGGCCGAGGTCAGAGAGACGCACACTCTTACCGTCGAGAATCAACTCCTGCAGATGGTCGAGTGCATCCATCAGCACACCGTGGATAGTACCTCGGGAGTAAGGCGAACCGTGGTCAGAGATGTGAGATACGAATCCCTCGAAATCCACCTCGCGGTCGGTTACCGCAGTGGCATACCACTTTTTCTTACCTGCGTTCTCGCCGCTCTGTGGTGTACGCTGCAACTTACGATACTTCAATGTTCCTTTCTGTTCCATGATATTAAAATATTAAAGGGTTAATATAAATGTTGAATGTTGAGTGTTGAATGTTAACTTGGTGGGGTGCGCTTTGTTGAGTGCATCCTTTCTTCGAACGACAGTGCAAAGAAAGTGCAAACGAGAACAGAGCTAAGCTTGCTTAAGCTTTGTCGAGTGCAGCCTTTCTTCGAACGACAGTGCAAAGGTACGGCAATTTTCTGATACTACCAAATTTCACCCTGCAGAGTTATGTTAAACAGATTTAACACTTCGAACACATCCGGTTAATCTTGCCAACTCATAATTTATCGTGTGAGAAAACTATGTAATGTAAAAAGTTTCTCTATGCTTTCTCACTCCGAAAAGCAACAGGAAGCAAGAAATCCATCATCAACCACCGAACCCATTTCCACCTCCAAAGTGTGACAGTTGTGACAGTTGTGACAGTTTTCAGCGCCTCCCCCACCTCCCTCTCTTTAGAGGTAACTTATAATATATATAAAAATATATATAATAAGTTAAATATAATAATAACAATTTGAAAGCAGCCCGATTTCATATACCCCTCCCCTGAAAACTGTCACAACTGTCACAACTGTCACAACTGTAACGCTCCCTCAATCCTTCTCCTCTCCTTCTCCCTCCATCCTGTTTTGTAAAGAAAAAAGGAATCACCCTAAACCTGATTTCCTATCATCTTTCTCCATGAAAACACAAAAGAAAAGCCCCAAAACTTGCTTAAAAGAAAAATATACTAGCTGGATGTTAGAAGTTTTTCGGGAAAAGTTTTGGAGATTAGGAGATAAAGTATTATCTTTGCCATCAGATTCAAAAACGAATAATCAAACTGAGTTATGATAGTAAGACCAAAGCGCATTTATCGCAAGCGCATACCATACGGCATGCAGAATTTTGAGGATGTCATAAAAGAGGATTGTTACTATGTGGACAAGACTCCTTTCATAGAGCAAATAGAAGAATCCAACAAGTATTTCTTCTTCATTCGCCCTCGCCGTTTCGGCAAGACACTTACCCTCTCCATGCTTGAAAATTACTATGACATCAACAAGAAAGACAAGTTTGATGAAATCTTTGGCAAGCTATACATCGGGCAGAATCCTACACCAGAGCATAGTACATATCTCATCATCCACCTCAATTTTGCCGAGGTGGCAGCAGGATTGGATGATTATAAGGATGGACTGGACAACCATTGTCGCCTTGTATTCAATTTCTTCTGCGACATCTATGCACATATTCTTCCTGCCAATACCAAGGAAGGAATGGAAAAGTTAACAGATGCAGTGTCTCAACTGAGGTTTCTTTGCCAGAAATGCCAGGAGGTGGGGAAGAAGATTTATCTCTTCATCGATGAGTACGACAACTTCACCAACATGATTCTCGCCCATGAGGAGCATCTTATGAGGTATCGCAACCAGACCCACGGAGAGGGATACTTGCGCCAGTTCTTCAACACCATCAAGGGTGCGGCTGGCAATACTCTGGGCAGAGTGTTCGTCACGGGAGTAAGCCCTGTGACCATGGATGACCTGACCAGCGGATTCAACATCGGAACCAACTACTCCCTAAGCCCAAAATTCAATGAGATGACGGGCTTCACGGAAGAAGAAGTGAGAGAGATGCTGGATTATTACCGCAGCGTTCTGCCGTTCAATCACACCACCGATGAGCTGATCAAGGTGATGAAGCCTTGGTACGACAACTATTGCTTTGCCGTCAAGAGCTATGGCAAGACCACGATGTACAACTCCGTGATGGTACTCAATTTCATTAGCAACTATATAGATAATGAGTACGACATCCCCGACTCCATGGTAGAGACCAACATCCGTATCGACTATGACAAGTTGCGAATGCTCATCCGCCACGACAAGGAGTTCGCCCACGATGCCAGCATCATCCAGCAGTTGGTAACCCAGGGATTCGTGATAGGCACGCTCAACGAGAACTTCCCTGCCGAGCGAATCAACGACCCAGACAACTTCCTCAGCCTGCTGTTCTATTTCGGCATGGTGACGATAGACGGAACATACAAGGGTGAGACCAAGTTCATCATCCCGAATGAGGTGGTGCGAGACCAGATGTACACCTACCTGCTCGACACCTACAAGGAGAACGACTTGGTATATGATAGATATAGCAAGGGTAAACTGGAGAGCAAACTGGCATACGATGGACAATTCAAGCCATACTTTGAGTATATCGCCGACTGCCTGAAGAAGTACTCCTCCCAGCGAGACAAGCAGAAGGGAGAGGCTTTCGTGCATGGCTTCACCTTGGCGATGACAAGCCAGAACAAGTTCTATCGCCCTATCTCTGAGCTGGACAATGACGGCGGCTATGCTGACATCTTCCTCTCTCCGCTCTGTGACATCTACAAGGACATGGTAGATTCATATATCATCGAGTTGAAATATTGCAAGAGCCAAACCACAGATGAGCAAGTGAAAAAGCTCTTCGAGGAGGCTTCAGCTCAAATCTCTCGCTATGCGGACAGTGATATGGTCAGAGAGGCAGTAAAGACTACAAAGCTCCACAAGCTGGTGGTTATCTACCGCGGAGCGGAAATGGTGGCTTGCGAGGAGATATAAAACAATTTCAACCATCAGGTTGAAAAATGCCGGGGTGAAGGGATTCTCGCCCATAAACTTGCGCTATATGAGTAAGTTTTTCAAACTATATGCTCCACTATGTGAAAAAGTTCCGCAGGCTGCGGACGATTTTGAAGAGGACTTGTATAAAACAGATATTCAGCGAGTTAGAGATAAAAAAACAAAATCGTCTACACGCGTGTAGACGATTTCAAAATTCTATTCTTTATTCCATGGTTTCATCATCAACGTATCATCGACAAATACAAGGATGATGTGAACAAAGAGAACTTATCCATAGCAGAAATGAGCGGCAAGAAACTCGACTGGTTCCGCAAGGTCTGTGCAGCGGTACTTTAGATACCTTGCCCCACACGCCCTGAAGGGGCAGAAGCTCCTCCCCCAGGGTAACACCCTGGTTATAAGCGCAATCCGCCATATTGTTGTGGCGCTGTTCTATGGTCAAACGGTCCGACATACTCTTTATTTACAAAGACTTCTTTTAACGTAACTTAGAAATAAAAACGAGGTCACTCTTACCAGCAACCTCGTTCAAATATTAGTTGAGTTTTAAAATATCCTCCTTGGCAAGCCCTGTATATCTTGCGATTTTATCAATAGGCTCGTTTTCCATCAGCATATTCTTAGCTATTTCTATTTTACCCTCTATGATAGCTCCTTTATAAGCTGCAATATGGTCACGCATCACCTTGATTGCATCATCATATTTCTCTTGATCTTCCTTGCAGAGTGCAGTAATGTCCTCTATCGCAGCAAGTTTCTGGAAGAGTTCATTTTCTGCCAAAGAAGGTATTTTGTCCAATATACTCATATTATTTAATTCTATTAAAAGAAACAATTCTTATATCAATAAACCCATTCATTGGCAAAATTAATCTTTTCTCATGAAAACACAAAAGAAAAAGCCTAAAAACTTGCAAAAAAGAGAAATATTGCTTTTTTTTGCAGAAAAAAAAGATGGCAAAGGAAATATAAGCTTATCAGTAATTTCTCATAAATCGTGTAATAATTCATAAAAAGAAGGCTTTTACTTGGTAGTTTCAGGTTTTTATTTTATCTTTGCAGAAGATAGGCTGCATCTCGGCAAAACATTCAAGCAAGCTTGATGTTCTGCACTCGATTTGCACTATCTTTGCGGTAGAAACAAAAACGATAATTATGAAGTCAAGGGAATATTATATATCACTCATCACTTCTCATGCCGAAGAGCTAAAAAAGAACTTTGGCATTAAATCATTACGCCTTTTCGGTTCTGTGTCTAGAAACGAACAGAAAGAAGGTAGTGACGTTGATATATGCGTAGATATGGAACCGAAAATGTTCCTTGTAGTAAGACTGAAACGTTTTCTAGAAAACCTGCTGGAATGTTCTGTTGACATTGTAAGATTGCACAAGCATATCAATCCATTCCTCCTTAAAGAAATAGAACATGACGGAATATACATCATCAAATAGAATTATTGGAACCTTAATACAAATTAAGGAAGCCATTAAACAATTGCAAGATTGGAACAAAGATGTACAGACTGTTGACGATTACTATTGTACACCAGAAGAATTGTAAAATATGGGGCGGTGTCCCACAAATTATGAAAAAGGATTGAATAATATGGAAAAATCTGCATTAACAAACATAACAGAAAAGCTGACTCAATCAGAGAAAATCTTTGTCTCTGACTTGAAGCTTTTAGCCGGGGAAGCACGTCGGCAAGCCTATCGCAATGCAGACCATCTATTGGTGGTTCGCAATTGGCTTATCGGTTGGCATATCGTGACACAGGAACAAAAAGGAAAGGAACGTGCGCAATATGGCAAACATGTCATCGAATTGGCCTCCCAAACCCTTACAGAAGAATACGGCAGAGGATTCGGACTGACAAGCATAAAGAACATGCGCTCTTTTTACCTGATGTTCAGTAAATTACAATTTGGTCAAGCAATGCTTGACCAATTCAAACTCACAGACAAACCAATTCGTCAAGCACCGCTTGACGAATCTACGATACCATTCTATCCTAACCTATCATGGCTTCACTATGAACGCTTACTGCGTGTAAAAGATGCGGATGCAAGGTTGTGGTATTTGAAGGAGGCAGCTCGTGAGCAATGGGATTACCGTACCTTACAGCGTAATATCTCCTCACAATACTATTATCGTTTGTTGCAAACCCCTGAACATCTGCGCAAAGAGGTAAGTGACGAAATGCGTTCGCTGACTTCAGATTTCGAAAAAGACAAACTCTCTTATCTCAAGAATCCTGTGATAGCAGAGTTCTTAGGATTACCACAGAACCCAGCCTATAGTGAATCGAAACTGGAAACTGCCATTATCGACCATCTGCAGACTTTCATCATGGAGTTGGGCAAAGGCTATGCGTTTGTGGCTCGCCAACAGCATATCAAGACGGATATGGGCGATTTCTATATCGACCTTGTGTTTTACAACATCATCCTAAAGTCCTATCTCATTATTGATTTAAAGACTACGCAGATAACTCATCAGGATGTGGGACAGATGGATATGTACGTCAGAATGTATGACGAGTTGAAGAAAGAGGAAGGCAATAATCCTACTATCGGTTTGGTTCTGTGTTCTGACACTAGCAATGACCTTGCACGTTATTCCATATTGAAAGACAGCAAGCAGCTCTTTGCCGCTAAGTATCTTACTTATCTTCCTACAGAAGAAGAGTTGAGCCGAGAAATCCGTGAACAGAAAGAATTTTTTGAACTACAAAAGGGAAAAGAGGCAGAAGATGAAGATTAGATTCATATGTATACTTGTAGTTTTGCTCTGTTGCTTTGTTAGCCGGGCACAAATGGTTGGCTACTCCTACAAGCTATTTGCGCAGTTGTCACCTTTGGATTAGTAGTGATAAGTTTGCAGATGGCTCTTTTAGCCTTCACGAACACTTTTCTTTGCTTGACTTCTTGGACTGTTTCTTTCTTTTCGTTGGCGAACTCTTTGGTGTCGTTGGCGAACTGTTTTTCTGAGTTGGCGAACTCTTTTGAGTCGTTGGCGAACTGTTTTTCTGAGTTAGCGAACTCTTTTGAGTCGTTGGCGAACTGTTGATTTATGACACACCCTCTTGTGGACCTTCAGCCCGTACTTAAACCACATGCGAAACTTGAGTTAAGAGTCCACTTAAAAAATCCGTGAAATCCCTGCCTATTCCTCCCGTCTTTCCGCCTCCGGCTCCGCCACCATTTCCGGCACTTCTTCCGGCAATTCATATCTTCTGATATGATGATCTTCCAGATAGATATGGTTCAGCGTAAAGGCGAGCGACTCCAGCGTCTTCTCCCTTACCGCCGGCTTCAGTTCACATTCCCATATCACGATGGTATGCCATCCCATTTCAGCCAGCCGGTGCAGCACCTCATGGTCCCTCTCCCGGTTCCTCCTGATCTTCTCCATCCAGAACCCGGTGTTCGATTTCGGCACCACATAATATTTGCACCCTTCATGTCCGTGCCAGAAGCATCCGTTCACAAGAATACAGGTACGATACTTCCTCAGCACGATGTCCGGCTTGCCCGGCAACCGCGGATGATTGAGCCGATACCTGAATCCCCTACTCCACAGAAATTTCCTGACAAGAATCTCCGGTTTGGTATCCCTGCCCCTTATTGCCGCCATATTGTTGTGGCGCTGTTCTATGGTTAAACGGTCAGACATTTTTAATTTATCATCAACATCTGCTTAACATTGCAACATCGCAGCAGGCGTTATGTTCAGAACCTTGCATAGCAATCTAGCTATTTTTAGAGTAGGCTCAGAGCGCCCTGTTACATAATCGTTAATACGTGAAGGACTTACTCCAATTTCTGAAGCCAGTTGTTTTTGAGTCATTTTCTTTTCATTTAAAGAAAGTTCGATAAGTTCAGAAACAGAAGGCTTTCCGATAGGAAAATGTTTCTTTTCGTATGACTCAACAATGTCCGACATTAATGTCAGTTCTATGGCATTCTTATCATTGGCAGGCGTATAGTCCGTTACCAATGGCAGGAGATCTTCTATTCTGTTGAGTGCAAACTCATATTGTTCTTTCGTAATTCTATCCATAATTGTTTTTATTAAATGGTGGAACAATCTATTTTGTCATATTCACTATGTGTTCCGACAAATCTTACGAAGAGTCGGCCTATTGTAAATTTAATAACCACTACCAACCTATACCTGTTTCCTCGAATGTTGAATACGTAATGTTGATTACCTACGTAGTCAGCATCAGGAAAGTCAGTTCTTATATCAGAAAAGTTGCGCCATTCTGCTTCTTCCGCAATCTGGTACCATCTTTCCAGAGCTACTTTTGAGTCTTCTCGCCCAGGGGTCTCGTAAAACTCTTTTAGTTTCCTATGCGAAATAATTCTCATAATTCCATGATTTAAATTTTCATTGCAAAGATATATAGAAATATTGAAATACAATAGTTTCTTCCATAAATATTTTGTTTTTTAGGATTATTTATATAATTAAGCTTGTTTTTCTACTATTTAGCTTCCACCTTACCCCTTACGGGCTGAAGGCCCAGAAGCTCCTAGCCCAGAGTATCACCCTGGGTATAAGCGCAATTAGCCTTGCGCCCTGTAGGGGCAAAAGCTTTATGTTTTGTCTGGAGTTTTAAAGCTTTTGCCCTTACAGACCGAAAAGATTTGCGTATTTTCAAATATTTCCACTAAAAAGATTTGCGTATTTTCTAATATTTTAGCTAAAAAGATTTGCGTATTTTCTAATATTTTTGTATTTTTGCACCGCCAAAAGGCATAAAATCAAGAAGTTAAAGATTTCGTAAACAATAGAAAATAAGATGAATAGATTTTTTAAACGAAAACTATATGATAGACTCCTGCAATGGAAGAATACGAGAAAGGGAGAAACAGCCATTCTCGTAGAAGGAGCACGTCGCGTTGGAAAGTCAACGCTGGTGAAGGAATTTGCTCAGAAAGAATATGAATCTTATATTCTCATTGACTTCAATAAGGCATCCAAGCGAGTTGTTTCACTATTTGACGATTTGATGGACTTGGATTTTATCTTCCTTCAGTTGCAAGCTATATATAATGTTTCTCTCGTAGCAAGGAAGTCTGCCATCATTTTTGATGAGGTGCAGGCGTGCCCTAAAGCAAGACAAGCCATCAAGTATTTGGTGGAGGATGGAAGGTATGATTATATAGAGACGGGGTCTCTTATCAGTATCACTAAAAATACGAAGGGCATTACCATTCCTAGTGAAGAGGAAAGAGTCGCCATGTACCCGTTGGATTACGAAGAATTTCGTTGGGCGATGGGAGATACGGCATCAATTCCTTTGCTCAAGCAATTCTTTGATAAACGGCTGATGCTAGGCCAAGCTCATCGAACAAAGATGAGGGAACTTCGTCTATATATGCTTGTTGGTGGTATGCCTCAAGCTGTAAATGAGTATTTGGAGACAAATAATCTCAGTATGGTAGATTTGGTAAAGCGGGATATCATTCGTTTGTATCTAGATGATTTTCAAAAGATAGATCCCTCTCGCAGAATAGAACAGTTATTCTTGAATATTCCTGCCCAGTTGAATCAGAATAGTAATCGATATAAACCTTATTCTGTTGTGGGAAGTGTGGATACGGACAAACTCCAAGGACTACTTCGAGAGATGGAAGATAGTAAGACTGTTTTGTTTGCTTATCATTCCAATGATCCCAATGTAGGGATGTCATTGCATCAAGACAATTCAAAGTTTAAACTGTTTTGTGCAGATACAGGTTTGTTTGTGACTTTGGCGTTTTGGGACAAGTCGTTTACGGAGAACGTGATTTATGAGAAACTGTTGAGTGACAAACTTTCTGCCAATCTGGGCTATATTTACGAGAATCTGGTAGCCCAAATGTTGACGGCGAATGGTAACAAGTTGTTTTATTATTCGTGGGCTAAAGATGCAACGCATAATTACGAGATTGATTTCCTTTTGTCTCGAGGAGCCAAGATTTGTCCGATAGAGGTGAAGTCATCTGGCTATAAAACTCATGCGTCGCTAGATGCCTTTTGCGATAAATACTCTAAGGTGGTGTCACAACGCTACTTGTTGTATACTAAGGATTTGACGAACGATGGCAATACCTTATTGCTGCCATTCTATATGATTCCACTCATTTGATGGTAATATTCTTACGAAGAGTTTTTGGCAATAGGCCCACTCCATAGAAGATCTTCCAGAGGATTATCTCCCTACCGAAGATTCTTATTATGAATTTGAGCCAGAAGATGTGAACAAAGAGAACTTATCCATAGCAGAAATGAGCGGCAAGAAACTCGACTGGTTCCGCAAGGTCTGTGCAGCGGTACTGTAGTCACTTTTTCCGATTGTCTGCAATTCGTCCGCAACTTGCGGACAAATTCACTGATAGCACAATAACCATTGATATTCAACAAGTTGCAGCCAATAAACGAAATCGTCTACAGCCTGTTGACGATTTCAAATTATTGGTTCCTAACTCTAGTTCCGCATGTGGTTCAGGTACGGGCTGAAGGCCCAGAAGCTCCTAGCCCAGGGCATCACCCTGGGTATAAGCGCAATCAGCCTTGCGCCCTGTAGGGGCAAAAGCCTTTTTAAAAAGGATATTAAGAATGAAAACAAGAGAAGGCAAGAAACCAGCACCATGATGGCAGCGATGTAGATATCTATGTAGAAATGCCCCCTAAGTTTTTCCTGATAGTCCGTCTGAAGGCATACCTTGAAGCCCTTCTGGGTTGCCCTGTCGATATTATCCGAAAGCACCAGCACCTCAACCCCTTCCGGCTCAAAGAGATTGAGAAAGATGGGATTGAAGTGATAGCGGAGAGATAGATTAGGGACACCGGTAGATAAATATGTTGACTATGGTACTCAACAAGTATCTCCGTTCGGCATCCTTGCTCCTTATTGCCGCCATATTGTTGTGGCGCTGTTCTATGGTTAAACGGTCTGACATTTTACTCTATCTTTTTTAAAAAGCCCTAAACAAAACTATTTTCCCCTATACTCCATCAGTTTTTCTGCCGTTGTAAACATAGGCTCGCCAGGAACATAGCTTTGGAATTTCTTAAGATGCTCAGCCCTCATATCCTGCAACAATCTGCCGATATCAATATTGCCGATATTCACCTCCTCATCAAAACGGAAGAAGAAGTAATTTCGCTTCGCACCATCATCGTCTCCCTCTACGGTTTCCATCGGATACCAGGTATTGCGCATTCTTTCTTCTGTCACCTTACTTGCCGTATCCTTTACGTGGAACACGTGATATTTACCCGTCTCCTCTGCACCATCGGTATAGAGAATCACGAAATGAATATTCTGCTTTTCGTAGAAATAGGCAGAATGGGCACCATCACGCGCCTCATCTTCCTTTAATTTCAGACGCACATTATAAACCAGACTACCCCTGTCGTTATTGCCCAGAATCCACTTCAGATGCTCTTCTGATTTATAATAACCCACCAGGATGCCACGACTCAAATCACGCTCCAGATAATGCACAGTAAGCCATTGCGGTGAATTCAGAGGCTGCTCCATTTCCTGTTCCACAGCCGGTTTCAACACCTTCTCAGGGTCCTTACCCATGTTACACTTGTCGATGATGAAATCTTGCTTCAGCTCATTAAACTGCCCCTCCGTCTCTGTCCATTTATCTAAAGGACGGGCATAAGCAAAGTACACCTCCCTATCCTCACCATAAGGCTTAAACACCCTACCGTTCATCTCATAGAAGTGTTTCTGCATATACAACTCGCCATCAACGCCCAGTTTGGCTCTCATGGCATAGATGCAGTAGTTTTTCTGTATCACCTCCCTTATCTCGTTGCGGAAAATATCTCTCACCTTCCTCTTCCACTGCGCCTTTTCGTTTGCCTTATTTCGGGCATATAGGAAAAGCACATAAAGGAAATTGACATCATACTGCGAAAGGAAGAGCGTATCGCGGTCGAAGAGCCTGTCAGGAAACTGATACGAAACCGTCGTACAGTGCTCCCCATTACCATTATAATGCTTGCGGATATTCTTCTCCCCTGCATTATACCGGTGATCATCATACACGAAACCACTGATAAAGAAGTTAGGAATCACGTCATACCCCTCTGTAGCTCCGATATCCTGCAAATGGATATCCCTGAAGCTCTCCCTGTCCTTCGCCCTGTTTTTTTTGTCTTCATCATCAAAGGCGGTATCATCAGAGAGGAACAGATTGATGTTCCACTGAATCACATTCCGGGCATAAGTATATTGCTTGTAGATAGATTCCGAAGTAAGCGGATGTCCGTTCTTATAATACTTGCTGTCGCCGATATAATATACCTCTCTGCTGGCCTGCGCATCATTCGATGTAAGAGCCAGGTCGGTATAGAGATGGTCCACCCGCTTGCCGTCCTTCTGGTCAGCAAGTCCCTTAGGAATATCGGTATGAGGCGTACCAATCAGGTCGTCAATCATAGCCTCGAACACGATATTGAAATTCTTGGCAAGAATATATTCCTGAGCATGCGCATTGATGGCGATGCGATAAGAATTCTCGAAGAAGGCATAGCACATATCCCAGAGCTGCAGCGCCTTATCCGAAAAATACTTATACTTAATCTGCATGAGTCTCATCTTGCCCATGCCCTTCAGATATTCCTTAAACTGCTTACCCGTAATCAGTTCATACTGGATATTGATAGGCGTTTGGAAACCATATTCAGCATTCAGATAGTTCAGAATGCTATAGTAGATGATAAACAGCTCCTCCTCATAGTTCACGATGCGCTTTTTATTGACAAGTTTCAGATACACAGGCGCTCCGTTTCCCTGCATGAAGGCAGAAGAATGACTGATGGTTTTCGTCCAGTTAATCTTATTGTTGCCACGGTGCAGATTCTTGACGGTAAAGAGCACGAAGTCACGGTTCTCCTGATTAAACCTGATCAGCGAAAGAACGATGTCGAGATAAGTATTCGTATGCTGCCGCTTACCCTTTCCTGTTCGGGTGATGTGTTTGTAGAGGATAGCCTTGCTGGTAGGATTAGCCTTATAGAACACGCTCAGTGCCCTATATACCCAGACCGAGAATTCGTAGATGAATTTACGGTACTCCCGGCTCAGTTTTTTCTGCTCCTGAGGCGTCAACACCTGTTCTGGGCATACCGTTTCCCCATCCTCCAGCGTTACGCCAGCCAGCACCTCCTTTTTCTTTTGAGGATCATCCTTCAAGAGCACCTTTGGCAGGATAAATACACAATCTCTCAGCTGTGGATTATAGAAATAACCCACATACTGCACGCTCACCTTCTTGTCCACATCCTGCAGCACATAAATGTCCTTCAGAATCTTCTCTACAGCTGAGCTTTCGTACTGATGTTCCTCAAATAGAATATACATTATTCGTTCTCCGTATTATTATTTTGCCACTTCATAATTCTGTTCAGAAAGTCAACCAGTCTCACTGTATTGACCTGTTCCCCTTCCTCATCATAGAAATCAGCGAAGGCAAGGTCTTTTTCTGTTTTCTTGCCATTCTTTTCCTCCTGATAAGTAAAGAGCGAAGCATCCTCAAAACCATAGTCCTTGAAAACATCGTTCCAGAGATAGAATATCACCTTACCCACCAGTGTATCAGCCGTGATGATGGTAGGCTTCTCGTCAGTCTCATTTGCCTTCTCAGACGGCTTGCAGAAGAAATAGCCCAACTGCTTATCGGCGCTGGATGTCATGGAAGCGATGATTTCATTCACCTTCTGGATAAAGTTCCACCAGGAGAGCGTTGTATTCTCGTCTATTATCTTTACAGGCTCTCCGTTCGCATCCTTTATCTGGATATTCCAGCCCAGTTCCTCGCCGTTCTCCTTCTTGCCTTTCTTAATCTTGATATACTTCCAGTCCCAGCGGCGCTTAAAGGCAGAGTCGATTGGGAAGAGACTCTGGTCGCTGGTGTTCATGGTTGCCAGAATGCTCATGTTAGGCGGCAGGGCCATAAAGCCAAACCAGTCTCTATCAGGGTATCTGTCCTTGCCCTCCTTATCCAGGCCGAATCTCTTGTTCATAGACGCAGCATACCCTGGGATACGGAGTTCTTTCAGATGTTCAGCTATATCCGTATCAGCCTTGATAGGATAAGTACTCCATCCGTCGTCGCTTCTATCCAGCAGCTGGAAGATGTCACCAAAAACCTGGGCACAGTTACCTCGGTTAATCTCCTCGATAACCAGGGCAATTTCCTTCTCAGGGTTCATCCAGGCTTGCTTGTAAGCCTCCAGGAAAGCCTGCTCCACAAACTCATAAGTCAGGCACTGGGAGTCCTTTATCTTATGTGGCTTGTAGCAGCCTACAAATGTAGCATAGTCGCTATCAGGATGGAAGGTAGTACGGATGCAGGTAATCTTTCCTTCATCCTCTTCCTTCTTGATAGTATGCGATTTACCGGTACCAGGAGCACCATAGTAGATGATTTGGCGAGGGGTGAAATCTCCGAATTTCAGGGATTTATCCTTGTCCTCTATCTTCTTAACATCTATATTCTGTTCATTTGTCCTGCTATCAAGTTCGTATAATCTATAGCTGTTATTATCTATTTCTATCAAATATTTGTCGCCGTATATCTCGTTGATATTATTAGCAAATATTTCCAATGATGGCAGAGTTTGCTCCTTAAAGAAACAGTATTCATTCCCTTTGAGGAACCATGTTATTGAAGTATCACAATCATCTTGATGTCTATAGTCCGTAACTGACTTTAGACTCTCAACTTTTTTACCGAAACGACAAGATTTAAATCCAACAGTCACTGTGTTAAAATTTAACCGTTTTTCAAGTTTGCTCAGATTTTCATCATATTTCAGGATAACTTTTAAAACGAATCCCCAAAAGTCGACAATATTGTTTGTCTCCTTCAATAATTTTCTTCCTACTTGAATGTCATTTTTAGGGTTTTTATCAGAGCTAACGCCAACTTCTAGGTAATCCACAAAGTTTTTATAATTTGATATAGATGCAGACCATGCGTTACCTTGTTTTTTGTTTGCTTCTAAAGGACATACCAGTTCATAGATTTTTTTTATAGACCATCGATCTATAACATCAAACAAACTGCTTTTATGGGCAACATCCTGAACTATTTGTATAACTTCCTCATGAAAAGGATGAGTGTAGGCATATTGCTTACAGGACGAATCTGCAAGTCCTGTAGATTTCAGGTACTCATAGAACATCTCTTTCTTTTTGTCTATATCTTTTTCAAGATAACTGTCCATTAAACACTTTTCGTTTTCCAATCCGAAAGTATCGAAAAACTCTTTTTTATTGTTTCTATCCATAAAACTAAAGATTTGCTTGGCGTTTATTTTTGTTGTTGACAATGTTCCCTCCTTTGAAAAAGAAAGAACTTTAGAGTAGCGGTTGATATAATTACGTACAATATCATCATTATTCTTTGCCTCATCATGGAAACAATTATGATAAGCTGTAGCATAATCACAACCTGGGTGTTTAGACACATAATCATAGAGTGTCTTTATCAAATATGTAGGGCACTCTAAATCCTTAAATCCATCACTAGCCACATAGGGATTCGGGATATAATAACGATTAATCCATAATTCCAAATATCTATGAGCTTCCGTTTCATCAATATCATGATCGAATCTAGGATAATACATACCATCTTCTGCCTCACAATACAGCGCCAACTGACAAGCTAACTGATATGGCGTATGAAAGAATTCTCCATTCCATTTGTCTTTCATGGAATTTCTGAACTGGGATATAGGCATAACTTCATGAGGCAATGAATTTGCTAATTCCATCACCGTTTTAGGAGTACCATTTCGCCATCTACATATTATATCTGCCATAATTATTCGTTTTCAGGATCGTAATATACTTTGGCATACATTTCTGAATCATTTTCACCCATCTTGGTAAGCATCAGGAATGTTACTTCAGGTATAGCGATACGCCTTATTAAATTATACGTATAAGCTTTGGGAGCTTTATTTATATCAGGATTAGAACGTTTATACGTCAATTCCTGAGCGTAAACTCTTCCATTTTTGTCATTTAGCCTTTTTCTTGTCAGGTCAAAGTTCAATTCTTCAGGAAGCAGTTTAACCTCTTCGTATAGAACTCTCCATGTATCAAGACTCACTTCATTCCTATAGTTGAATCTGTGGTTTATGTATTCCTGCTTTACAGAATCCAAATAATCCAAGACTTCATCTCGCATTAATACACAATGTACATCAAAGGCTTCAACTCCAAAGAAAGAAAAGATATCAGGATCATTCTTACTTCCCAGATAAAGACTGGCTTCTCCATTACCAGTGCCAGCTTTGTTGTCTTTAACAAAGCTGTCAACCAGTCGGATGGAAGCCCAGTCATCTATATATCTAAATATACGATTTGCCATATCAGACGCCGTATTGCGTAATATCCATCTGTTTCAACAAAGCTATAAGTACATCTACAACAATGCTATTACCTGCTTGCTGATATGCAGAAGTATCACATACTACAATTTTATAAGAATCTTTAAATCCCATCAATCTATGACATTCACGAGGGGTTAATTTTCGGATTCTTCCCTTGAAAGTCACATAGTTATCAACTCCGGCTCTATGCATTTTATGCATTGACTGTAAAAGAGGTCTCGCTATATCCAAATCTGTCTTTGTTGAAGTTTTGAAGTTTTTGGTTCCTCCTGCCAATACATATTTTGCCACCTTATCAGAAAGATAATATTTTTCTTCCACATCACGAACGTCAAATATAAACTCATCAAAAGCTTCATTCGTTGGAGTTAACTCAGAATCAGGATGATACACGAAATCTCCATGCCAATTAAACTCCTGATTTCTCTTTTGGCACAGCGCAACTTCTCCATTTATCTGAGTATAACTCTTCTCTCTGTTCTTATGACTGGTAACAAACTTAATACCTTTTTCCTTTAAGAAATACTTCGTGTCAATGTAATCTTCCAAGAAATCATACATTTTATATTCCAGTTTAATAGGAGCAGGATACTTAAAGTCTGTTGGCTTCTTAAAGCCTAAGCAGAACACTCTTTCCCGATGCTGAGGAATACCATAATCACAACTATTCAGAACCCTAAACTTTACATCATAGCCTAATTCTTCAAAAATATCATGAATTACATGCCAAGTTCTTCCCTTGTCATGACTCAATAATCCACGGACATTCTCAAAGAGGAACACTTTTGGTTCTGTCTCTTTTACAACACGAGCAAATTCATAGAATAAAGTACCTCTTGCGTCTTCGAAGCCTAATCTGTGACCAACCATAGAAAAAGCCTGACAAGGAGCTCCACCAACTATAAAATCTACTTTTCCTTTATATTTAGTTGCATCAAACTCACGAATATCAGTAAACCAATCTTCCTCATTGATTTTATAGTTCGCAAAATAACTAATTTTACATTTTGGCTCTATGTCTCCAGCAAAAACTATTTTATGGTTCAAACCAAGACGTTGAAAAGCATGTTCTATGGCACCAATGCCACTAAAGAGTGTACCAATCCTGACACAACGTTCAGGATGGGAGAATACTAAATCCTTCCAGTTTGGTCCATCGGAAATAGGTGTTGGCAATATTTCCTTATCATCCAAATTATCAGCACGTTTCCGGACGATACGCCTTACAGCTTTTATCTTAGCACTTTCTTCCTTTATATCTTTTTCTACAGTTGCCATTATTTATTTAATCCTTTCTAAATTTCCATTAATATAATATTCCTCGCTGTCTGCTGTATTCTGCACCACAGCTCGGTCGTTGATGAACGGTCCGATGTTATAGTACTTCGGCTTAACCTTAACCGTTCCATTTGCCAATAAGATACCCCACTTACCGTTTTGCTTAAACGGGATATACCCTTTATAGCAAGGGCGCATCTCTTCATAAATGGGTGGAACTATCACCCTATTATTGTGGTTGCAGACACCGTACAAGCCATTCTTTCTAAATACATTGTACTCAGAAAGACTTGCTGCCTGATTAGCTGCATCAGGCCTTACCTGAGCATTGCCCTCTGCATGTTCTACGACCATCATTTCTTCGTCGTCCTCTGTGTAATCAGGCTCATATTCCGAATCAGAATCAAGAATCAAGTCTCGCTTGATACCAGAGCCATCATTATAGCCCTCATTCCCGTCTGTTCCGAGAAAATGATACCGCCAATGCCGGTTTGCCATTGGAGTTCCGAAACGGTTGTAAAGTCCTACATTATCCAATATAATCGTGGTCTCTTTCCCTTTCGATATGCGAAGACCTCTTCCCACTTGCTGAAGATAAAGCGAGAGTGACTTGGTTGGTCGTGCCAACTGAATAAACTCAATATCAGGACAATCAAATCCTTCGGAGAATATATTGACATTCACGATAACCTCTATGCTGCCATTGGCGAAATCTGCAATCTTCTGCTCACGCTCTGCTGTAGGAGTTGTACCATCTATCATACAGACACTTACACCCTTCGTTGCATATAAGTCGCAGATATTACTGGCATGTTTGCGGTCGATAGCATAGATAATGCCTTTCTTACCCTTTGCATATTTCTCGTAGCTTTTATATAAGCCAGCACGTATCTTGGCTTTATCTATTACCGCACTCAATTCAGAATCTAGATAATCTCCATCTGCTCCCATCCGATCTATTCCGTTAATGGCATGCTGAACCTCTGAGGTTGGCTTGATACTGATATAATCATAATTGGCCAAATAGCCCTGATTAACAAACCACTCTATGCTCTTTGCCAAAACAATATCGCCAAACAAAGACGTAAAACCGCAATGACTCATACGCCAAGGAGTGGCTGTTACACCCAGTTTCTTGCTATTAGGGAACATCTCCCAAAGCTTCTGGTATCCAGGTGCCATACAGTGGTGCGCCTCGTCAATGATGATAAAGTCGAACTGTACCCGACGCATTATCTCATAATGCCGACGGCTCATGAAAGTCTGAATAGAAGCTACCTGTATAGACTTGTCTAAATCCAGTTTTTCGCCGCTAACAATCACTCCATGAGGAATATTTCCCAGTTTTCTGCTAGCCTGTCTGATCAGTTCCCTACGATGAGCAACAATCAAAATCTTAGATTCACGACTATGAAGGTTGCACCATCGCAAAATATCCTTGACAACCGAAGTAAAGACAATAGTCTTGCCCGTACCAGTTGGCATCTGAAGCATAACATTGTCTATTCTGTCCCAAAGACCATAGACATTATGTTTCATTTCTGCCTGATAAGGACGCAACCCGGTATCATCCGACTCTATATGCGAGAATCGGATGGCAGGGCGTTCGAAGGGTTCTACCTTCTCTACTTCCTCGTCAAGATATATGTCTTTATCTGTTATCATTATCAGTTTTCATTCCAGCCAGCATCTACGGCTTTCTCGTATAAATCGAGTGCCCATTTTGCTTGCTTGTATGTTAAAGTACGTCCACGCTTTGAAGAGAAAGCCACCTGTCCGATGAACGCCTGTTCCTTTGGAGTTAATTCTCCAGGGTTTTCTTTCGACCATCTAGACAAGGCAAACCATTTTTCAGGATCAACCTCCTTTGCTTCATCCATTTTCTTCTTCTGGCCTTCTGTTATTTCTTCATCAACATCGCCAACGCTACCCAAGAGTTCTGCTGGAATATTATACTTATCACCTTCCTGTGAAAGCTTGGTTTTGAGAGCATCCCAGCAGAGAGTAGCCTTTGTCCATTCATTGATATTCTTACCCTCGTCTACATCTATCAAATGCTTATATACAAATGGTTCTATATTCCTTACATAAAGCAGCACCTTATAGAGCTTTGTTGCTTTCAGACGGTCAATATCCTCTTGTGGAATCTCCTTTGGCACATAATGATTTTTACGTCTGCCGTTCGCATCTGTACGAGTTTCCTTTACCTTGTATGTAATGTGCTCAGCACCACAGATTAGTTTGGCATAAACATTATAAATATCCAGTGTCAACTCATTGTTTACCGTTGGGCTGATTACACACTGTTCATCCCATATAGCATCAAGATTTAATGCCCTTCCGGAATTAAGTGAGAGCAGAGACATTGTATAAGCCACCATATTCGACTTATATCCAGGTAAAGCCAATCCATCCTTACCATACAATGCATCAATCGCCTTGAAAAGAATCGCCTTAGCTATAGTACGCTGGTAACGAGTCTTGTCAAAATGAGCGCCATTGCGCTTCATCTTATCAAAGAACTTGGTATAATTGTTCTCGCCACCCCTACATACACTAGATGGATCCTGCTCCCAGCTCATGATAAACTTAGAGAGCGTTGTCTTATCAAACATCTGATTCTTAGGATATTCGGCATAGAATTCTTTTTCAGCCTTGCTGGAGTTCTGACGTTTTGCCTTATCCAAGTACTGACCACGTGTTCTTTCAAAGAACCACTTGCTCACTGGTTTACCGCTTGCATTCAGAACCCATGTTTCACGAGACTGCTGCTCCAATTCTACCAGGAAGCCTTCATTGATGTTGAAATCAGACTTCTTGACAGCAGATTGTGTATTGGCAAATCTCGAAATCTTTGGCACGATCTCGGACAGATTATCCTTATCCTTGACCACTGAGATTTTCATTGCTACATAAACGGAAGCCAATTGGGAGAAATCTACGTCTTTCATACCCATAACAGCGCTAATCGCAGCTGTAGTCTGGCCACCATTCACTATTTGCCAAGACTTAATCTTGGTTATCGCAGTACCTTCTTCATTCAGTTTTACGTCTGATGCCGTAGCAGATATACCATTGTTATAAGCAAAGAACATATCAGGTTCCGGTAAGGTATCTTCCACACCCTTTCTGCGTTCAACAGCTGTTGCCGTATGACCTATCAGCGTATTACGGATCCCCTTGTTTGAAGCACCTTTAAACTGAAGGAATGTACGGACATTCATCTCCAGTATCTGCTGATGATATTTATGATATACCTGCGAGAGAACCATACCAGGAATAATACAGAGATAACACTTAACGTTATCCGAAACGTCTGGCATCTGGATACATGGCAAAGTACAATTGTAATCGCCCTCAAAATCTACAACAATAGGCTTTCTACCAGAAATAATATTATCCTGTTGCATGATTCGCTTTGCATCCCAAACATAAAATTCACAAGAGGTACCATCAGCTATTTCGATATTATCTTTTTCATAATTTACTGGTGCAATAGCATTTGTGAGAAGAAACAATCTGATACGGTCTATCTTGCTGGTACTATGAATTAAATCTGCTACCTGATAAAGGTCGCTCTTAGTATCGTCCATAAACTTACCAAGCATGGCACCGCTGACAGACTGGTCATAGAAACGCTGGAGCCAATTGAACTGGCGATCCAAATCATTTGCAGAAATCTTAGAACCATTATTTGGGTCTTCATAAATGGTCAAAAAGAGATCTATGGTAGTGAGATCCTCATCACCATTAAAGCCCCAACCATCAAGTGCGACACCATTTTTTGATTTGTAAGAGCAGATGTTTACCTGGTTTACATCACCACACCCCTGAATATATCCTACGATAATTTGCGTCAAATCATCTTTCGGATTATCTGCCATCAAGAGCTGGTCATCAAAATCTTCCTTGAATTGCTCAACCTCAGTTAACTCTTTTTCTATCACACTTCCGATAGTTTCATTGACAAAAGCACCTTGCTCTTCGGCAGGCTTAAAGTCATCAAAGACTTCGCTATTACTATCAAACTGTTCCATATTATTCAGCTATATTGTCGGTATTCTTATCATGTTCTATTTTCCTAGACTCTATCTTCTCAACAAGAGGTATAATCTCTGTTTCGACCTCCTGCATGAAATCAACAACAGAAATTCCCATCAGGTTACAAATGCTACGTAACTCTATAAAGTCCATTCTACGCTCACAAGTTTCGATTTTGCTCACATAAGATTGCGGAAGGCCGAGCATCCCAGCCAACTGCTTTTGGGTAAGGCCTCGCTCTTCTCGCTTAGTTCGCAATCGAGCTATCACTTTTTGATAAAGTATTGTATGTACGCTTTTATCTATTGCCATTTTCTTAAGTCGTTTTATATTTTAAAAGCAAAATTACCTTTTTTCTAAAGAAAACCCAAACAGGGTTTTCCCCCTTTTATCCGTTTTTAGGGCACTTTAGGCAGGTTTTTTATTCCAAAATAGAATATTTAACCCGAATTAACGATAGAATATTACGAAATCAATGCCAAGAAGCATTATTTCTTATCGTTGCGGCAGAATAAGAAACGATGATTATGAGGTCAAAAGAATACTATAAATCGCTGATTTTATCTCATGCCGAGGAGATAAAAGAATCCATTTACATCATCTTTTCTCCTATTTTTTTTCGGCTTATTTATCATATTCGGGGCGCCATATAAAGCTTTTGCCCTTTCAGGGCGCCAGGCGTGGGGACATGAATACCCAGGGCGAATGCCCTGGGCTAGGAGCTTCTGCCCCTTCAGGGCGTGAGGGGAATGGCAGGGATGCGGGAGGGGTATTGCTGTGAGGTCTACGAGGAGGCTTGCAGGCGGCATTCAAGCCAAAGAAGAAGTTCGTTACGATTCGCCTAGGCGTGGATTTCAATGAGGACATTTTTGCTTATTTTCCCTTCTTTTTAGTTGCATTCAAACAAAAACCACCATTAAATCACTAAAATTCCATAAAATCAATGTATGATATTCCACGCTATCATACATTCACATTTTGCCGTTTAATACATAAATTGTACTTTTGCAGAACTTTGAAAAATAAAATGGCAACAATAAATGACTTAAAAGCAAAGTTAATCCAAGAAGATAAGCTGATGTCTATCGAAAGGATTAATGAAATACGAGAGAAAAACATCCTCTCGTATATTAAGTCCTTTATTGGTCAACAAGGAGATTTTATAAGACCCAAAACTTTCTCCGATATTACAGGAATCTCAGAACATTCTATTTCCAGAATTCTAAATGCATCCCACTTACGACCAGAGCAGCAGTTGAGATGGTGCCTCTGCATTTGGAATAACTGGGATAAGATAGTAGAAGAATTGGATAAAAAACACAGGGCTATCCACCTGAAGTTTGATAAGAAACAATTCCTAGAGGATTTCAATCAAGCCTTTCATCATTTTTCGGATATTGTTTATCTGATGAAGGATTTCAATACTCTTGAAGAAAACATCAATATTTATCAACAGAAATATTGTAGAAAGAGTTACAGAAATAGAAACTCTTAGAGTAGTATGAATTTTAATCATCAGATTAAAATAAGAGTTAACCGGCCAAGATGCTAACATCTGAAGCCAAATATTAATATTAATCATATCAACAAAAGTATGCAAACATAACCTTACCCGCCCCCACACCTTACGGATAGTAGGCGCTCGGCAGCCTCCAGCGGCTTACGCTAAAAACGTTAGCGCAAACACACGCCCTCTGCTAAAATGAGGAGGAAACAATTAACAACAAACTAAAACTATAAAAGATGAAAATATTTTTCTATAGAAAATTTATTCGCTTTGTAATAAAGCACTTTACCATCGTTATCAACAATACCATCCAGATGAATGGTGGACAATATATCGAGCACATGAACAACTATCAGGGAAAGGAGGATGAGAAATGTCTGGACAAAGAATGATCATCATGAACGCTGGTAGCTCGTACTTCGAGCATGTGGAAAACTATTATGGCAGCAATGCCTGTGAGCAAAACTCATGCAGAAATGCTGAGATGCCGGCTGAGCTGAAAACGGAAAAGGCTCAGAGGATAAAGAACAACCTGATAGAGATTGGCGTGGTAACCGAAAATTTCATGCCAGCAGGACTGTCATCATCCGAAGCTGCCATCCTTGCCAACCAGATAGGTACAGAGTTGAAAATCGATAATATATGGAGCGTATTCGGCAATTATTGGGGTCCTAATCCGAACTCGATGAGAGCCGCCTACAACCGAGGAATGGAACAGAAGAAAACGATTCCCTTCCTCGAAAAAGTGATGCCTGCTATCAGAGGATAAACTTATTCAAGTTTCACAAGTTCAGAAGTTAAAGGAGTTAAAGAAGTTATCGCTCCCTACGGTCGCTGAGGAGTTAAGACAATAGTCTTTTTGGCGTAGTTTTTTAAGCAGCAAGACATACGTCTTAACTCCTTAACTTCCTTAACTCCTTTAACTTCCTGATATGCGAAAGTTCAGGTAGTACTAGTACGCGTACATAGTACGTACTAGGTAGAAGTGAGAAATTTGCCTTACCTTTGCCCCCGGAATTCAGAACCAATGCGGTCTGAGTTTCGGGGGCTTTTGTGTATCTGCACATCAACCATGGTGGGAGCCCCCAATCTTCTAAATTATTTAAAATGATGGAAGTGAAAGCGTATGTGTTCAGTCCTCCTCCTTACAGACGGCTGAGAGTAGTGAAAACGGAAGAGGGGATTACCCCACAAACCAATCTTTTATTAACGAAATAACATGACAGAAACACAACATGTAATTGCACTGAACCCTTATCGCAAGGGCAATAAGGGGAAGGTGTTTTCAAACAGTATGGCGGTGTATGACAAGGTAATTGCATCGCCGGAAATCAGGAAGATGATTCAGCAGATTAGGGGCGAACTGCCTATCCCGAAGGTGAATGCCAACGATGCAGAGGCGGTGAAGAAGGCGCAGGACAGGCTGAAGAGCGAACTGCCTTTCTTCTGTCCCCACTACGGCATCTTCAAGAACAATGTGCGCAGACAGGAGAATGCCCAGCCCGAGAGCTTCATGTTCCAGACTATCATCGACGTGGATGACAGGGAGTATGTAGACAAGGCTATCGAGAAGGCAAGGGAGCTGAACTGCTCTGACAGCATCTGGAACGGCTCGCTGCTGCACCTCTGCTACAGTGCCCGGAAGAAGCTGCACATCGGTATCAGACTGCCGGTGGGAATGACCATCGAGGAGACGCAGAAGGCGTATTGCGAGGCGCTGGGGGTGCCTTATGACGAGAGCTGCATCACACCCGAGAGAATGATTTATCTTACGGATAAGGACTCGGAAATCTACAGGTCGAAGATGTGGTGCGCCGTGCTGAGCGAGAAGGAGATTCTGATGCGAAGGCAGGCGTATCTGGACCGCGGACTGACCGTGGACGGAAGAGGGAAAGTTAATAGTTTACAGTTAAAAGTTAATAGCAATGGTAAGAATAATGAAAATAATAGACTATCGGGCCACGACGGCAATACTGCTGTTTCTGCTGGCTCTGCTGTTCAGCCTGCCCAACCTGGTGATAGCCATGGTGCTGATGCTCCTCATATCGGGGATTCTGGAGGCAATCAGAATGCTGGCGGACTGGAAGCCAGAGAGAAGAATCTGATTGCGTTTGACCTCTTTACGCAGGCTGCCGGACTCGGGGGTATGGAGATTGATACCGTGGGGTCGAGACACTCTTCGCTGCTGGCTATCATGAGCGCCGGTGCTTCGAGGGTGATGGAGGAAGAGGAACTGATGAAGGTGGTGAGGGTGAAAATGCCGAGCTACTATCAGGAGAACGACTGCCATCAGCTGATTCACGACTTCTATGCGAAATATGCTGACAATACGAAGCCGATGTCGAGGGAAGTGATGAGGGTGAATGCGTTGGCGGAGCAGAAGGCCAGCCAGCAAGTTAATAGTTTACAGTTAACAGGTAATAGGGCTAAGCAACAAGTTAATAGTTTACAGTTAACAGGTAATAGGGCTGATGAGGATTATCCTGACCCACCGGAGATGCCGAAGAAACTGCCGAAGCTGGTGGAGCTGCTGATATCGAGGACGCCGGAAATTTATAAGCCGGCTGTGGCGCACGCTATCTTCCCGCCACTGGCTACGCATCTCTGGAAGACGAGGTTCAGGTATATTGACAACGTGGAGCACGAGGCGAGACTGATGACGCTGCTGCTTGCGGGTACCGGAGCGGGTAAGAGTAGCGTGAACAGGCCCATCGATTTCATTATGGAGGATATCAGGCTGAGGGATGCTGAAAACCTGAAGCGCGAAAAGGCGTGGAAGGATGAGATGCTGCGCAAGGGTGCCAACAAGGATAAGCGCAAGAGACCTGAAAACCTGATTATACAGGAGATTGATGCGGATATGACAAACCCGGCTTTCGTGATGAGAACGGCTGAAGCACAGGAACATTTCCTCTATACTTCGCTCAATGAGCTCGACCAGTTTGATGCGCTCAAGGGCAGCGGAAACCAGCAGTTCCGTATCATGTGTCTTGCAGCAGACCCGGGTAACAAATACGGACAAACTCGCGTGGGAACGATGAGTATTACGGAGCGTGTTACCATCCGGTTCAACTGGAATGCATCTACCACCATCCAGAAGGGTCAGCGTTACTTCTCTAAGGTTCTTACCGATGGTCCTATCAGCCGTATCAACTTCTGTACCATCCCCGAAAGGGAAATCGGCGAAGATATGCCTGTTTACGGAACTTATGATGAATCGTACCGTGAGGCGCTACGGCCTTACATCGAAAATCTGAACAAAGTAACGGGTCTGATTGAGTGTAAGGAGGCGTTTCAGCTTGCCCTCAAACTGAAGGATGAGAATGCTGAGTTTGCCCGGCTGTCGCAGGACAGGACGTTTGAGAATCTCTCGTTCCGTGCCAATGTCATCGCTTACCTGAAGGCGTGCGTGCTGTATGTAGCCAATGGTTGCAAGTGGGAGCCGGAGATTGACGAGTTTATCCGCTGGAGCGAGCAGTATGACCTGTACTGCAAGATGCGGTTCTTCGGCGACATGATTGCGAAGGAGAACTTTATGGCGGAGAAGAGTTCGAAGCGTGGACCTCAGAATCTTTTACAGATATTGCCCGATAACTTTACGGCTGCGCAGTTGCTTGCCATCCGGCTGGAGCATGGACTGGATGCGAAGGGTACCGATATGATGATCAGACAGTGGCTGCACCGGAAGTACATCAGGCGGGCGTATCAGTATACGGGCAAGCGTGACAGTTGTGACAGTTGTGACAGTTTTGAGAAGCTGAAGTATCGCCACGACGGTATGGTTATTGAATCTTAAATTTATTTTTACTTATGCAGATAGTTTTGAAACGTATAGTGAAGAAGAAGACCTACACGATAGGTCGCCTTTACATCCTGAAGGATGAGGATGTGAAGAAGCGCACGATTGAGAGTGTGAACAAGTGCAGGGGGCTGAAGACGGTGTGCGAGGTGCCCCAGGAGAAGCTGAATGCGGACTCGTATTTCTGTGATACACTGGAGCCGTGCTGGCGCAACCTTCTGGGTGTGGAGCTAAGTCCTGCCGAGGAGAATGTGCGGTTGGGGCGTGTATCGGGCAAGAAGGCGCAGAAGATGAAGGGCAAGACGGCGATACCTGAGGGCACTTATCCGGTGGTGATCAGCAAGTCGCCGAGGTTTCAGATGTGGTTGCCGCTGCTGTTGGGTGTCCCCAATTTTGAGGGCATCCGCATCCATGCCGGCAATTATCCCGATGATACGCAGGGCTGCATCCTGGTGGGTGAGAACCGTGTAAAAGGCATGGTTGTGAACTCCCGCATCTGGCTCCACCGCCTCATCAATGCCATTACCGCTGCGAGAGACAGGGATGAGAGCATTTGGGGAACGATTTTGTAATGATTAGTGATTAACTGAACTTTCGCATGTGGTTCAAGTACGGGCTGAAGGCCCAAAAGCTCCTAGCCCAGGGCATCGCCCTGGGTATAATGGCAATCAGTAAGGCGCCCTGTAAGGGCAAAAGCTTTATGTTTTGCCTGGAGTTTTAAAGCTTTTGCCCTTACAGGGCGACAGGTTTGCGTCCGTAATTACCCAGGGCGATGCCCTGGGCTAGGAGCTTCTGCCCTTTCAGGGCGTGTGGAGCTTACATGCGAAACTTCAGTGATTAATTTTTAATACATTTTTATATCATGGAAAAAAATTATAAAACAAAAAAGGAAGAAATGAAGAATGAAAAGACAGCGGGTAATGCTGTCGTGTTTGAAAACCCTGAATTCGGTAAGATTCGCACCTTGACCGATGAAAACGGGGAGCCCTTGTTCTGCGCAAAGGATGTCTGTGATACGCTGGGATATAAAAGAGCAAGATGCGCTGTGTATCAGCTAGTTAACCCACATGATGCTGTAAAACACAGCATAAGGGTAACGACTGGTATCAAGAAGGATGGAAGTGAGGCAAAGCGCTGGTGCCAGCTTCTTTTCGTCAACGAGAGCGGATTCTATGCTTTGGTGCTCGGGTCCAAGCTTCCTACGGCGGTGAAGTTCAAAAACTGGGTTACTTCCGAGGTGCTGCCGCAGATTCGCAAGACGGGCGGTTATATTCCGGTAAAGCAGGGCGAGAGTGATGAGGAGACGATTCGGCATGCTGAAGAGATTCTCAGGGCTACACTCAAGGAGAAGGAGAATCTGCTGAAAAACCAGCAGGTGCAGATTGATCAGCAGAAGAAACTCATCGGAGAACAGGATACGGAGATTCGTCGGCTGAACGGTGTGGTAGACGAACAGGTGGTTTGCATCGCCAAGAACGGTGAGAACATCATCCAGTTGGAGAATCAGGTGGATCATCTTCTGCCGAAGGCGCTCTACACCGACAATGTGCTCAACTCAGTTTCCTGCTATACCACCACGCAGATTGCGAAGGAGCTGGGTATCACGGCACAGGAGTTGAACCGCCAGCTCTGTGCCCTTCATATCCAGTACTACCAGAGCGGCCAGTATCTGCTCTATGCTGATTATGCCCACATGGGCCTGGCGAAGAGCCGCACCCGCTACTCTACCCACCCCGACCCTCACTGCGATGGGGCACAGGAGAAGCTGGGCACCGCCTACACCCACACCTACCTCGTATGGACAGAAAGAGGAAGGAAGTTCATACATTTAAAGGTAAAAGGGTAAAAAAGTAAAAAGGTAAAAAGAGCCTAGCTTACCCCCCGCTAGGCTCTTTTTACCGTTTTTAGGGGACCAGCGATGGAATCGCTGGGGACGGGGACAGGAAGGGGGAAAGCCTCTTTCTGCCTCTTCCTGCCTCTTCCTGCCTCTTCCTGCCCCGTTGCGCCCCGTTCCCAGCGATTCCATCGCTGGTCCCCTAAAAAAAAGGAGAAAAATTTGGTAATTAGTGAATAAAGCCGTAACTTTGCATGCTCTTAAGCAGAATAAAGGAAACAGATTAGTAATTAAAAGCAAATATGAATTATCATACGACATCAATAACGACAAACAGGAAACATCACTACCGGGAACTGCTGGCTATCGGCATTCCTATCATCATAGGACAGCTGGGTACCATCATCCTGGGATTTGCTGATACGCTGATGATTGGCCATCACAGTACACCCGAACTGGCGGCTGCCGGACTGGTGAACAATATCTTCGGTCTCGTTTTCGTATCCTATATGGGATTCACCTACGGACTCACTCCTATCATCGGACGGCTCTACGGCGAGGAACGGACCGACTGCATCGGACAGAAAGTGCGCAATGCCTTCTGTGCCAACATGCTGACAGGCTTCATCTTCACCCTCGCCCTCGTTGTGCTCTACCTGAATCTGGGGCGCATCGGACAGCCTGAAGAGCTGCTCTCGCTCATCCGCCCTTACTTTCTGGTAAACCTTGCCTCGGTGCTCTTCATGGGCATCTTCTTCACGATGAAGCAATTTCTTGACGGACTCGGACAGACCAAGGTGGCAATGTGGGCAATGATTGGCGGCAACGTAATCAATATTCTGGGCAACTGGGTACTGATTTATGGTGTGGCAGGCTTCCCGGAACTGGGTTTGCTGGGAGCCGGTATTTCGACGCTGGTGAGCCGCATTCTGATGGCGATGGCGATGGTGGGCATGCTGATGACGGGCAAGAATTTCGGGGAATACAGACGCGATATTCTGCACAGTTCTCTGACCAAGGCTGACTTCAGGGAGATGAACCGGTTGGGCTGGCCTGTGGCACTGCAGCTGGGCATGGAGTCGGCTGCCTTCACGCTGAGTTGTGTGATGGTGGGCTGGCTGGGAACCATTCCGCTGGCGGCTCATCAGGTGATGATTACCCTCTCGCAGCTCTTCTATCTCGTGCTTTCGGGCATGGCGGCTGCGCTGGCTATCCGCGTGAGCCATTTTATGGGTCAGAAGGACTACGGAGCTGTTCGCCGCAATGCCTACGACGGGTTCCGGCTGAACCTGCTGTTCTCGCTGTGCATGGGTTTGCCGGTGTTCCTGCTTCGCCATCAGATAGGTGGCTGGTTTAATGATAATGTGGAGGTGCAGGCGTATGTGGCTACGCTGATTATCCTGATGATGGTATATCAGTTTGGCGACGGACTGCAGTATACCTTTGCCAATGCGCTGCGTGGCATCGCCTGTGTGAAGCCGATGGTGCTCTATGCCTTCATCGCCTATTTCGTCATCTCCTTGCCGCTGGGCTACACCCTAGGTTTCCCTTGCGGCTTGGGCATTCTGGGCATCTGGTTAGCCTTCCCGTTCGGTCTGACCATAGCGGGAGAAATGTATCGAAGAAGATTTGAGAAGGAATTGAAAAAGATTGAGGAATAAGAATTAGGCACGGATTACATGGATTACACGGATTTATAGAGACATGCTCAAAACGAGTTATTATCTCGAAAAAAAAATCCGTGTAATCCGTGTAATCCGTGCCTAAAAAAAACTGACGGGATTTACTCAGCAACCTGCTCAGCACGATCATCTACGTTCTCACCCTCTGTAGGAGCGAGAGTAGCCTTGAAATCGGTGATGCCGTACTTAGCAAGAATGTTGTACCACTGGAGGAGCTTCTTGATATCGCTGTCGTGAACACGGTCGCGATCGTAGTTAGGAAGAACCTCAGCAAAATAAGCGTGGAGCTCAGCAACAGGCGCCTTCTTGTAGTTGAAAGTGCTAGGCTTGCCCTCTTCCTTCTTGCTTACGCTGTCGAGCACTTGCCAGAGTGGCACCTCATCATCGTCTGTATACATAGCGATGTCACCAAGGCTTGTTACGCGGTCGGTAGCGAAAGCTGGGATACGCTTGTGAGTCTCATCGAGTGTTTCTACGATGAGGTTTCTGTTACCTCTTGATACCAATTTATAAAGGCCTGGTTTGCCTGCAATTGAAAGGATTGTTTCCATTGTCTTTTCTGTTATTCTTTATTATTAATGATATCCAATAATTTCCTTACCTGTGCATCGATATCCTGCTCGCCATCGTTCACGATTTCGAAATCGGAGCGGGCTGCAAGTTCTTCCTGCGGCATGACGGCATCTATCCACTGCTGCGCCTTCTCTGCCGGGATATGATCGCGCAGCATGATGCGCTGGATGCGGACCGGTATGGGAGCCGTTACGCAGACCACGAAATCGAGGTGGATACGGCGGTAGAAACCGCTATCGAAGAGGATGGCACTCTCCATCCACTCATAGCTGCTCTGCTCGAAATCGCGCGCCACAGCCGGATGAACCACATCGTTGACAGCCTGCTTGTTAGCCTCGCCAGCCAGCAGAAACTGAGCCAGCACGGGCTTCTGCAAAACGCCCTCTGCACTGTAAACCTGCTCGCCCACCAGCTTCTTCAAACCAGCCTGCAAGCGGGCATCGGTGCGCATGAGCCGCTTAGCCTCAGCATCGCAGTCGTAAACCCGGATGCCCTGTTTCTCCAATATCCGGCACACATAGCTCTTTCCGCTACCTATACCGCCCGTTATCGCTATCTTCATCACGATGAATTATAAATTGTAAATTATAAATAACAGAACTTTCGCAAGTTTTACCCCACACGCCCTGAAAGGGCAGAAGCTCCTAGCCCAGGGTAACACCCTGGGTAATTACGGACGCAAACCTGTCGCCCTGTAAGGGCAAAAGCTTTAAAACTCCAGGCAATACATAAAGCTTTTGCCCTTACAGGGCGCCTTGTTGACTGCCATTATACCCAGGGTGTTACCCTGGGCTAGGAGCTTTTGGGCTTTCAGCCCGTACTTGAACCACATGCGAAAGTTCAGTTAATCATCATTGCTGTTCCAGCAGATAATCTACCGTTTCCAGTTCGAGATGCGCCTTGCTCACCGAGCGCGGCACGCTGCGCAACTGGAGTCTGCACTTGTCAGAAGGGTTGTTAGCCAGATCGTTATAATCTACTACCACCTTAAACTGGCTCGGCTTGATGGTTCTGAAGAGGCTGGCTCCGATGGTGAATCTTACCGCCACTTTAGATGGGAAGGTACGGAGCACCATGTTATCAGGCATGTTGATGGCCGTAACAGGCACCTCGACCGACTCTTCGGTAAGCACATCAGGATATACCGCCAGACGCACCATCTGAGGCACAATCTTCATGCCACGTATCTTCTTGATAGGTACGCTGCGATGAATGGTATCCTGCAGGTTGCGCATGTTGAACGGCTCGATTTCTACCGATTCCAACTGGTCGAGCTGCTTCTTGTTGGCATAAACCGTAACCGTAGACGGCAGGAATTCGGTATGTGCCAGATAATAGCTCTTGCTGGTTGTAATCTTACCTCTGAACACCACAGGCACTCGCTTGGAAGAGCCGTAGGTGAAGAAGAAATCGTATTTTGCCGGCTTGATGGAGATCAGTTTGGTAGAGCCATAGAGCTGGGATGCCACCTGTTTCTGCACATCAGCCATCGGAATCTGTCCCGTTCCCGTTTCCTCGTCGGCATAATTGGCAAACCGGAATGTGAGCGGAAGAATCTTGCCTCCGTAAGCATAGGTAACGAGTGTGAATCCCTTATCGCGCACCGTAATATGCACGGTATCAGGGAGTTCGCCGGTTATCACCGCATTGCGGGGCACGCCCGTTAGCTGCACAGGAATATTGAATTCTCTCTCGGTAGTCTCATTGAGCGTCATCATCAGCCAGAAGATGCCGCTGAGAGCGAGAAAGAACAAAAAAATCAGAAACTCCTTATTCAGACCACTGAACAGGAAGTTTCTGACAGCTTTTAATATGCTCTTGATACTATGCATTAGGTGTCTGACTAGCTGCATCAGCAAACACGTAGCCCTTAGCTACAGTGATTACCACGCCACGAGCTATCTCAACATCAACGGTATTAGCCTCGAGGTCAACACGCTTAACAGTGCCATAAACACCGCCGCCTGTAACCACCTTTGTACCCTCTGCCAAAGCATTCTGGAATTTGCGGATTTCCTTCTGCTTCTTCTGCTGAGGACGGATCATAAAGAACCACATGATAGCGAAGATAGCTACCATCATGATGAGAAAACTCATGCTGCTACCACCGGCAGCTGCTTGCAATACTAAATTTGTCATGTCGTTAAAGTATTATCTATTATTATTTTATGTTCTATATATAAATAAGGTGTGGCCAGCAAGAAAGGCCCCCGTTATTTACTCACCCTCGCCCGGAGCGCGGTGAATGCGCGGACGACGGCCGGCTGGGTGCTGGTTGTCTGGGCGCTGTTTGCCGGCATGTTCGCCGTGCTGTGCATGCTGATGCTGCTTGCGCTCAGGCATCTCCTTCTGGATGAGGTTGCGGCTGATGAGCTCGCGGCAGATGCTGTCGAGCATACCGTTAACATAACCGCCGCTGCGAGGAGTGCTGTATGCCTTGGCAAGTTCTACATACTCGTTGATAGTGACGGTAGCCGGGATGCCAGGGAAGTTCATCACCTCGGCGATGGCAATCTGCATGATAATCACATCCATATAGGCAAGACGTGAGAAATCCCAGTTGCGCAAAGCCTCGCTCATATAGCGCTGGTAGGTATCGCAGTTGAGGATGGTAGCACGGAAGAGCTTGCGTGCAAACTCTCTGTCTTCAGCATCCTTATATTCCGGCAGCAATTCCTGCTTGGCCTTAGCTTCCGGGTCGAAACGCTTGATAGTCTTCAATACGAAAGTATCTATGATATCCTTGTCATCGTTCCAGTAGAGGCTCTTCTCCTCGAGGAATGCATCAAGATCTTCATTATTCTGAATAAACTGCTTGTAGATGCGGCGCCATACCTCACGGTCGCGGCTATACTCGTCGAGATCGGCGAGTTCCTCATCAATAGCACCGCTTACATAATCAGCATAGAAATCACTAGACGTAATAGCTGTATACACTTTGCGTACCATTTCAATATCCTCATCCCAGTTGGAATGCTTAACATCTATCCATTCGAGCAGCATCTTGTTCTCTTCGAGCTGCAGAGCGAACTTATTGAATGCGAAACGTGGTGAAGGTTCCTGCTCACCCTCTCTCTTGGCACGAGCCACATCTACATCGTAGCGCTTGCGTGCCTCCTGAGTGATGGCAACGATGAGCTGCAACATGTAGTTGTACAAATCGTATGACTTGGAGAGACTAAACATCAGCTCCTTCTCAGCGTTATCCATGTTATGATCGCTGTTTTGATAGTATGCGTAGGTTAACTGCACAATCTTACGTCTTATCAAATCCCTATTAATCATTCTCTAATGTTTTTAAAAGATTCATTTATTAAATTACTTAATACGCTTGCAAAAATACACATTAAATAGGTAATAGACAAGAAAACGGGCAAAAATTTCAGTTTATTTAAGCAAAAAATTGTATTTTCAATATTTTTTCTGCATATAAAACCTGTTTTTCGGCAAAAAGTTTGCTCATTCCAAATAATTTTAGTAATTTTGCACCCGCTTTAAGCAAAGCTAATCCGTGTGATGGCGAGTTAAGGCACATTTTTTATTAATAACTTAATTTAGAGTAACACAAAATGAAAGAGATTAATGTAACAGGTCAGAAGCGTACAGACCTTGGCAAGAAAGCTTCTAAGACATTGCGTAAGGAAGGTTTGATTCCATGTAACCTTTATGGTGAGAAGAAGGGCGAGAACGGTGCTCCTGAGGCTTTGTCATTCGCAGTTCCATTCGCTGAGTTGCGTAAAATCATCTACACTCCTCATGTATACGTTATCAACCTCATCATCGACGGTGAGAGCCACACAGCTATCATGAAGGAGATCCAGTTCCACCCAACAACAGACGCTCCTCTGCACGTTGACTTCTACGAGGTTAACGACCAGAAGCCTATCACTATCGGTATTCCAGTTAAGTTGACAGGTCTTGCACAGGGTGTACGTGATGGTGGTCGTATGAACCTCTCTATCCGTAAGATCAACGTTACAGCTCCTTACCAGGTTATTCCTGAGCACCTCGATATCGACGTTACTGAGTTGAAGATCGGTAAGAGCATCAAGGTAGGTGACCTCTCATTCGAGGGTCTCGAGTTGGCTACAAGCAAGGCTGTTGTAGTTTGCTCTATCAAGATGACACGTAACGCTCAGCTCGCAGCTCAGGCTGCTGATGATGCAGAGGCTTAATCACTGAGTCATCTAGAGATTTTACGAACCTGAGTAAAGCATTATCAAACATTGGATAAATATTTGATTTGTGGGCTTGGTAACCCTGGCGATGAATATGCCGGCACCAGGCACAACACAGGATTTATGGTATTGGACGCTTTTGCTAAAGCGTCCAATATTCATTTTGAGGATAAGCGATATGGCTTCGTAGCCGAGACTACGCTCAAGGGAAGAAAGATTTTCCTGCTCAAACCTACCACATTCATGAACCTCAGCGGTAATGCGGTAAGATATTGGCTGAATCAGGAAAAGATTGACCAGAGCCGACTGCTCGTTATCAGCGATGAGCTAGCCCTGCCTCTGGGTGCTTTCCGACTGAAGGCGAACGGCAGCAACGGCGGCCATAACGGATTGGGACATATCCAGCAGCTTATCGGTCAGAACTATGCCCGCCTGCGCATGGGCATCGGCAACGATTATCCACGTGGCGGCCAGATAGACTGGGTGCTGGGCAAATATACTGAGGAAGACATGAAGCAGCTGCAGCCGGCCATCGACCTGGGTGTAGAGATTATCAAGAGCTTCGTCCTTGCCGGTATCGACATCACCATGAACCAATACAATAAGCTAGGAAAGAAATAATCATGAAGGAATCAGCAAGAATAGACAAGTGGCTCTGGGCTGCCCGCATTTACAAGACCCGCAGCATTGCTGCCGATGCCTGTAAGAATGGCCGCGTCATGGTAGGAGGCGTAACGAGAAAGCCTTCCTTCATCATCAAGCGTGGCGATGTGGTGAGCGTAAAGAAAGCCCCTATCACCTACTCTTTCGAGGTTCTCGACTGCATAGAGCAGCGCGTAGGTGCCAAGATGCTGTATGGTGTCTATAAGAACGTAACCGACCCTAAGCAATACGAGCTCCTGGAGATGAGCCGCATCAGCGGATTCGTAGATAGAGCCCGAGGCACTGGTCGCCCTACAAAGAAAGAACGCCGTGCCCTGGACGCCTTCGTAGCTCCAGCCATGTTTGGATTTGACGAAGAAGACTGGGACGAAGATGAAGAATAAAAGAATCCCCTATACATCTTTTACACTGTATAGGGGATTTTTTTATTCCCATTGAGCATTCTTCTTTTGCTGGCTCTTTTCATGAATAATCAACCCGACAGCAAAAAGACAAATCAGGATGAGTGCTCCACAAATCATTGCGAAATTAATTTCTTGTGTAGTCATAATTATTTTCCTTTCTTTCTTTTATTATTTTTATCGTCAGGACTATTAAGGTGCACAAACCAAAGCCCCAAGCCTAATATTACCATCATTATTAAAATTGCTATAGCAACCATTCCTGGGGTATTCATGTCTCCAAAAAAACTTGCTAGCAAGAGCGCCGTCAACATATACTTGGCAACGTCCATTAACCATTTTCCAAATTCCAGTCCCATAAGCATTTCTATTTAGCTCTGCAAATATACAACATTTTAAGATACGATGCAAGAAAATTGGGATAATTATTGCTAAAAATATACGAAATGGAAACTTATATGTGATATTTGGCTGCTTATTTTAAAATAATGCTTAAAATATTTGGAGCGAATAGAGAAAAAACATACCTTTGCATCTAGCAAAAATGATGGAATCAGCATACACACTGATAACTAATCATACTCTATATGAGCATTATATACTATCAATTTAAAATATTAGAGATCATGAAAAAATTATTCGTTATGGCAGCTATGGTACTGTCTTCAGTAGGTGCTTTCGCACAGCAGGCTGCAGGTACAACAACTATTCAGCCTAAGGTAGGTTTGAACGTTTCTACTATCGCTGACGGCGATTGGAAGGCAGGTTTCGCAGCCGGTGCTGAATTGCAGTATCAGGCTACAGACAAGTTAGGTCTTGCTGTTGGCGCTCTCTACTCTGCTCAGGGAACAAAGTCTGATCACGTAACTTGGACTCCAGGATATATCAACGTACCTGTAACATTGAACTACTATGTAGCTCAGGGTCTCGCTCTCAAGGCTGGTATTCAGCCAGGTTTCATGGTAGGTAAGGATGATATGCCTGACGAGCTTGTTAAGACATTCGACCTTTCTGTACCAGTAGGTCTCTCTTATGAGTATTCTAACCTTGTATTCGATGCTCGCTACAACATCGGCTGCACAAAGGTATTCAAGCACTCAGACGAAGGTTACAACAACGTAATCCAGATTACTGTAGGTTACAAGTTCGCTCTCTAATCGAGAACTCTTGACAAGACAAAATAACAATCCCCGCTCCTCATTACGAAGAGCGGGGATTTCTTTTTTTCTCGTCATATCTGTCTGAATAAGCCTCACGTAAACATGGAGTGAGGCTTACTATCGTTTTAAATGAAGCTTACTTCATTTTCTTTCTAGAACATTCTGCCGCCTGGACGACCACCGCCAAAACCGCCATTGAATGGACGGCCACTGAAGTTTGGACGACCACCAGGACCACTAGGACCTTCAGGTCCACCCCTATGGGCATCCTTGCCTCCGAAGAGATTCAGGCGGTAAATCACATGCAGCATCGCATAGCTGTTGATGGCATTATACTCCGTATCCGTACGGGATGTAGCAGAAATGGCACGAGAGAAGGTGCTCTGCTGGCGGAGAATATCGTAGAACTGCAGCATGATGGTAAGAGGCTTGCCCTTCAGGAAACCCTGAGAGAGCTGCGCATTCCATACAAACTCATCCGTATTCATGCTGCTGTCGCTATAACCGCGGCGGCTGCTGATAGAGAGGCTTGAGTTCAGACTGGTGCCCCAAGGCGCTGTAAGCGTCATGCTAGGACCATAAGAGAACTGCCAGGTATTGAGGTTGCTGTTAGGCTGCAACTTGTTTGTAGCATGGTTATAATTCAATGTTCCATCGAGCGAAAGCTCCAGCCAGTTGTTACGATAGCTGAAAGAGAGGCGCTCTCTCCAAGTAGTACTGCGGGTGGTATTCTTCTGTGAATCAGACTGCTTGTCGAGACTCAGATAACTCACATAGTTGTTGTAACCCAAGTAGGTGTCGGTATTCAAGTTCCATACACCAGCACTATCGATAGAGCAGTTGAACATAAAGGCTCCCATCACATTCCAGTTGCCATTGATATTCTCAGGTCGGGTGATTCTACCACCAGTCTTCTCATCGTAGGTCACCTTATTGCTGATGCTATTGTTGGTGGTTGAGAAGTTGATGAAAGTCATGACACCCTTGTTGTGGTTCTGCACGAAATTGTTGTAGAACAATCGGAAGTTCTGGGTGAACGATGGCTTCAAGCCAGGGTTACCCTTCGAGATGTTCAGCGGGTCGCTGTTATCCGTGATGTCAAGCAACTGAGAGATGCTTGGCTGCGCTGTGGTACCACGGTAGTTCACGCGCAGGTTGCTCATCTTGGAGAAGCGATAACGGAAATCGAGGGTTGGACTGAAATTGGTAACCGTGCGGACGGTATCCTTATGATTGCCCATATAATCGTAGATGAAGTTGGAGCGCTGTGGCTGAATCATTACACCGAAGTTGAGATTATATTTGCTTCGGATGAATCGCATCATTACCTGAATATCATGAGTATAGTTCTTATACTCAGAATACTTGCTCAAATCCTTATCCTTGTAATTATCAAGCTGACCGGCAAACGGATTCAGGTAACTATCCCAACCACGATATTCGTGATCGCCATTCATGGCATACTTGCTGAAATCGTAGGTGCTGCGGTCGCTCTTGGAGTAGCTGTAAGTAAACTTATAGCTGAACTGCAGGAAGGTAGCCTTCCAGAGTGGCTCACTATAGGTCAACTGGCCCGCATAACTGTAATTCTTCGAAGGAGTCAGGTTATAGCGGTTGGTCTGATAAGTAGAATCCTTACCCTCCGCTGTCTGTACGAGATAGAGCTTGGCGTTGTTGAGCGAGATGCTCTTGCTGTCATTATCCGTATATTTGGCATCCACACGGAAGGTGATGTTACGTCCCTTGTTGCCCAACTTGCGGTTCACCTGCAGCATACCCCTGATATTGTTATTATCAGAATAGGTGATTCCGTTAGTCAACTGACTGTTCACCATAGCCTCAGCCTTGTCCAACTCCTCAATACCTTCCTCAGAAAGAGGGTCTTTGGAGGTAATGGTATAAGGATCCTTGTTGTAAGAAGCCGACTGGCTGCCACTCAATCCATCGCTGGTACTCCAGGAGATGGAAGGACGGAAGAGGATATTGGTCATGGAATCAGGCATCCATTCCAAGCGGATGTTGCCATTCCAGCTGTTGCTGCGGGAGAAATTCTGAGTCAAGCTGTTGCTGAACGAAGAGCTGCTACCCATGAAGTTCTCGCTGGAACGACGGCTCCAAATATCGCCATCGCTGTGATTCCAGCGAAGTGAAGTATTGAACTTGAATTTATCTTTCAGTTCATAATTATAGTTAGCACCTATCATCTTGCTGGCATTCAAACCGTTAGCACCTCCGAAACCTCTACCGGGGCCACCGCCTCCGAAACCACGGTCGCTGGTGTTATTGGCATTGGCAAAGAGCATGAATCGGTTGTTATCATTGAAATAACCTCCCATGCCACGCATATTGTAGCGGCTCTTGTTGCCCACACCCAGGTCGATATTGGAAATCAGACCCTTGTTCATACCCTTCTTGACACCGAAGTCGAGCACGGTCTGCTCCTCGCCATCATCAATACCGGTCACCTTAGAGAGATCACTCTTCTCATCGTATGCCTTGATTTTCTCGATGATGCTGGTAGGCAGGTTCTTCAGGGCAGTCTTGGTATCACCCGTCATAAACTCCTTACCGTCTACCAGAATCTTCTTTACTTCCTTACCATTAATCTTGATGGTACCGTCATCGCTCACCTCTGCACCCGGCAGACGCTTTACGAGTTCCTCTACTACAGAGCCTTCCGGTGTGCGATAGGCTGAAGAATTGTACACGAAAGTATCCTCCTTCAGGGTTACCTTCTGAGCCATGGCTGTTACCACTGCGCCTTTCAGCATGATAGCCTCAGCACCCAGCACAATCTTACCCATAGCCAGATCCTTGTTATCAGAAATTTGGATACGCTTCACAGTAGACTTGTATCCTACGCTCGAAATCTTGAGCAGATACTTGCCATTAGCCGGAGCGGTGACATGAAAGAGTCCGTTCTCATTACTGATGGCACCAGCCACATACGTGCTGTCGCTCTTAAGCAATTGAATAGTTACCTGCTCAATGGCCTCCTTGGTATCGCGGTCGGTAATCTGACCGGATATCAGTCGCTGTTGAGCAAAGGATGCTATTGCCATCAACAGCAGCAGCATCGTCAGAATCGATTTTTTCATTCTTATTTTTAATTTGTTATTATTTCCAACTATGAGTGTTTTCACACATAATCGCTATGATATTCTATTATCATTTTTTGTTACTCGATTGTTTTGACGCGTTAAATACCCCAAGGTTTAATTCATTATGAGATAAAAAACGCAAATTTAGCAACTTTTTTTTTGTATTGTCTCCATTTTAGTGTATCTTTGCACAAAAATTAATACGTTAGAATGTTATGGAACAAAGAGTAATCATATCAACCCAACTGGAAAGCGAACTGGTAAGTGCACTTTCTGAGTGTGAGCACGACAAGCTTTTTGTGCTTACTGATACTACGACATTGGAACTATGCATGCCTGTATTGCAGAATTTTTACTGCATGAAGGAAGCCCATATCATCACTATACCGGCTACCGATAGCCATAAAGACATCGAAAGTCTGATGATGGTATGGAAAGGACTGCAGGAGGGAGGAGCTTCACGCCACTCCTGTATGATTAATCTGGGCGGCGGTATGGTAACCGACCTGGGTGGCTTTGCTGCCAGCACTTTTAAGAGAGGTATCAACTTTATCAATATCCCTACCACCCTGCTGGCTATGGTAGATGCATCGGTAGGTGGAAAGACAGGCATCAACTTCGGTGGACTGAAGAACGAAGTAGGTGTGTTCAACGATTCTAAGTTCGTTATTCTCGATACAGAATTCTTAAAGACGCTCGATGCAGAAAACATCTGTTCGGGCTATGCAGAGATGCTGAAACACGGTCTGATTTCTACAGAAGCCATGTGGGAAGAACTGGTCAGTTTCGACCTCGACAAGCCTGATTTGAAGCAGTTGCAGCGCATGGTAGGCGACAGCGTGAAGGTAAAGGAGCGCATTGTAGAGCAGGATCCTCACGAGCAGGGCATCCGCAAGGCACTGAACCTGGGCCATACTTTCGGTCATGCATTCGAGAGTTGGGCATTGAAGCGCAAGCCTATCCTGCATGGTTACGCAGTGGCATTCGGTCTGATTCCAGAACTCTATCTGAGTGTTGCCAAAACCGGATTCCCTACTGAGAAGATGCGCCAGACCGTAAACTTCATCAAGGAATTCTATGGTACACTGGATATTACCTGCGATGACTATGATGAACTCATCGAGCTGATGCACCATGACAAGAAGAACCAGAATGGCATCATCAACTTCACGATGCTGGGCGGCATAGGCGATATCCGTATCAACCAGACAGCTACGACAGAAGAGATCAAGGAAGCACTTGACTTCTTCAGAGAAGGATAATTCAGCTAAGGAATCTTTCTTCAGAGAATCCCTTTAAAGAAAGATAGAGCGCTTCGGCTTTCCGGTTTCGGTAAGCGGGAGATGCTCTACATGAAGGAATTCCCTTGGAATCCAATATTTATGATCAGATAAGAGGCGGCGAACAGTCGCCTCCACTTTTTCTATCTCCTCATCTTCCGTCAGGAGGACTGCAATCTCTCCAAACTTCCCGTCTTTCTTCTTGGCTATCATGAAAGGTTTTTCAAGATAAGGCTTCAACAGAGCCTCAACCTCTTCTATCTGAATCTTGATGCCTCCGCTGCAAATCACATTGTCTTTTCTGCCTTTGATGCGAAAACGGAGTTTTTCCACCTTATTATATATATAGGATTCTATTTCCACAATATCGTTCGTTACCAGGGGCTCAGCACAGACCTGCGGAGCATCTATTACCAGACATCCTTCATCGGTCTGACTGATTCTGACACTATCGAAAGGCTGGTACCATTCGCTGGCCTCAGCACCGTTAATTCTTCTCAGGGCAATATGCGAGAGCGTTTCGGTCATTCCGTAGGTACTCCAGATGGCAACATCGCCGGGAAGAGCCTTCAGTTTCTGTTCGAGAGCCTCATCTATGGCTCCGCCACCGATAATAAGATGCCTGATGCAGCAGAGACGAGCCCGCTCTTCAGGAACCTGCAGGGTGTTATAAACCTGCATCGGGACCATCGCAGCGAAGGTAATCTCTTCATTTACATCTTTCAAAGGATGCCCACTTGGGCAAACAGAAATAAGATGGAGATGGCGCTCTATACTCCGCACCACCACCATCTTACCTGCAATATAATCGAGCGACATGCAGAGCAGGGCGCTATCACCAGGTTTCAATCCCAGGAAATCACAAGTGATGCGGGCCGAGTTGAGCATTCGCTTCTTCTCTACCATCATCGGCTTGGGCTTGCCTGTAGAACCACTTGTATGAACAAGCACCCGGTCGCTACCGTTATTCCATTCTGAAAGGAATTCTTCTAAAGTCATTTTACTACAAACAATTTGTCACCACGAATCTCCAAAGGCATCGGTATATTATCAGTAAAGAGCTGTCCGGTGCCCAAGCCTTGCGGCATCTTGACATTAGGACCATATACTTTAGCTGCATAATGAGCAATAGCATTCAGACCGATATTACTCTCAAGAGCAGAAGTAATCCAACTGCCGATACCACGCTGGTTAGCCAGTTCTATCCACTCGTTGCATCCATAGATGCCACCATGAAGAGAAGGCTTCAAGATGATATATTGTGGACGAATGGTATCGAGCAAAGCCTCTTTCATGCTTCTCACATTCACACCAATCAACTCCTCGTCCAGAGCGATAGGAAGCGGTGTTTCGCGACAGAGCTGAGCCATCTTAGGCCACTGATGCTGCTTGATAGGCTGCTCAATCGAATGAATGTCATATTTAGCCAAAGCCTCCAGCTGACTCATTGCATTCTCCGGCAAAAAGCCGCCATTGGCATCTACACGCAACTCAACCTGCTCCTTGTTATACACATCACGGATGCGCTTGATGAGATCGAGTTCCTTGAAGAATTCGATGGCACCGATCTTCAGTTTCACGCAATGGAAACCCGCCTGGAGCTTCTCCTCCAACCGTGCCAGCATCTCCTCATAGGTTCCCATCCACACCAATCCGTTAATTGTAATACCTTCTTCACCTCTTCCGAAAGGAGAATTGAAGAGATCTGTCAGGTTCTCCATTCCGGCTGGAACAGAAACTCCTTTCTGCTTCAACATTTCAGAAGAAGATGCTCCTTCAGCAGGAACAATCTCCAAAAACTTCTTCGCTGCATCGAAGAACGAAGCGAAGGCTGTTTCGAGACCGAAAGTAATGCTTGGGTAAGCACGAATCATATCGTATGGAATGCGTCCCATTTGCTCCACCATCTGACAAACCTGTCGCAGGGTCATCTCATATTCCGGTTTGGCATCGCAACTGAGATCAGGGAGCGTAGCACACTCTCCCACTCCCTCTACTCCCGGCAATTCATCCGATGTGAGAGTGAGATAATAACTGTGTCTCGTGGTATATACGCCACGAGATGTGCCTGCCGGCTGCTTGAAGTGGAGCGTGCGCTCCGAGATTTCTATCTTATACATGATTTCTTAAAATTCTGAATGTTGGGGAATTATCTGAAGTTAAAGAAGTTATCACTCCCTACGGTCGTTCGGGAAGTTAAGAGACAATAGTTTTCAGGGGCAAGACGCAGGACATTTGTCCCTTAACTTCCCACTAACTTCCCTTAACTTCCCACAAACTTCCCATCAGCGAAACTTCACTTCTACTTTTTCTGTTTCAATTCATACAGATCCTTGCGGCGGTCGCGAAGATTTCTTACAGCACCGTAGGTATGAAGCTCATTCAAGAGATTCAGGTCAACATCTGATACGAGAATCATCTCGGTATTAGGTGTTGCCTCTGAACGCTTGCCATCGTTAGGGAAAGCAAAGTCGCAAGGGGTGAACACGGCGCTCTGGGCATACTGGATATCCATGTTGTGAACACGTGGCAGGTTGCCCACACTACCCGCAATGGCTACATAGCACTCGTTCTCGATAGCACGCGCCTGTGCACAGACTCTTACTCGGGAGTAAGCATTCTGGGTATCGGTCATGAATGGAACGAAGAGAATCTGCATGCCATCCTCAGCCATTAATCTTGACAACTCAGGGAACTCCACATCATAGCAGATTACGATACCAATCTTACCGCAATCGGTATCGAAGGTCTGGATATGGCTACCACCACTCAATCCCCAGCACTTCTGCTCATCTGGTGTAACATGAATCTTCTCGTACATATCCACGCTACCATCTCTGCGGCAGAGGAAGCCCACATTATAGAGGGAATCGTCCTTGAGATAAGGCATACTACCCGTAATGATATTGATGTTGTAACTGATGGCCAACTCGCGGAAACGGTCACGGATTTCTTCGGTATACTGCGCCATCTTTCGGATGCTCTGCGCCTCACCCAAGTCGTTGAAACGAGCCATCAAAGGCGCATTGAAATACTCAGGGAAGAGGATAAAATCGCTCTTGTAATCGCTCACAGAATCAACGAAGAACTCAACCTGTTCGAAGAGGTCATCCACCGAAGCGTATGGGCGCATCTGCCACTGTACCAATCCGATTCTTACGGTTGGCTTTCTATCTACATAAGAATCCGTAGGTGGCTGATAATAGATGTTATCCCACTGCAAGAGGGTGGCGCAGTGTTCACTCTCCTCATCGCTAGGAAGATAGTTGCGGATTACGCGGCGCACGTGGAAATCATTGGAAAGCTGGAAGGTAAGAACCGGATCATAGATTTCACGGTTTCTTACATGCTCGATATACTCCTTAGGGCGCATCTTATCGGCATACTTGTGATAGTTTGGTATACGACCGCCAAACATGATAGCCTTCAAGTTGAGCTTCTCGCAGAGTTCCTTGCGATACTCATACATACGGCGAGCCAGGCGCAAACCACGATAATCAGGGTGGATAAATACCTCGATACCGTAAAGAATGTTTCCATTAGGATCGTGGGTATTGAAGGTTTCATTACCCGTAACCTGAGCATAGGTATGATCGCCCTTCACCATATTATAGTTAACGATGATAGAGAGCGCACAGCCCACAATCTTATCATCAACGATAATAACCACCTGTCCCTCAGGGAAGATAGTAATGAGTTTCTTAATCTGTTCTTTTGTCCAGAATACATCTGAGTCTGCGTAAATACGCCTAAATGACTTGGCAAGCTGATCATAATCCTCCATACGGAGGTTGCGCATGCCTACCTTTTCGATTTTTCGAGTTGGTTCCATAACAACTGTATTTTTATTATTATCTAAATCCGGGTGCAAAGATACAGCAAATTATAGATACGACAAAGAGTTTTCGCAAATAATTGACATTTACGAAAACTCTTTTCATGTATTTCAAACAAAGAGCGCGTTTACGCTTAAAATCAGATGCTAATATTTGGCATTTTCCTGTGGAATCGCTTTATCATGATCATCCAGATAAAACAACTTCACAGGATGATACTTCTCACTTGCCACAGAATATTCATCCTGGCGATAACGGGTCAGGATGCCTCCTATCCCCAACATCGTATGAAAAGCCGAAAGACTCGTCTGTACCTGTTGGGTACGATGACCAGACAAAGTTTTCAGTATTCCCGGATATTGTTTTCCATAACCATCTGATGTCCAGATGATGAAAGGAACATGCAGCTCATAATCAGATGCCTTCGGGGCGGCGTGCAGAAAGAGGCGACGATCATCATCAAAGATATTCTCTCCATGGTCGCTGGTATAGAGCATCGCCGATGTAGGTTGGCTATATACCCCATCCGTCTTTGCCTGAGTCTTCTCCCATTTCTGCAGACGTTCTACGATACCATGCAGGATATAATCGGTATACCGGATGGTATTATCGTATGCATTCAGCAGGTCACGCCGGTTCTCCGGCTTCGCTTCGCTCTTACTGTCAGGTTTAAAGAAGGCGAAATTACGGGGATAGCGCTCCTGGTAATTAAAGTGAGAACCATAAGTATGAAGTACCACGAAGAGTTTCCGATAACGGTATTGCTTGGATGAAGAAGCATCTGCCGCAGGCAATATCCCATCCAACTTCTGCAACAAATCACTATCATAATGATTATCTTTTGCAGAAGCACCTTCCTTCAGGAAGTAATGTTCATCAGCCTGTTCGCCAAGGAAATCAATAAAAGAATGATTAGGCAACTGATTGCTGATAAATACGGTATGAAATCCCGCCTCCCTGAAAGCAGCCAGGATACCTTTCTCATGAAAGAGACGTTCGAAATCCTCTGCTGATGCAGCCGACAGGAGCATAGGAACACTCTTATGCGTAGTATTACTCTGGGTTGTAGCATCGGGAAAAGCTATGATTCCAGGAGTCTTGGAAAGCAAAGGATTGGTATCGCGCGGATAGCCATAGAGACTGAAATTGTGGGCTCTCGCCGTCTCTCCCACCACCATCACATACACCTCGGGAGCCTCTGCATAGTGCTCGCTCCTGGCATCAAACCTGAAATTTCTGCTTGCCTCCCTGTAATTCTCTGAAGCCGCATAACGCTCGAAAGCAAGATAGAGATTATAGCAAACGTTAACAGGATAAAGCTGGTTGCGCAAGCGATAATCATCTACAGCCACATAGCAAGCCAGCAGACAGAATAAACCGACAGCAGCTATCTCCAAAGCCCAACAACGCACTCGATGCTGGAGTTGAACCACTATCATCCCTTTCTTGCTGATATTGACAATAGCCAGAACCAGCAAAGGAAGATAAACCACAAAAACACCCACCACAGCAGGCAACAGATTACCAAGTAGTTCCTTCACCTCGCCAGGATTGGTAGTTACAAGATTCAGAAACATATCTACCGCTATCACTCCCGTCCCGAAGAGATAAAGCAATACCAGTTGGAAGGCAGCGAAAAAAACAAAAAGAAAAGCCCACCAGATCATCTTACCCGGGCATCTGGTTAACGAAAAGAACCACATGTAGAGTGCCAAAGGCAGCAACACATTGGCACCACAAGCCCAAGGAGCCAGACATTCGGTATAGCACAGAGCTATATTAGGCAACAACAATGCTACCACAGCATACCCGTAAAGGAATGCGCCCGATGACACCTTATTATATATATCCTTATATATATCCGTAAAACTGTTCATTCTACTTTTTCATTAACACTTTAAAGAGCATTATCAAACTCCATAAAGAGCATTATTACTAAAACGCTTCATTGATATTGAAGAGAAAACCAGACTGCCCCGACTTACCGAATCCATAATCCAGACGTACATTCACATTCTTCTTAAATTCCCAGCGATAACCTACACCGGCATTCGGCAAAATCTGTTTAGAGCGCAATGCCGAGAATTTCGGGAAGATGGTTCCTGCTCCAACCCACACTACGATGCCATTACGCTTCCATACATGTTGGCGCAACTCAACCGTAGCTTCCAGAGAATGTTTATCGCGATAACGGCCTTCATAATAGCCACGCATGGAATGAGTACCACCCAATTCAGCCATCATTCCCCACGAAGGATTACCAAAGTTGAGGTTAGCCCTAATGTCTTCGGCAAGAACCGTACCCTTACCCAGTCGCTGATAGGCATCAAAACGAAATGCCGTCGTACTGAAAGCATAATCATTTCCCATAAATCCAGGTCTGAACATCTGATTGATATTCAGAAAGATACCACGATGTGGATTCGTAAGATTATCTCTGTTATCATATACCAGAGAAACGCCAGCTCCTACATTCCAAGTATGCTGATCCATGCCTTGCAGTAATTCCGGACGCTCAATATGTTTACCTATTACATAGTCATAACTCGCCATCGGCCCGATATAGAAATTATCTGCTACACGAAACAGGAAGCTAACTTCAGCCTGAGCCTGCCAACGCTTCATGTCACTCTTATTGGCATCGTTATCGCCCATCTCATAGCCTATTCCCCAAAAATCAGAGGGAAAAGAATAGAAATAAAGGTGATAATCGATGCGATATCTTCCTTTAGGAGCAATATGGTTACCACGGACACCCAACATATAGAAACCTACAGAACTGACATCACCATAAAGCGAGACATTAGAAGGAGGAAGAATACTGTCATTCGGATCAGTACGGTATAGTCCTGCTGCCACCAATCCCAATCCAAACTTGGTATTAGAGGCATAATGAGGGCCACCTATCACACTAAAATCGAAACGCTTATGCTTCTTGTTTTTGTTGGAATCATTAAAGTAGTCAAGAATCCGGTTCACCCATGATTTCCCGGCATGTAAAGCCATCGTATCCACCTGCTCTGCAGATGAGATACTATCGGTTACAGAAGGCTCAGAGGCATAGCTGCCCAATGCCAACATCATAATAAGTATTGTCAGAATATGCTTCATTCTGTTGATTTTATTATTTTAATACACTAATGCTACATTATCAATCCACAAGGTATTGCCTGGAGTTCCGATATAGGCTCCACCATCGGATGAGGAGAACTGAAGAATCAGATGAGTAGGTGTTTCGTTAGCACTCGCCCATCCTACTTCTTTTACCGGCACACTCTTACCCTTGCTGTTACGGGCATAGTCAGTGGATCGCAGTCCCATAGTAGCAGCCTGATAACCTGCCATGTGGCGGATATCGCCATAATGGATTGTATAGGTAGCATCTTCCACCCATCTATCGGTACTCTTTCCGAATCTGACTACCATCGTACCCACACGTTTAGCTGTTATATTTCCCTTAGCATCTTCATGCCGTTTCTGCAGATAGAGCACAGCTATAGCATGATCTCGACCTGCAACCGTAGAGGCTCCGCTAAATCCATTCTGCTTGATACGATTGGCTGCATGAGGAAAAGAAGTCTTATAATCAAAGCGCAAAGCCTTAGGACGTGCGGTGAATGGTATACCCCAGTTGATGGCTTTAGGACCATCCTTGGTACTTGTTATCGGTTCACGAACATTACCCAGAAAGAGAGAACCGGCAGCCAAGACCTTGATATTGATGAGTCCCAGCACTTTTACTTTCTCAATATGGGTTACCAGTTTGGCACAATATCCACTACCATGTTTATCACGAAACACAGAGTTATTCGTCTTATAGATGCCCGATACATGTGCCAGGACATTAGAGGACCCCCAAGGCGAACCACCCTTATTGGTATAAGGAATATTACCATTGATAGTCATATTAGGTCCAACGGCATAAACTGTTTTCTGATTTCCTCCGATAATGCCTGATTCTTTGATATTCCTAATTACCCAGTGGTCCATATTACCATATTTAAAAGGAACCACCTTTTCCTGTCCCTTAACGGGAAGGCACGACAAGGTAGCAACCGCCATAACGATGCCTGATATTATTATTTTCTTCATATCTGTTTCTTTTATATATCATTAAGGCTGCAAAGATAGAAAAATATTTTCTAGTTTTCAGTTTTCTTCGACATAAAGCATAAAAAATTAAGAAATAATAATATATTTACTGCATTTTAATTGCCATAAAACAAAAAAGTCCTGCATTTGCTGTTATAAACAAATACAGGACTCCTGATTCAATATACAAAACAGAATCTCTTGCACCGATTACAATAGAGACATGCACCGGTTGCAATAGAAACATGTTCCGATTACTCCAACAGCTATTATCGGTTTGAATACATATTATCGTAATACTTCTGGTAATCACCCGATGTTACGTTATCCATCCATTCCTGGTTCTCGAGATACCATTTCACGGTTTCCTCGATACCCTCCTCAAACTGGAGAGATGGCTCCCAACCCAATTCCTTCTGCAACTTTCTAGAGTCGATGGCGTAACGCATATCGTGACCCTTTCTGTCGGTTACATAAGTGATGAGATCCATATCCTCGCCTTCCTTTCTGCCGAGCAATCTATCAACAGTCTTGATTACCACCTTGATGATATCGATGTTCTTCCACTCGTTAAAACCACCGATGTTGTAAGTCTCGGCAATCTTACCCTTGTGGAAAATCATATCAATGGCACGGGCATGGTCTACTACATACAACCAGTCGCGCACGTTCTCACCCTTACCATATACTGGCAATGGCTTGCGATGACGGATATTGTTGATAAACAGCGGAATCAACTTCTCAGGGAACTGGTATGGACCGTAGTTGTTAGAGCAGTTGGTCACGATGGTAGGCATACCGTATGTATCGTGGAAAGCACGGACGAAGTGGTCTGAGCTTGCCTTGGATGCAGAATATGGAGAGTGAGGATTGTACTTGGTTGTCTCCAGGAAGAACTCCTCGCCGTAAGCCTCGTGGTTCTTATCGCTGGATGCCTTGGTAGTGAAAGGTGCAGGAATACCCTCAGGATGAGTCATCTGCAAGGCACCGTAAACCTCATCAGTAGAGATGTGGTAGAAGCGCTTACCCTCGTATCCTTCAGGAAGACTCTCCCAGTAAATCTTTGCCGCCTGGAGCAGAGACAGGGTACCCATCACGTTGGTCTGAGCGAAAGTGAATGGATCCTTGATACTTCTATCTACATGGCTCTCGGCAGCGAGATGGATGATGCCATCCACCTTATAGTCCTGCATCAGTTTCAACATCAAGTCGAAATCGCAGATATCACCCTTAACGAAAGTATAGTTTGGCTTGTCCTCGATGTCCTTGAGGTTAGCCAGGTTACCAGCGTAAGTCAACTTGTCGAGGTTGATGATGTGATACTCAGGATATTTGTTCACGAAAAGTCTTACTACGTGTGAGCCGATGAAACCAGCACCGCCCGTGATAATGATATTCTTCATTTCAATTAATAATTTATAATTTATAATTAATAATTATTTTGCTGCCGCCAATTCAGCGATGCACTTCTTCAAACTGTCAGTCCAGTATGGCACCTTGAATCCGAAAGTCTGCTTCAGCTTACTCTTGTCAAGTACAGAGAAGTGAGGACGCTTCACTGGGCTTGGGAACTCCTCGCTGTAGCAAGGCTGTATATCGCAAGTATTTCCGCTCAGTTCGCAGATAATCTTAGCGAAATCAAACCAAGAGCAGATACCCTCATTAGAGAAGTGGTAGATGCCTGTCTTATCCAACTGGTCAGTTTCGATGATATGTGAGATGACAGCAGCCAGGTCGCCAGCGTAAGTTGGAGTACCCACCTGGTCGAAGACCACCTTTAGGGTGTCGTGGCTTGCCGTGAGACTCTGCATGGTCTTCACGAAGTTCTTACCCCACTGCGAGTAGAGCCATGCTGTACGGATGATGATATGCTTGCATCCAGTAGCTTCAATACTCTTTTCGCCTGCAAGTTTCGTTTTACCATATACCCCCAAAGGATTCGTTTCCCAATCTTCACGGCAAGGTATATTCTTATCGCCCTGAAAAACATAGTCGGTAGATACATGAATCAAAGTACCATCTACCTCCTTCATAGCCTGTGCCAAATTTCCCGCAGCAGTATTGTTGAGCAGATTAGCCAGATCGTAATCTGTTTCAGCCTTATCTACGTTGGTATAAGCAGCGCAGTTAACAATTACCTGAATATCATTCTCGCTCACCTTTTCTCGGATAGCGTCAAGATTGGTGATATCCAGTTTTTCATAGCCTTCAGCCACATCGGTGAAGACAAACTTGTGATTGCTTTTTTGGGCACAGATTTGCATTTCATGTCCCAATTGACCATTAGCGCCTGTTACTAATATATTCATTGCTTTAATATTTTATTCAATATAATATTTTAAAGTCTACTTACCATTTCCCTCTACACATGAAGAAAACTGATGTTTTCTCTCGAAATCTATTTCCTACTATATATATAAATCCATTCATCTATATATAAAATATGTGGCAAAGGTAAAAAAATAATTTGAGTTGACCAAAGAAAAGAAAAAGAAAAGAGAAGAAACTAACATATATTAAACAAAGACCGCCACACTTTTTCACAAAAGCATGGCGGTTTTCCCTAAAACATAATAGATAAGCTTTGCCGTTAAGGGCAAACTTGAATCATCAAGTAGCCTAGTCTATTACCAATCCTTTTTTCCCTAATATAAACTAAACCTGTTTTCCTATTTAAATCAACATACTAAATCAACAAAAGGAATTTTCTTTATCATTATATACTTTTAGAAGACTTGAAGTGGTAATTAAACCATAAAAACTACTGTTTTTCTGATTTCGTTTGCAAAGTTATATCATTTTTTTCAAAGTTGTATACCTAAGTAGTATTTTGGTAAAAAATCAGTCTACTATAGAACTAGATAACTTCCTAAGAATCAAATGCTTTAATATATTAAATATTTTTATCTAAAGTAAATGGTATTATATGAAAGGAAATTTGTATCTTTGCACCACAAAACGGACAAAAGGACGAAAATAACATTTAAAAGACAATTTTGTTATAATTATAAAGAAACATTAAAGATGAAACTACTTATATATTTACTTCTTTTGCTTACTATGCCATTGGCTGCTCAAAGCAAAACGGACGAGAAGACTTTATTGGATCGTATTGACAAGATGATTGAAAACGATCAATATTATCAGGGAATCAAGGAAAAGGAATTGAAACATCTGAAGCGGCAAGCTTATGAAGCTGAAGACGACCAAACCCGACTACTGTTTCTTGACAGCATATATCATGCCTATAGTACTTACCGCTACGACTCAGCATACGCATATATGAAACAGGGGCTTGAATTGGCAGAAAAATGTCATAACACCTATTATATATTACGTAACCAGATAAACCAGGCGTCCATACTCTCGGTAAGGGGATTTTATGGCAAAGCAGAAAGCTTACTCAAATCTCTCAATCCTAATGAGATGCCATACCAGTTGAAACTATACTATTACTTCACCTTCGCCTGGATCTATAATTACTGGGAATCATACGCCAATAACTCTGATTACGCCGAAGAATTCCGCGCCAAGAAGAAGCATTATATGAGCCTTCTGATACAGAATTTCAACGAAAACAGTAAGAAATCTGCCTACTATAACTATCTCATGGGCGAATACGCCTATATCAACAGCCCTATCAGCAAGGAATCGCTCAACCATTATCTGAAGGCACTGAAGATGTCGCCAGCCAAATCCCGTATCCATGCCATGTCAGCTTATGGTATAGCCAGATATTACAAAAATACCGGCAAATTCGACCTTTACGAGGAATATCTCGTAGAGGCATCCGTGAGCGATGGATTGTGCCAACTCAAAGAAACTGTTGCGCTTCAAAAGCTAGCCTATTACATCTTTAAAAAGGATGCGAGCAACAGTAAGAGAGCTGCCAAATATATCCAGCACACGATGGAAGATGCACAGTTCTTCAACAACCAACTGCGCATGATGGAGATTTCCAACATCCTTCCAGTCATCGCTTCAGCCAACCAGCAGGCTGCCGAGCGCTCTCGTACCCGCTTTCTTTGGGGGTTCATGGGTGTAAGCATAGCGCTGGTCATCATTCTCATCCTCTCCTTAGTCAACAACCGACAGAAGAACAAGCTAAAGAAAAACAAGGCTGAGATTGAAGAACAGAACGAGAAGCAGAAAGAGATGAATGCACAGCTCACCGAACTGAACCAGCAGCTAATAGAGACCAATATCAAGCGAGAGACCTACATGCGCCTCTTTATGGACATCAGTGCGGCTTATATCAGCAAGTTATCAGATTACCGCAAACTGGTAAGCCGTAAGATCAAGGCAAACCAGACCGCCGATTTGTTGAAGAGTCTCAACACCCATAAATTGGAAGAAGAGGAATCACAGATGTTCTACAACCGGTTCGATAAGGCATTCATGGAGTTGTATCCGGGTTTCGTTACTGAGTTGAACAAGCTCCTGCTGCCAGAATGTCAAATGGAAGTTCCTACTACGCACGACCTGACCACTGAGATTCGCATCTTTGCCCTGATGCGACTGGGTGTAACCGACAGCCAGGAGATAGCTACCCTGCTGCATTACTCCACCCAGACCATCTACAACTACAAGTCTGGAATGCGGGCAAAGGCGATTAATCGAGATACATTCGAATCAGATATCAATCAGCTTTGCCACATCATTAATAGTTAATAATTAATAGTTTACAGTTTATAGCATAAACCGCTTTGACTATCTTGCTCAACGGCGCAGCCTCTATAAACTATTAACTATTAACTGTAAACTATTAACTAGCTTCTGTGTATCACGGTTCCGTTAGCCTGATGCGTAGCAAGAACCAGGACCTCAGCTATTTGCACGTGTTCTGGGGAACTTGCAGCATAGAAGGCTACATCAGCCACGTCATCGCCGTTCAGAGGCTCTATGCCGCGGTAAACGTTGTCTGCGCGGTTCTGGTCACCATGGAAACGGATGTTAGAGAAGTTTGTTTCAACCAAACCCGGTTTCACATTAGTAACACGCACTTTCGTATGTGCCACATCAATGCGCAAGCCGTCTGTAATAGCCTTTACAGCCGCTTTGGTAGCACAATATACATTACCTCCCGCATAAGCAGCGTCACCCGCCACACTACCTATATTGATTACATGACCATGATTACGCTCCACCATACCAGGTACAATCAGGCGAGTCATGGTTAAGAGGCCCTTAATATTAGTATCAATCATCTGGTCCCAATCCTCAAAATCACCCTCATATTCAGGTTCCAATCCACGTGCGAGTCCTGCATTATTGATAAGCACATCCACATTGCGCCACTCCTCAGGGATGTAATCCACCGCTTTCTTGGCAGCTTCACGGTTACGCACATCGAAAGCCAAGGCAAGCACCTCAACGCCCTCAGCCTCGAGTTCTTTCTTCAGGATTTCCAACTTTCCCGTATTTCTACCTGTAAGAATCAGGTTATAGCCGCCACGGGCAAAACGACGTGCACAACCTTCGCCAATACCGCTTGTTGCGCCTGTAATAAGAGCAATTTTATTCATATTCTTTGATACTTTGAATTATACTTAGAACTTTTGATACTTTGAACTTTATGACTAGCGAGGCAATTGAATTCTGCACTTAAAGAATAAGGACTCTGACCTCAGCATTCGCCATTTTCTCTATCTGGTTCATCGGACGTTTATAATAAACACTCTGGATAGCCTTGTTGATGATGCCATGCCCCACAGCAAGAACGGTCTGGTCAGGATAAGTAACCTTGATCCAGGTAAGGAAATTCTGGGCTCTTGATTTCATCTTTTCCAGCGTCTCTATGTTGTCCGGCCAATCCTTTGGGTCCTTCGGCAGGTCAGGGATGAATTTGCCCGTAAAATCGCCCCAATCGCGCTCTCTGAGCAAGGGAGTGGTGACAACGGGATGCGAGCCGGCGATAATTTCACAGGTCTGTATACTGCGATAGAGATCGCTCGATACGAAAACATCGATAGGTGTACCGGCCATTTTCCTGGCCACTTCCTCAGCTTGCTCAATACCTTTCATATTGAGTTTTCCCGGTGTTTGTCCCTGCATAATTTGCGCCTTGTTATCCACCGTTTCACCATGGCGCACCAAATATAATTTTGTCATTGTCTTTACTTTTTCCGTCTATATCAAAAATGAGTTTTTACTTTTCCTAAGTCTATACTCCAGACATAGTTTTTACTTTCACTAAGCCTCTTTCCAAGACATTATGATTCTGATTTTGCTTACAAAATTACGGCTTTCTATCGAGACCAACAAATAATTTGCGTTAAATATAGCAATAATTAGCGTTAAATATAGCAATAATTTAAGTTTATATAAAAAACTTCTTGCTAGTTTCGGATTTCTTTCGTAACTTTGCCCCGAAATAACAAAATCAGTTTTAGTATGAAGGTAATACACAGTTCAATATTCCGCGCAGTATGCGCCATCATCGTAGGAGTCCTGCTCATCCAATATCGTGAGCAGACCGTCACCTGGATAACCATCGCCATCGGTGTTTTGTTTTTCCTTTCAGGTGTCATCTCCCTTGCCAGTTATTGGGCAGCCAAGCGCAATGCAGAGAAGATGCAGGGCCAGCTTCTGTCTGATTCCAATGGTAAGCCTATCATGGGTATGATACCTAAATTCCCGCTTGTGAGCGTAGGCAGTCTTATCCTGGGATTGCTGCTTGCCCTGATGCCTCAGGTGTTTATCGCCTGGCTGATGTTCATCCTGGCGTTCATCCTGATTTTGGGCGCTCTGACCCAGTTTGCCAACCTGGCTTCTGCAGCTAAGATGGGACGCGTAGGCATCCTCTTCTGGCTCTTCCCTTCAGCCCTTCTTCTACTGGGTCTGCTCGCCATCATCAAGCCTTCAGCCATCGCCTCTGCTCCTCTTTTCATCATCGGTTGGGGTATGCTCATCTATGGAGTAGTAGAGCTTCTCAACGCCTTTAAAGTCTCCAACAACAAGAGAATCTGGCTGAAGAACCAACAGCAGAAACAGGATTCAAAGGAGATTTATGTGGATGTAGAGGAAGTGAAGAACGAAGAGTAAAACAACGAAATCATTATATCATCATATATGAATAAAATTAAGTCTCTCTTTGCCTGGTTATGGCAAAAGTTTCGCGCATTCTGTACCTGGTACAAAGGATTGTATCAGGGCAGAGCGTGGTATACCAAGACCCTCGTTGCCTTGGCAAGTTGTATAGTCGCCTTCATCTTGTATCTGGGCGCAGTAGATATCAACTTCTTATGGCTCTTCGGCAAGTCACCTGGCTATTTCTCAGGCATTCTGGACCCACAGACCTCAGAGGCCTCTGAAATCTATTCGGCTGACGGAAAGCTCATCGGCAAGTATTTCAACGAAAACCGTACTCCGGTAGAATATGATGAGGTAACACCTGATTTCTTCAAGGCACTGGTAGATACCGAGGATGAACGATTCTACAAGCATATCGGTATCGACCCTATCGGTGTGTTTGCTGCTGCCAAGGATGCACTCCTCCATCATAACGGGCGCGGTGCTTCTACTATCACACAGCAGCTGGCGAAGAACATGTTCCGTGTACGTTCGCAATATTCTACCGGTTTGCTGGGTAAGATTCCTGTACTCCGCCTGCTCATCATCAAGAGCAAGGAGTGGATCATCGCGGTAAAACTAGAAACGGTGTTCAGCAAGAAGGAAATCATCACCATGTATGCCAATACGGTAGATTTCGGTAGCAATTCGTATGGTATCAAAACCGCTGCGAAGACCTACTTCAACACCACCCCTAAGGAGTTGACCACCGGTCAGGCTGCCGTGCTCGTGGGCATGCTCAAAGCTACCACCTACTACAACCCACGCACCAACCCGGAGAACAGTCTTGCACGCCGCAACACCGTATTATATAATATGGTGACACATGGCGATCTCTCAAAAGACAGATACAATGAACTGAAAGATGAGCCTATCAAGCTCGATTTCAAGGTAGAAGAAAACTACGACGGACAGGCTAAATACTTCCGTGAGGCAGTAGCCAACTACCTGAAAGACTGGTGTAAAAACGAAGGTTACGACCTCTATACCAGCGGTTTGAAGATTTATACCACCATCGATACCCGCATGCAGAAGTATGCAGAAGATGCAGCCCGCAAGCAGATGAAACAGGTACAGCAAAACTTCAACAACCACTGGAGCATCCGCCGTACCCAGGCAGGCAAAGGCAACTGGATGGGTCAGGATCCTTGGCAGGATGAGAACCACAACGTGATACCAAACTTCATCCAGGGCATCGCCGAGCGCCAGCCATTCTACAAGGCATTGGTAGCCCGCTTCCCTGATAATCCCGACTCAGTAAACTATTACTATAAGGAGTGGGTTCACCCGGTTAAGGTGTTCGATTATGACAAGGGCAGCATCACGATGAACATGACATCAGAAGACTCCATCAAGTATATGACCACCTTCATGCACTGCGCCTTTGTAGCCATGGAGCCACAGACCGGAGCAGTAAAGGCATGGGTGGGCGATATCGACTTCGACCACTGGAAGTATGACAAGGTAACAGCCGAGCGCCAGCCTGGTTCTACCTTCAAGCTCTTTGTTTATACCGAGGCGATGAATCAGGGTTTAACCCCTTGTGACAAGCGTCGCGACGAATATATCTCTATGGAGGTATACGATAAGAAGAAGCACGAAATGACCATCTGGCGTCCATCCAATGCCAACGGTTCGTTCTCGGGCGACAGCATCCCATTGAAGAGTGCCTTTGCCAAGAGTATCAACTCTGTGGCTGTAAGATTAGGACAGGAGATGGGCATCAAGCGCATCATCGAGACAGCCAAGAAGATGGGTATCAACAGTCCGCTGGATGACACCCCTTCTCTCGCCCTCGGTTCCAGCGATGTCAACCTCCTGGAGATGGCATGCGCCTACAGCACCATTGCCAACAATGGCAAGCACCACGACCCGGTATTGGTTACCAAGATTGTAGACCACGACGGTAAGGTGGTTTACGAGGGCCCTACCGATTCCGAGCAGGTAATACCTTACAAGAGTGCCTTCCTCATGCAGCAGCTTTTACAGGGCGGTATGAAGGAGCCGGGAGGTACATCCCAGAGTCTCTGGGGTTATGTAGGCAACTACCGTGATACCGAGTTCGGTGGCAAGACAGGTACCACCAACAACCACTCCGATGCCTGGTTCATGTGTGTGAGCCCTAAGCTCGTAGTTGGTGCCTGGGTAGGAGGCGAATACCGCTGTCTCCACTTCCGCACCGGAGCCTTGGGTCAGGGTTCGAGAACCGCTCTTCCTGTGTGCGGTTACTTCCTCCAGAGTGTCTTTGGCGACCCAGCCTTCCAGCAGTATCACGGCAAGTTTGACAAGCCACAGGACAGCGATATCACCCGCGATATGTACATCTGTGCAAGCTATGCACCAAAGCCAAAGGTAGATACCACCAAGGTAGACAGTACCGCCTTCCAGGAAGAGATCGTTCTCGATGACGAAGGCAACCCTATCATCCGCGAGGTTCCTGCCAAGAAGGCTGAAAGCGAATCTGCCAACGGTACAGCCACCACAGAAGAAAAGAAAGAGAAGAAGAAGGCTAAGCCAACGGAGCAGCCTGTCAACTTCGATGACCTTTAGAATTATAATGTTAAGTGTTGAATGTTAAGTGTTAAGTTTTCATTCTTGCTTACTCGTAGCGCAAGGACGCAAGCCTAATTTAACATTTAACACTTAACACTTAACATTACTCAATATGAACATAGATTTAGACAACCCGGAGTTGCAGAATGCACTCCAAATCATACAGTTTACCCGTCGTTCGCTTTTCCTTACCGGAAAGGCGGGGACGGGTAAATCTACTTTCTTACGTTATATAGCCGCCAATACCAAGAAGAAACATATCATTCTTGCCCCAACAGGCATTGCGGCCATCAACGCCGGAGGAAGCACGCTCCACAGCTTTTTCAAGCTTCCTTTCCACCCGCTGCTACCCAACGACAGCATGTATTCCGTCCGCAACATCCGCAATACCCTGAAGTATAATTCAGAGAAGATAAAGATTATCCGCGAGGTAGAGCTCATCATCATCGATGAGATCAGTATGGTTCGTGCCGATATCATCGATTTCCTGGACAAGATATTGCGGGTATATTGCCGCAACATGCGAGAGCCTTTCGGGGGCAAGCAGCTGCTTCTGGTGGGCGATATCTTCCAGCTGGAGCCTGTGGTGAGGGAAGACGACCGTCGTCTGCTCAGTCCCTTCTACCGCAGCAGTTTCTTCTTCGATGCCAAGGTGTTCGAATACTTCAAGCTCGTGAGCATCGAACTCAAGAAGGTATACCGTCAGAGCGATCCCGTTTTCATCAGCATCCTCGACCATATCCGCACGTCTCAGGTATCTATGCAGGATCTCCAGCGCCTCAACCAGCGCGTGGGAGCCCAGCTCGATGAGAGCGATTCCAAACTTGCCATCACCCTCTCTACACGCCGCGATACGGTAGATTACATCAACGACAGCCAGCTTCAGTGTCTTCCGGGAGAGCCTTGCCTCTTCCGTGGCCACATACAGGGCGAGTTTCCGGAGAGTAGTCTCCCTACCCCTATCGAGCTTTACCTCAAGACGGGGGCTCAGGTTATCTTCATCAAGAATGATATCGAGCATCAGTGGGTGAATGGCACGCTGGGCACCATCATCGGTTTTGATGAGGATGAGGATGCCAAGATTTATGTGCGCACCGAGGAAGGCAAGGATGTGATGGTGGAGCCTGCGGCATGGAGCAACATGAGATACCATTTCAATGAGGTTGAGAAAAAGATTGAGGAGGAAGAGATTGGCAGATACGAGCAGTACCCCATCCGTCTGGCTTGGGCGATAACGGTTCATAAGAGCCAGGGCCTCACCTTCAACCAGGTGAAGATTGATTTCACGGGTGGTGTCTTTGCGGGCGGACAGACGTATGTTGCCTTGTCCCGCTGCACCAGTCTCGAGGGCATCAGTCTTCAGGAGCCGTTGCGTCAGAGTGATGTTTTCGTGCGCAATGATGTCAAGCAGTTTGCCCGTCATTACAACGACCAGAGCACCATCAACACAGCGCTTACTCAGAGTAAGGCCGACAAGCAGTATCATGATGCCGTCAAGGCCTTTGACAGGGGCGATATGCAGTCGGCTCTCGATAACTTCTTCCTTGCCATCCACAGTCGTTATGACATCGAGCAGCCGCTTGCCAAGCGTTTCATCCGCAAAAAGCTGAACAGGGTGAACGAGCTTCAGGCAGAGAACGAGCGGTTGCGTGAAGAAATAAGAAAGAAGGATGAAGAGAAGGAGAAGCAGCAGAAGTTCCTCAAGCGCCTTGCCACGGAGTATGTGATTATGGGGAAGGAGTGCGAAAAAGAGGGCATGAAAGAGGCTGCTATCATGAATTACCGCAAGGCCCTCACCCTTTATCCTGAGCACCCGGAGGCAAAAAAAAGGCTTTTAAAAGTAAAAAGGTAAAAAGAGGCTTTTAAATAGGGGACCAGCGATGGAATCGCTGGGAACGGGGGGTGCAAAGAGGCTTTTCTCCTTCCTGTCCCCGTTCCCAGCGATTCCATCGCTGGTCCCCCGAGCCTTTTTTAAAGGTAAAAAGCAATATAGATAATAAAAAAACAGGCAAAATGATTTTGCCTGTTTTTTTGTTTTATCTATAAGCTGAAAAGCTCTATTAACTATAAACTTTCAACTATAAACTATCACCTAGTACCATTGTACAGCGTTCGAATAACCGCTGCGCTTGTCGTATTTCAGCGCATCTGTCAGGGTGGCTGCGTTACAACGGAAGGTGAAGTTGTAGCTCGTATATGGAGCGAGAACCACAGAACAGCTCATGTTAAAACAGTGAAGATCACGAGCCAGACTGGCGGTGGTCATACTGATCTTGTGGTTGTCAAAATCATAACCGGATGAGAAACTGATGTTCCAGCCATCACTGATTCTTACGTTACCACTCATGTTCAGAGTCTGGGTAAACTTGTATGCATAGCGCATCGTCTTCTCATTGAACTTCTCTCTTCGCGTATCCTCGCGCATCGTTACACCATAACCGAAGGTCAGCGACCATGGCATCTTAAACGCCATATAACCATCTGAATCCGTTTCAGCCTTACCGCCCTTCTTGGCTGCCGTCTTACCCTTCTCCATGCTGTCGTCTACGTTGCTTTCGATGTCGGTATCCAGACCTTCATCGTCATCATCATTGCGCTGGCTGTCCTTCTTGTCGTCCTCATCATCGCCCCCGCCAAAGAGTTTCTTCAACTTCTCCGGGTTCAGTGTGAACGAGAAGTTCTGCGACATACCCTGGAATCGTCCGAACCTGCCCTTGCCCCACTCCGTATGGGTACCGACATAAACATTGTTCTGGTCGTCCAGCTCGTAGGCATAGGTGGCAAACACAGCGTTCATGTTGAAGGTATAGTTCTTCCACCACTTCAGTCTGAGGTTGATGTTCATATCGCTCCAAGGGCGAACCTTGGCTGCGGTATTGTAACTCATGTTGATGTCGAACGCATCGATGATACTGAGTTTCTTGTATCCGGTAGAATCCTTATCGCTCTTCACCTTCATCTCGATGTTGTTGCCCAGGGTAAACGAGATATTACCGCTCTTACCCTTGCCCGGCGCACCGTAGAGGGCATTGGCATACTTCGAGTAGCTCACCAGCGATACGTTTCCGTCGGCATCGGTCTTCTGGTAGGTGTCCCAGTAGCCGTAGCGTGAAGCTCCGAAGTCTGGGGCATAACTGAAGCTCACCGTAGGCGTAAACACGTGGCGCACAGCCTGTATCTTATCTCCGAAGAGCTTGCGGCTTGGTATGTAGAAACCATAGAGTTTGGTAGAGAGACCTACGCTCATGTTCCAGTTATACACGTTGTTGAAACCGTAGATAGTATCACATTTCTCCGTTTGGCTGGCTTCATCCCATGATCTCTCCACCTTGTTGGTATACATACGGTCGGTGAAATTGAACGATGGGTTCACGTTGAGATATTTGAAGAGCGTGAATGTAGCGCTCACCGGTATCTGATGCTGCCATCCGTTGCGCCAGTCCTTGATGAGTGAACTGTGCATCAGCTTATCCTCTTTGGTATTGATGCTGTTAGAGATGTGTCCCGTATAGCTCATGGCTATCTTCTCGTACCATTTCTCATCGCCCACCATCTTCTTTCTTCTGAACGGATAGAAGCGGGAGATGCTGATGTTGAGGTCGGGCAGCGTCATGGCGATGGATGAATCGCGCATGTTCTGCGAGAGGTTGGCGGTGGAACTGAGCGTCATACCGATGCTTGAGAACGAGGTGCTCCAGTTAACAGATGAGGTTCGCGTACTCTGCGTCATCGTCTGCGGATTGTAGAGCGAATTGAGGTTGTTGCGTTCGTAGCTCGATGTGGCGAAGTTCACACTTGCCGAAAGCGAACTGTATGGGTTTGCCTTGCTGTCCTGGCGGTGGCTCCATTGCAGTTTGAAGCTCTCCTGCTCGGTAAAGTCTGGCATTCCCTTGTCGCCGTTCTTCGTATCCTGGTAACTGAAGAAGAAGGAACCCGAGTATTTGTATCTCTTTCGGTAGTTGCTGGCTGCCGAGAGTCCCCACGATCCCTTGGTATAAATCTCGCCCAGCAGCTTCAGGTCCCATTTATCATTCATGGCGAAATAATATCCGCCATCTCTTAGATAGAATCCTCGTGCCGTTTCATCGCCGTAGGTTGGCATGATGAAACCGCTGCTGTAGCTCTTGGTAAACGGGAAGAAGCCGTAAGGGATGGCAAGCGGCATAGGCACATCGCACACCACGAGATAGGCTGGTCCGAATACCACATCCTTGCCCGGCCTTACCTTGGCTCGGGAGAGCGAGATGTAGAAGTCGGGATGCGGATCATCGCAGGTGGTATACCTTCCGTGCTGCAGATAGATGACTCCCGATGAGTCGCGTTTCGACTTCATACCGGTCAGGAATCCGTCTTGCTGTTCTGTATATACATTATTAATAAGGGCCTTCTTGCTCTTGAAGTTGAATTTGATGGTGTCGGTATCATAGGTATCGCTACCCATCTTGAAGACAGGTTTGCCCTTGATGCCTCCCTCCGCCGTACTGTCGGGTGTACCCATCGCCTTCACGTTGCTCTTGTCCATATCCATGGAGATGCGGTCGGAACTGAGGTCCATGTTGGTATACTTCACGTTGGAGTTTCCGTAGAGATATGCCACCTTGTTCTTGGCATCGTATACGAGAGAGTCGTCCGCCTGATAGTTAACCGGTGCATCTACTCCACCCTGTTTCTTTCTGGCGATACTATCGAGGCGGATACTGTCATCCACCACTTTATTATGTTTCCATATAGCTTTCTGCAGCGAGTCCATCTGCGTGGTGTCGTCAGCCTGTTTCAGCTTGGGCTTTATTTCGTTGCCCAACGAGTCTACGAACACACTGTCACCCACGCTGTCCACGGTTTCCGTCTTCTCCGTTTTCTTCTTTTTCTTTTTCGAATCGGGCGTACCTGGGTTAGCCACCATCATACACGAGATGGCAGCGAGCAGCAGCATAGCTATCGTCGATTGTTTTCTCATTCAATAAATTAGAATTCTATTCAAACATGCGTTCCCATTGCTGGAAGCGTTTTACTCCTTCCTCTCCGAACTTCATGAGACTTTTTTCTGCTTTCTCAATTGTTTTTTCCCGGTCGAGGTGAGTTTTGCTGAAGAATTTATCAGCGTAGCAAATCACCTTCTCCTCCATGGTTTCCGGCAGGAAATCCTGATGTGGCAGGGGGAGGTTCTGTGCTATGATCTGTGCCTCTGTGATGCCTGCACCGGTATGGCGCTCACATACGCGGGCATGTCGCTCATATCCTTCCTTGCGCAGGATTTCTGCTCCCAGTCGTCCATGGCAGATGTAGGGCTGCGAGCCGAAACACTGTATGCCTGGGGCATCGGTCATGAAGATGCCGAGGTCATGGAGCATAGCTGCTTCTTCGATAAACTGGGCATCGAGTTGCAATTCGGGATGATACGAAACAATCTGTAGCGCTTTTCGCGCTACAGATTGGCTATGTGTGATGAGGATATGCCGAAGCTCATTATCCTCAGGATAATACTTATCAATAATAGCTTGATAATTCATTTCTATTATATTTACTCAGCGTTGCGCTCGATGTAAGCGATAACATCGCCCTTGCGCACCTTGCTGCCCTGCTTGGCATTGATTTCTACGAGTTTGCCGCCCAATGCAGCTGGGATGGTTTCAAACTCGCCCCAAGGAGCCTGGATATAGCAGAAGGCATCACCTTCTTTATATTCCTTGCCGATGTATGGCTCTACAGCTGGCTGGCACTCGCCCTCGCCCTGGAATTCCCAGAAGAGCTGGCCGGCTACTGGTGCCACGATGGCATCTGCCTTGGCATGCTTGAACTCTGCAAGCTGTGCAGGAGTAAGGGTTGTACCGAGCTTGGCATCCTTTGCCTTCTGAAGGTCGGCCAGGAAGTTCTTCTTTGCCTGTCCGCTCTTGTAGTTGCGATACTGCTCTGGGTGCATAGCGAGCTCGAAGAGTTCCTCGTCGTCCTGACCGTAATCCCAACCGTTCTCGTCCATCTCCTTCTTGAAGTCGTCGAGGGCGTTGGTGAGCAATGTGTGTGCATCAACATCTGTAAACTCGCGGCCCTGCTTCTTGGCGAGCTCTACGAGTTCTGGGTCGATAGTTCCAGGAATCTTACCGCTCTTACCGAGAATCATACCCCACATAGAGTCGTCCATCATTACGAAGCGACCCTTGCCCTGCTCCATGGTGAGGAGGTTCATCAGTGAGATGTTCTTTACATACTGGCTGAATGGGGTTACCAATGGAGGATAACCTACGCGTGGCCATACATACTCTACCTCGTCGAAGAGCTTGATGAGCAGGTCGTCCATAGATAACTCTTCCTCACCCTTCTTCTTGCGGATGTTGTTGATGGTCTGACGCATACCGCCGAGGTCTGCCATCATAGAACCCATCATACCGCCAGGGAGACCGCAACCGAGCAACAATGAAGACATGATCTTGTTACCTGGGTTGATGAAGTAGCCGAGCCACTCGTCGATGAACTCCTGAGTCATAGCACGAGCCTTCATATAAGCGCTCATGTTGATTTCAGGCACCTCGAAGCCCTCGTTCTTCAGCATGCTGATAACTGAGATTACGTCTGGGTGAACCTTACCCCATGACAATGGCTCGATGGCTGTATCGATGATGTCGGCACCATTGTTGCAGACTTCGAGGATAGAAGCCATAGAGAGACCAGGACCTGAGTGACCGTGATACTGGATGATGATCTGTGGATACTTGTCCTTGATCATCTTGGTGAGCTTGCCGAGGAATGCTGGCTGGCCGATACCTGCCATATCCTTCAAACAGATTTCCTCTGCACCGGCAGCGATGAGCTGGTCGGCGATGTTCATGTAATATTCCAGGGTATGAACAGGAGAGTTGGTGATACAGAGTGCACACTGTGGAGTCATGCCACCCTCCTTTGCCCACTTGATAGAAGGAATGATGTTGCGCACATCGTTCAGTCCGTCGAAGATACGTGTGATGTTGGTACCCTGCTTAGCCTTTACCTTATACATAAGGGCGCGCACGTCGTCAGGCACAGGATACATACGAAGAGCGTTCAATCCGCGGTCGAGCATGTGAGTCTTGATGCCCACCTCGTTGAAAGGTTTGCAGAATGCGCGTACGGCATCGTTAGGGTTTTCACCTGCCAGGAGGTTAACCTGTTCGAAGGCACCGCCGTTAGTCTCTACACGGCTAAAGCATCCCATTTCGATGATAACTGGGGCAATTTTAGCCAACTGATCCTTGCGTGGCTGGAACTTACCAGAGCTCTGCCACATGTCTCGATAAACGAGACTGAACTGAATTTTCTTCTTCATTATTCTTGTTCTTTTTCTTTATGTTCGATGTATGAATTAAATTCCAAGGTGCAAAATTAGACAAAAAAATTGAGAAATCGTCCTATTCGCCTCTTTTTTTATATTTATTATGTAATTTACTTCAATATTTCCTTCTTCATCTTGCTGTTCAGCTTCTCGGCTGCAGCATGGGCCTTGGCGTTGGCCTTCATCGCATTGAGCGAGCGGTGGAAACCCTGGATGCGACCCTCACGATCAGAGAGGGCCAGACTGTCGCCCTTCATATATACAAAGGTGAAGGTATCGCGCTTCGTCTTTCCGTTGATCACCACGCCCTCCAACTCGCGGCGGCCCTGCACAAGAATCAGTTTGCCGTTATAGGCATGCCATTCCGTATACTGAGGCACATCAGGATATTCTACCGGGCTGTCGTCGTCCACATCTTTGTTTATCATCACCCTGCCCACGGCCATCGCCTCGCTCATGCGCTTCAGGGTGAAGCCATACTGGCGCGGCACCATATAGGTTTCTACGATGCTGTCGGGCATATTGGCAAGGATTCTCGCCTGCTGGCGCTTGCTCAGATGCGATACATCGCGCAGCTTCGGCATCACCGGATAGGTCCAGGTGGCCTTCAGCTGGTCCAGGTCTATCACCATGTCGGCACGGTTCTTCTCATCCTTCTCCTCGCATGGAATCACGCAAACCCAGTCGCCCACCTCTATATCTCCAAACACCTGATGGTTGCGAGTGGCATCCAGAATGTTGTATCTTACGGGGTCGCCGCCTCCGTTGGGCAGCAGTACCAGCGCGGTATCCGAGCAGCCCAGGCAGGCAAGTCCGTAGATAGCCCTGTCGCCCTTAGCCGGTTTCGAAAGGCTGATGGCGAGTTTCGAATTGTCCATACGTGGTGGTTTCTTTCCCCTATGACATGCTGCGAGGGTTGTGGCGGCTAGCGCCAGTGTGAGTATTGTCTTGACTTTCATCTTTCTATTCATTATTTCAGATGCAAAACTACAACTATTTTTTGGAAGCACCAAATATTGAATCGTAAAATAATTAAAAAAATAGGTGATATATTTTGTAGTGTCTCGATTTTGCATTACCTTTGCAACCGTTTTTTGGGATCAACATCCCCCTCGTCCTGCCACACACGCCGGATGATGAAAAGAAATAGGACCAACTCAAGAATTATATGCAACAAGAGAATATGACAGACAAGACAAATACACACGCTCTCCCGGCATGGACCGAGGTAGAGTATACCGCATTATGCAAAAACCCGTACCTGTTAACCCCATTCTTCATCCCTAAGGAGGCGAAGTGCTTCACGTGCCGCGAAGATGGCACGAGGGAAGAAGAAAGAATGGTTTTCCTCGTTTTCAAATCTACTGCAGCCCCTGCTGATGCCGAATGGGAAGATGATCCTGTTCCGGGCGAGATGTGGGTGCGAGCGCTGGGCGATGACGATGAGGAGATTGAGCCTGCCAAGGTGATTTACCTGGGTCAGGACATCGAGGATTTCATCCGTGTAGCCGCTGAGGACGACCAGACCATCACCTTCGATTTCTGGTGGCGCCACGGCGAGGTGAAGGTGGAGAAGGCTGAGAAGACGGATGACGGATTCGTATGCCGCAAGGATGATTTCGGCGATGACGGACTGGCTGTTACCCTGATTCCTGAGGACGGCGGCAATCCGGTTGTCCTCCGCCTTCAGATTCCTTACATCGGTTTCTCGCTCTACGATGCCGAGGGCAACAAGGTGCATGGCGAGCTGAGCATTCCGCAGGATAAGGTGGATGACTACACCTACGAATTTGTGGGCGATGACAACAACGACCGTTTCACCCTTCAGCTCGACAGCAATAGGCTGGTTTACATGTGTGTTTTGCGCCATGAGGACCATCAGCTGGTGGTTCGCAACCAGCGCGACCGTCTTTCGGTAGTAGATCAGATTCCTACCGAGGGCAAACTTTCTGAGTTGCTGATGAACACGAATTCTGCGCTCATCAAGAACAGGAATCACCGTTGGCGCATTCAGGTTGAGGGCACCACGCTGTCTCACGAGGTTGAGTTGAATGTAGATGCGGCATCTCTGGTAGCTTTTGCTGAGGAGCAGATGCAGAAGGGCATGGAGATTGACGAGCTGGGGCAGCATCTGATGGCACTGGAGCAGAAGTATCATTTCCAGTGGTTCTGGCTGAGTGAGGACGACTGGAGTCATGACAATCCGGTGTTCGACATGTTCATGAAGCAGCTTTGTGCCTTTTCATATGTCAGTCAGAATCCTGTTCAGGCAGATGCGTTGATGGCAAGGAACTACAAGCGTAAGATTCGCCGTTACAGCAGTATGCTGAAGGCTCACAAGCGTGGCGAGTTGAATCTTTTTGAGGAGAGTGATGAGGTGCGAGCCGAGTATCTCCGCATCTTCCAGAGTTTCCACCAGCCTTTCGTAGAGGCTTTTGAGAAGGAGGAAGAGGAATAATCTTTTCAGTTTTATCCCTCACATCCCTCACTTTTTCTCTTTTCAAAATGTTAATCACCTGATAATAAGAGAATTATCTATTTAGAAAAGCGTGATGGATGGACAAAATATTTACAATATCCATCACGCTATCCATCACTAATAGCCTTCATCTATCACGTTTTTCAGCTTATCTTCTTGCAAAATGCAAGAAGATAAGCTGAAAATGGTTATGGGACCTGGCGAAAACGGACCACACGTTGTGCTGCGCTGGCTCACGGATATTACTGCATCGGGATACAGATATTACTGCGTCGGGATACAGATATTACTGCGTCGGGATACAGATATTACTGCGTCGGGATACAGATATTACTGCGTCGGGTTACAGATATTACTGCGTCGGGGTACAGATATTACTGCGTCGGGGTACGGATATTACTGCGTCGGCTAGCGCAGACGTATCCGTAGGCTTATTGAGACGGCTGAATCAGCTAACTGAGACGGCTGAATTCGCTGACAGAACTACTTGAGTTAGCAAACTGAACTACTTGAATAGCCCGACCGGGATAAAAACAAAGCGGGCGGACCTCTTTTCACGAAGAAGGCCGCCCTGTTTCCTAATTAAACTTTGTTTTGCATTAAAGAAATGCAATGCTTGAGCAAAAATATTTTTATTTCTCTATCAGTCCCTCTACATACTTGCAGAGGATACCGATGCCCTTGAGGTTTTCGCCACCCTGTGGAATGATGATGTCAGCATAGCGCTTGGTGGGTTCGATAAACTGCTCGTGCATCGGCTTCAGGACCTTGAGGTATCGGTCTACCACCATCGATACGGTGCGACCCCTGTCGATGGTATCACGCTGAATGTTGCGTATCAGGCGCTCATCAGCATCGGTATCCACGAACACCTTCAGGTCCATCAGGTCTCTCAACTTCTTGTCCACCAGCGTCATGATGCCTTCGATGATCACAACCGGCTTGGGGGCAACGTGAATCGTTTCCGGTTCACGGTTGCATTTGATATAACTATAGGTAGGTTGCTCTATCGCCTTGCCAGCACGCAGATCAGCGAGCTGCTGGTGCAAAAGCTTCCAATCGAATGCCGACGGGTGGTCGAAGTTGATCTGATGACGTTCTTCCTCGGTCATCTGCGAGGTATCGTTATAATATGAATCGAGGGGCACCACAGCCACATAATGAGGCGGCAGCACTTCTACGAGTTTCTTCACCACAGTGGTCTTGCCGGAGCCTGTGCCTCCCGCAATGCCAATAACGGTCACTTTATCTTTCATATTCTATTATTCTTCTATAAGATTTCATCAAACATCTTGCGGTAGAATTCAGCCTTCTTCTCCACTGCCATGGGATAGGCACGGGAACTGGAGGGCATGCGGTACAGACGGAGACTGCGTCCCTCGAACTGGAATTCTGCATAACCTCCCATTTCAGGCTTTTCCTTGATGCCGAAGTGTTCTGAAAATACCTTCGTGGCAAGCTGGCCGGCTGTGAGCACCGCCCTGCAATGGGGCAGCTGGCGGAGCATGCCGTCAAGATCGGCGGGCTGCACGATCTGCAGGTCCTTGTCGGATGCCGTATTCTTGGTGCGTATCACCTGCTGTGCGGTATCATAGATGGCGACGCCCTTCTCCCTGAGAAATTCCTTAATAGCATCGAGGCGGTAGGTCTTCTTCTCTACATCCACGAAATGGAACTTATCCTGGAAGTAGATAATCCCGAATATCCTCCACATATCATTCTGGAAGTTGGGATAATACCAGGGCATGCACCACCGCTTCTCTGCAGGCGGAAACGTGCCGAGCATCAGCAGCCGCGCATTATCGGGCAGCCACGGCTCAAAAGGATGATTCTCTACCATTTTCTACTTCTTTTCCTTCACCAGGTACATTACTACCGGCAGGTGATCGCTGTAGCCGTTGAGCCATCTGCCGCCTGCCTTGGTACGCAAAGGAGCACCCTTGTACTGACCTTCCTGCTGGATGAGGTAATCGCGGCGGAAGATGTGGTTCTTCCAGAACTTCAGAGAACTGTAGTCCTTGTTCTTACTATCCCTGTTCAGGAGATTAGGCGTGATGACAATCTGGTCGAAGAGATTCCATGAACCGCTGTAGAACAGGGTTCCCTTGCCCTCCTTAGCCAGGATGTTATACCATGGGTTATACATATCATCGGCACCTACCTCGCTGATTTCAGCCTTCGCCTTCAGCACCTTGTGCATGCTGGCGTCGGTAGGATCATCGTTCATATCACCCATCACGAACACTTTCATCGCCGGGTTCAGACGGAGCAGACTGTCTTTTACCACCTTAGTCTGGCGCGCTCCGCTCTCGCGATAGAACGGACCGGAGAAACGGCTTGGCCAGTGGCATACGATTACCGCCACATCCTCGCCCGCCAGCTCACCACGTACGGTGAAGAAACCACGGGTCTTGTAGGCAGAATCCTTGGCAAGTTCCTGTACGTAAGGCACCAATCGGGTGTTCTTCACCGTGAAGAGTGCCGGATTATAGAGCAGCGCACAATCGATGCCTCGCTTATCGGGACCCTCGATATGGCAGAACTGCATATTTCTTGCCTTGAGAGGCGGCTGCGCGGTGAGATCTTTCAGCACGTTGGCATTCTCAACCTCAGACAGACCGATGAAGGCACAGCCCACGTTAGGCAGCACATCGGTACCCATGTCGGCAAGTGCACGCGACATATTCTTGAGTTTATTGGTATATTTCATACCATTCCATCCCTTAGCAGGGAGATACTCGTAATCATTCTTACCGGCATCATGGCAGGTATCGAAGAGGTTCTCCTGGTTATAGAAACCCACAGCATACACCTGATACTGCTTGTTACCGGAAGTCTGCGACTTCTTTTTCTGTGCTGTAGCGCCCAGCCCTATCATGAGGAGGGCAGCCAGCAAGAGCAATTGTTTTCTCATACAATATTAATTATTAATGTATACCTTATTATATATGTATTTCTAAACTTCATAAGGAAATACGCAGCAAAGATACCTAAAAAACCGGAAATATCTCCATAAAAACGAATATTTTTTCAGATTTCATGCATTTTTAACATAAATAACTTCTCTTTTAAAAAAAATTTTTGTTACTTTGCAGCACTTATAATTATTTTTGATCGAGACAGAAGACACAAGACCAGAAAGCATGATAAGTCCCCCTTACAGTTTACCTAAACATAATCCAACGGGACTATAAATATATCATCACTGCGAAAGAAGACTGCTGTCACCGACAGTTAAACTTAATACATATAAACTATGCAGAAGAAAGTAAACTTAGCAATGTTAGCGCTCTTCTCGTGTTCATTGGCTATGGCTCAGAACGAAAAGACTGACCAGAACATAGCCCAGGGACTCGACGAAAATGCTTTTACCTTCTCCGAGGCACAGTTGGGCGAGGACGATGACATGTCATCCAATGTCACCATCTACACCACAGAGACAGGCAGCACCCTCAATTCGTTCACTTTTACCTACGACTTCAGCAGCGTAAACAGCAAGTACTTTACCATTTGGAACAATACTGTTGGTGCTCTCTACATCGAGAAGATCATCATCACATTGAAGTAATTCCCCTAGTAGATATTATGTATTAGAAAAAATACTGTTCCCCATCGTCCTCTACACAAACAGAGACGATGAGGATTTCTTTTCATCCATTAAAAACATAGGTGTCAGGAGGGAACACGAACCTACGTATTATGCTCATTTCTAAAATATTTCTTAAAAAGAAGAAGAAATATTTGGTGGTTTCAGGAAAAAAGCGTAACTTTGCAGCCTGAAATTGATAACAGGCTATAATGGGCATGCCCCGATAAGGGACACGAAATGATGCAACGAGCATCCCCATGACGTCTAATTTTAATAACCCAATAAAAATAAAAAAGAAAAATGAAAAAAGGTATTCATCCAGAGAATTATCGTCCTGTAGTATTCAAGGATATGTCTAACGGCGATATGTTCCTCTCTCAGTCTACATGCAAGACTAACGACACTGTTGAGTTCGAAGGCGAGACTTATCCAGTTGTTAAGATTGAAATCTCTAGCACATCTCACCCATTCTACACAGGTAAGAGCAAGCTCGTTGATACAGCGGGTCGCGTAGACCGCTTTATGAACCGTTACGGCAAATTGAAGAAGTAATAATATACCTTTTTTATAAGGATATATTTATTATCGCAAAGATACTGAGTGCATTCCAGCGTAGTTGCATATACGTAGGAATGCACTTTTTTTCTCTCACTACTATTCTTCATACAATCGATTTTCTACATATCTCTCTATATATAGAAAGCACTAAACCTTTAACTTAATAAACATTATCGAGAATTATGAAGCATACTAAGTTTTTTATCTTAGCACTCGTAGCTGCGATGACGTTCTCTGCCTGCGGTACTGATGATTCGCTGCAGTTCTATTTTCCTGATAAAGATGGTAATACCGGAGGTAGCACAGGAGGTGATAATACTCCTGGAATATCTACCAACAAGGCTAACCAAAATATGAACATGCCTACAGCCATTATGCCTGAAGTTGTAAAGAATGCTATCAATGGCCTGGAATTCCCTAAGATTAAAGGCGGTTCAAGCTATGTGGTTACTCACATGGCAGATAATGCTGTTAACTTCAGTTCTGAATGGGATGACAATATCCAATCACAGCGCTGGACTTGCTACTTCTATTGTGAAAGCAACATTAAGAATAACAACATAGGTCGTACTGACAATTTTATCAACGACCCAGACATGGCTAAGTATTACCCTGGTATTACAGAGTTTGCATCAACTCCATACCAAAATTCTGGTTATGACTGTGGACACCTGATAGCATCTAACGAGCGCCAAGTTTCTGTTGCATCAAACAAACAGACTTTCTATTTCACCAATATGCAGCCACAATATTCTACCTTTAATCAGAACAAAGGTATCTGGTATGCTATGGAACAGCAGAACTTAAAGAAAAATATCTCAGGAAGAGATACTCTTTTCGTAGTGAAGGGTGGCACTATCGAAAACGGAAACGTAATAGAATATGTTAAAAACAGAAGCCATATTAAACCATCGGAGTACGTAAAGCAACCTCATGATGGATATATCCCTGTGCCAAAGTATTTCTTTGTAGCATTCCTTGAAAAGAAATATAATAAAGAAACTGACAGCTTTAAATACAGCGCTTTCGGCTATTGGTTCCCTCACGAGAACAAGGCATTTGAAAATGGCGATAAGCTCGGCAACTATGTCGTAAACATCAAGACGCTGGAAGACAAAACCGGCATCTACTTCTTCTGTAATCTCCCTGATGAAATAGAGAAGAATGTTGAAAACCAAGATGCAGAAGTTCTCAAGAAACTTTGGGGCTTTAAATAAATCAGGCTATATACAAACAAAGAATCCGCTCTCTCAAATCAATGAGTGAGCGGATTTCTTTTGTTTATATCATCATCTTCCCGGCAACTTCTTGATTGCATGTGGCATGAATGCCCTGCCGGTAGCCTTACCGAAGCTAGGAGCTACGGAATCGGTTGCAGCAGAACGGGTCTTCTTACGGGCTCCACTCGGATCGTAGCGCACTAAATCGATTTGCATCACATCACCCTTAGCCTTACCTGTTCCTATCATATAACCATAGAACACATCACGGCCCTTTTCATCACCCAGATAGAAACCATACTGCTTAGCACCTGCATCCATCACATAGGTAGCACCCGTTTCATTATAACGGATATAAATATCACCATTCTTATCGATGTACCAGGTAAACTTCAGGGTCTGGGATTCATTGCTTCCATCATCGGCATAATCCACTTCTACACCATTACCACTGAGCGAATTAACCTTATCACCCGCCTGATAGAACGTCATCTCGGCATGGAAACTGTAGTTATTGCGAGACTGGCCGTCCTCAGCAAGTTCAGAGAGCATCACAGAGCCTCTCCAGTCGCCTGTAAGAGTCTGAGCCTCCGACAGCAGGTAATCATTCTGAGAGCCGTTAGAACCATTGTTCCAGTCGCCCTGGTTCCATCCCCAGCCACCATGATTATAGTCATCATACCAGTAATAATCATCATGCCAATAATAATCATCATCACATGAGGTAAATGAGAAAGATGCTGCAGCTATCGCCATCCACATCCATATCCGATTAAACTTTTTCATATCTTGTTTCCTTTCTTCAAACTAAATTCCTTATTGCCTTACTTCACTACAAAACGGCGAACAGGCTTCTGATTATCATCTGCTACCTTAACATACTCTACAGAATCCTTAGCTCCGCGAGAAACAATTTGGGTGTTCTCCAAGCCCGAATGCTGCTTGCTGTAGCCCCAACCGTCATCGTAACCCCAGTCATAATCATCGCGCCAGTTGTAAGAATCGCGATACAGCTCGAAATAAGCACGGTTGCCGTTATCAGCCTCTACATATCCAGAGAACTTGCGGTCGCCCAGAGCATAGTCGTAAATCACAACATCACTATTCTCATCAAGAAGAGTGATATAGATGTTTCTGTTGCGTACTGTCCAGGTAATACGGTTTGCTATATAATTGTTGCCATGCCAGTAATTTCTATCAAAGTAATCGATCCAATAGCCTGTACCGGAATAGATGCCATCATTCTGGTCGAATCGGATTACCGAATAGGTAGCATCGACATTGCCATATTGTACATACATATTACCCCTCCATGTACCATCAAGGGTGTATGCGATATCAGAATCCTCATCACATGAGGTGAGAGAAATACTCATCAAAGCTATGAAAGCCATTGTGAGAAGAGTAGTAAACTTTTTCATATCAATTTATCAGTTAAGTTATTTATATTCTTATATCTTCTAATTATTGAGCTCTCGAAGAACAGCATTCTTTCTTGAACTCGATGCAAAGGTAGTGGATTTTTCGTCTGCATCAAAGGGGAAAAGGATACAAACTGAGGGGGAAATCCCTATTCTTTCAAAAACATGAAGAAAATTCAGAAATAACCAGTAGCGAAACAACAAACGCTAAACAAAAGAAAAACAGGGAGATAACAACCAAATATTACCCCTATAACATGAAAAGTGGAATAATTTAATGCAATAACATAAAAAAATACACCTAAAACTACGATATCTCATTTATTTTCACTACCTTTGTTGCGATTAATAAACGTATACGAATAAAAATGATGAAAAGAAAATTATATATCACCCTATTAGGACTGCTCTCTACCATTATGACAGCAGCTGTACCCTACTGCGATGTGAGAAAATTCTCTATCACAGACGGACTCGCTGCCAATACCATCTCAGACCTCAAACAAGGTAAAGACAACCTCATGTGGTTCAGTACATGGAACGGACTGTCGTTCTATGACGGCTACAAGTTTCATACTTTCAGAGACAACCCCGATGATATTGACGTCCTGTCAACCAACCGTATACTGAAAATAGAACCATCCTATAACAACAACGTGTGGTGTATCACATACGACCACCAGCTCTACGTATACGATACCCACTTCTGCCAGTTCTTTGCTGTTGGACAGAAATTCAACGAACTGTTCAACATCGACCTGCGCGTAAGCCAGGTATACTCTATGAAAAACGGAGCTACATGGTTTACTTCAGAAGATGGAAAATACATCATCCGATCAACAGGAAAAACCTTTGATGAGCGGAACATAGAACTCATCAAAGTAGGAGAAAAGGGACTCAGAAGCGGAAATGTATGGTACATCCATCAAGATATACACGGAAGAGAATGGGTGCTTACCGACAAAGGCGCATACATATATCATTCGAAAATTCCAAGCAAACTGCCTTTCAAATGGCTCAGAGGGGTGGGAGAAGATGAGTTCCTGGCAACTGAAGACGGTAAACTGGCAAAATATGACCTGCAGAACCGACTCACCATGATACCAATGCCAGAAGGCGTAACCCGTATCAACCAACTGAAAAATACAGGTTACCAACTCCTGCTGGCAACCAACCTGGGTGTGGTCATCTACAACCCGCGCACCTTCAAGTTTGATATCATCAACGTACAGAGCCCGAGTCAGCCTTTGGCAGAGGTAAAGAAGATTTATACCGATGATTTCGGTATGGTATGGGCATTCACTGACGGCATGGGAGTAACCCTCGTCAATCCGAAGACCGGAGAGAAACAGTGGCTCTTTGCCGACCAGGACGACCCGATGGACCGTACAACCTGCGAAAGCAATTTCATCACACAAGATGAACACAAGACCCTCTGGGTTGTGCCTAGAGGAGGAACCTTCAGTTATTTTGACCGCAAGGCAGGCAAACTGGTGCCTTATCTGCTGAGAAGCAATTCATCGGGCAACTACCGCATACAGAAGATTACGAAATATGTACTCTCAGACCAGGGAATCCTCTGGCTGACAGGCTCTCACGACCTGACACAGGTAGTCTTCAAATATCACCCTTATATTATCAACAAGCTGGATGTGGGCGAAGACGAAGTGTTCTCGGTGAATGCATCGCCAGACGGACATATCTGGGCTGGTTATTACAATGGTATAATCCAGGTGCTCAACGCATCCTACCAAAGCATCGGATACCTGTCGCCAAGCGGACAGATTGTGCCACAGCAAGTAAACTTCGACGAGAAGGGCATCATGTCTATCCACTTCGATATCAAGGGAAGAGCATGGATAGGAACCAACGGAAATGGTGTCTATCTGATAGATAAAATGCAGGTAAGACACTTTGTTTATGATGCCAACAACCCGTCATCGCTGCCGTTCGACAAGATACAAGACATTGTAGCCGACCGCACCGGACGCATCTGGATAGGTACCTACGGAGGTGGGCTGGCACTTGTTAACGAGGCGGCAGACGGCAGTATCAGCTTCATCAGTAAACGAAACGGACTGCCTTGGGAGAAACAGCACTACGACCGCATACGCCGCATCTGCTGCACCACTACGGGAACCATTCTTGTAGGAACTACAGATGGTCTCATCACCTTCAGTGATGCCTTTACAAACGCAAGAAAGATCAATTACCACAAGACCTACTACATACCGAACGATACAACTAGTCTGGCTGCAAACGATATGAACAATATCATGGAGCACACCAGCGGCAAGATGTATATCTCGCAACAGGGCGGTGTGATGGAAGAGATTGTGAGCAAATCGCTCCTGCAAGACAACCTGAAGATGAAATACTTCCATGCCATCGATGTTAACGAAGGCATCGTACAGGGCATGGTAGAAGACAACCAGGGAAGAATCTGGGTAATCAGAGAATCGAGTATCGACTGCGTAAACCCGAAAACGGGCCAGTGCAACGTGTTCGGACCTAACGATTTCGACTTCAACATGTCGTTCTCGCAAAGCCGTCCTTACTACGATCCGGCAAGCAACAACATCTCGGTAGGTACCCCGATGGGACTGATTACCTTCAATCCGGCTACGCTGAAGAAGAGCAACTACCAGCCTAAAGTCATCTTCTGTTCCCTCCACTATAGCGGAGAGAAGGAGTCGGAACCTATCCTGCACAAGGAAAAAGTGGTGATTCCTGCCAACAAGCGAAATCTGACCATCACCTTCGCATCACTCGACTATCAGCGCAAGTATCAGACCAAATACCTCTATCGCATAGATGGTTATACAGCTCCAGGCGAGTGGATATCGAACGGAAGCAGCAATGTCATCGGCTTCAACCGTATCAGTCATGGCGATTACGTACTCAAGGTGAGAGCCACCAACTCTCAAGGTGTATGGAGCAAGTATGTGGCAGAACTGCCTATCGAAGTGCGCCCTACCTTCTGGGAAAGCATCTGGTGCAAATTTCTGATGCTGCTTCTGCTCTTCGGTATCGTAGGCGCAATCTTCTATACCTACAACCAGCGCCAGCGCGAGAACGTAACCCACGAGATGAGCGTGATGAAGAACGAGTTCTACAACGATGCAGCCAACCGTCTGAGAACCCCTCTAACGCTCATCGGAGCTCCGGTAAAAACCGTTTTGGATACCGAACCGGGTATCACCCGAAAGGGCAAGGAACTGCTGAGAATGGTAGTAGACAATGCCAACGAAATGCTGGTAATGCTGGACAAGGTTCAGAGATACGGCAACACGGCAGGCTTCCATACGAACAGTGGTCTGACCGAGGAAGATTACGACCTGGCAGAAAGAGAAAAAGCGAATGGCCAGATTGACGACCGCAATGCATCTGACTATCTGGAAGAAGTAAATAAACAGAAAGAAGAAAAGGATGCAGAGGCTGAACGCCTGGAAGAAATGGGCAAGGAACAGGAAACTGCACAGGAAGAAGCGGAACAAAAAGACCAGACGGTACTGGTAGTAGAAGACAATGCCGACCTGCGCAAGTTCCTCTACAGCATCCTCTCGCCTACCTACAACGTGCTGCTTGCAGAAAACGGAAAGACTGGCTTGGTGATGGCGCGCAAGGAAACGCCCGACTTTATCCTTACAGACGTTACCATGCCTGTGATGGATGGTTTGTCGATGATTCACGAGATTAAGCAGGATACCACCCTCAACAACATCCCAGTGATGATTCTCTCGGCCAAGGCAAGCGTAGAAGACCAGCAGCGAGGCTTTGATGAAGGTGTTGATGCCTATATCACCAAGCCATTCTCTACCCCTTATCTGCTCGGCCGAATAGAGGCTATCCTCACCCAGCGCCGCAACATTCAGATGGATGTCATCAGAAAGCTGAAGGAAACTGGCGATAAAGATGCCATAGCAGCCCTGCGAATACTGCCTGCAGCAGCTCCTCAGCCTGCTCTTAACCAGGCTGAAACTAGTGCCGAGAATGAAGCGGTTGACCCAAACAGCGAGTTGGCATTTATGGCGGCACAGATTCAAGACAGAACCATGTTGCGTGTCTTCAGGTTTGTTGTTGAAAATGCAGGCAACCCGGAGCTCAAGATTGATGACATCTCGAACGAAATCGGTATGAGCCGAAGCGTACTATATAATAAGGTGAAAGCAACGACCGGAATGACACCGGTAGACTTCGTTCGCCATATACGTATCAAGAAGGCATGCGAGATATTGCGCAATACAGACGATACACTGACCAGTATCGCCTTCGCAGTAGGTTTTACTGACCCTAAGTATTTCTCGAAGGTATTCAAGAAAGAAACGGGTATCGTGCCTACTGAATACCGAAACAGAACGCAGGGATAGCCCGCATCATTACAGATGAAAGCAGTCATCATTACTGATGGCTGCTTTTATCTGTATTGACAAAAAAGTAATACATATTATAGGACATATCTTCAGTTGTTGTCGGGCACAGTCTTCTTCGTTATCGCACACAGCAAAACGTTCAAACAAGGAAAAAAGCAGAATAGTCATAAAATTGAGACGTTTTGCTTTGTTTTTTGACCGGATATTGCAAAAAAGTACAAAAACAGGAGGGTATTTGATTATTTTTCCCTTTTTACTGAAAAAAAACTGAGAAAAAGTTTGGTGTTACAAGAAAATGTAGTATCTTTGCAACAAGTTCTTAGAAAAGTTAAATGATAGATTAATCGTAAACCTCTTTTTCTTTGTTTTTTTGAGGAAAAAGAGGTTAAGAAAAAGAAATGCAGGGTTTGTGAAAATCCTGCATTTTTTATTTTTATAACTTTCATGCAGGCCGTTATGTAGTCTTATAATCTACACACCTTTCTATTCACAAACCCAATTATCTACGGAATCTATATACTCTTAACTGCGATACTATCTACATTATATATATTACGCACAGAACTTTCGCATGTGGTTCAAGTACGGGCTGAAGGCCCAAAAGCTCCTAGCCCAGGGCAACGCCCTGGGTATGATGGCAATCAGCAAGACGCCCTGTAAGGGCAAAAGCTTTATGTTTTGTCTGGAGTTTTAAAGCTTTTGCCCTTACAGGGCGACAGGTTTGAGTCCGTAATTACCCAGGGTGATGCCCTGGGCTAGGGGCTTCTGCCCTTTCAGGGCGTATGGGACAAAACTTGCAAAAGTTCTGTTACGCTTATTCGTTCATCTATGATTTTGTTCGATTTTTAGAATTTTTAAAAAAACTCTTGAAGTATTCTAAGAGAAAAGTAGTATCTTTGCACTCTAGATCATATAAGTTGAGATCGGAAATATAGATAACACATACATAAAGATAAAAAAAATGAGAACTGTTTACGAATTTTCTGTTAAAGACAGAAAGGGAAAGGATGTTTCCCTCAAGGAGTATGCCAACGAAGTGCTGCTCATCGTTAACACCGCTACAAAGTGTGGTTTCACCCCTCAGTATGAGGAACTGGAGAAACTTTATGAGACCTATCATTCTCAAGGTTTCGAAATACTTGATTTTCCTTGCAACCAGTTTGGTCAGCAAGCCCCTGGTACAGATGAAAGCATTCATCAGTTTTGCAAGCTTACATACGGCACAGAGTTCCAGCGCTACAAGAAGATCAAGGTAAACGGAGACGATGCTGCCCCTCTCTTCAAATTTCTGAAAGAATGTAAGGGCTTTGCTGGTTGGGACGAGAGCCACCCTCTCTACCCTGTTCTCGACAAGATGTTGAGCGAGGCTGATCCTAACTACAAGGAGAGTGCCGATATCAAGTGGAACTTCACCAAGTTCCTCGTTAACAAGAAGGGTCAGGTTGTAGCCCGCTTCGAGCCTACCACAAGCTTCGATGTCATCGCTAAGGCTATCGAAGAGTGGTTGAACTTCTAATGAAAGATTGAAGTCTCGAACTGAGAATAGAATTTCTAAAAAAAAGAATAGAATTTCTAAATAAAAGAGAACAGAATCTCTAAATAAAAAGCCAGGTTGCTTTTCGCAGCCTGGCTTCTTTTATAATGTGATATTGTTATTTCAATATATCTCAAAGAATAATTGTCAACTGTTTGCCATAAAGTATAAACTGTTAACTGAAAATTAGTCAACCTTTGGCACATCCTTGAGGAACTGCTGGATTTCTTCATCACTCACAGAATAATCGTGCAAATCGCCATTGATAAAGCTATCGTAAGACGGCATATCGATAAGACCATGACCTGAGAGACAGAACAGGATAACCTTCTCCTTGCCCTCTTCCTTAGCCTTCAGAGCCTCACGTATAGTGGCTGCAATCGCATGACAGCTCTCTGGAGCAGGAATGATACCCTCGGTCTGAGCGAAGAGCATACCTGACTTGAATGACTCCAGCTGAGGGATATCTACACCATGCAGATAACCATCCTTCAGAAGTTGGGAGATAATCATACCAGCACCATGATAACGGAGACCACCTGCATGAATGTTGGCAGGCTTGAAATCATGACCCAGAGTAAACATTGGCAGCAATGGAGTGTAACCTGCCTCATCACCGAAATCATACTCGAACTTACCGCGAGTCAGCTTAGGACAGCTCTCCGGCTCTGCAGCAATAAACTCAGTATGGCGCTCGCCTGTGAAGTTGTGACGGAGGAATGGGAAGGCAATACCACCAAAGTTACTACCACCACCGAAACAAGCAATCACCTGATCAGGATACTCACCTGCCATCGCCATCTGCTTCTCTGCCTCTAGACCGATAATGGTCTGGTGAAGTGCCACATGATTGAGCACAGAACCCAGCGTATACTTACAGCCCGGTGTGGTTGTAGCCAGTTCAACAGCCTCACTGATGGCAGTACCGAGGGAACCAGGATGATGAGGATCACGTGTGATAATGTTCTTACCTGCGCGTGTACTCATGGAAGGAGAACCCTCTACTGTGGCTCCAAACGTACGCATGATACTGGAACGGTATGGTTTCTGCTGCATGGTAATCTTTACCTGATAAACTGCAGCCTCCAGGCCGTAGAGTTTTGCTGCATAAGAGAGGGCTGCACCCCACTGGCCTGCACCAGTCTCTGTAGTGACATTGGTATCACCCTCCTGCTTACAGTAGTAGCACTGAGGAATGGCTGAATTGATTTTATGAGAGCCTAACGGATTGATACTCTCATTCTTGAAATAGATATGCGCCGGAGTACCGAGTGCCTCCTCAAGGGCGTAAGCACGTACAAGAGGGGTTGAACGGTAGAAGGTGTACTTCTCCAGCACATCTTCCGGAATATCAATCCAAGCGTGCTCTGTATCAAGTTCCTGCTTTGAGCACTCCTTATTAAATACGTGTGACAAATCATCAGCATTCATTGGCTGGTGTGTCTGAGGGTTCAACGGTGGCAATGGCTTGTTAGGCATATCTGCCTGAATGTTGTACCACTGAGTAGGAAGTTCCTGCTCGCTTAAGATGTACTTTTTCTGTCTCATGTTTATATATATATTTAAAATTGTTGTATGCCTGAACAAAGGTACAAATAAAAAATGAAATAAAGAACTTTTTTATGTGTTTTTCCACTATTTTTTATTTTTATCCAATAAAATAGTTCATTCTACAGGTATTATTTGTTATATAAATGTGTTTTCAGTTTCATTTTCATAAATTTAATCAAATATTACCCCATAAAATACAAAATATTACCCCTATATTATAATGAAAAATAGTATCTTTGCAACAGAAAAATTCTAAATGCGTTGTGAAACGCTTATCATCATCTTTTACTTATACAAAAAAATAAAACATTGGAGTTCAATAGGGATATTGAGATTCCAATGTTTTTTTTATACACTAAACTGAAACATATTATCATGTAAAGTTGACATATTATCATGTAAAGTTGACATATCATCATGTAACGTTGTCTGATTTATAACCTTTCAGTATAAATCAATAGTCTATTTTATTGTCTACTTCCACAATTGATAGAGGATTTTACCCATAGACTGTAGACACAGATTATTTCTTTTCATTACCTAAATCTATCTGCGATATCTGATTCAACAGATTTACAGCCTGACCTACAGTCTTCACATCATTGATGCGAAGCATTCGCTTGTTGAATTTTTCCTTCAGAACACAATCTTGAATATGACTGGTAACGTAAGCGAGTATGCGGTTAAACATCTGACTTCTGTAGAACGGACTGTTTACATTGCTCACAAACTGCATCTGCATATAGCCCTGCTTGAGAATAATTTTCTCGCAACCTAGCTTCTTGCCTACCCTACGCAGACCTACCACATGCATCAGTTCGTCTGCTTCATGAGGCACAGGACCAAAGCGGTCTATCATACGCTTGCGGTAATCCTCTACTTCCTCATCGCTCTCCAGACGGTCCAGTTCACGATAAAGGAGCATGCGCTCACTGTCACCCGGCACATAAGTCTGTGGAAAATACATCTCCAGATCGCTCTCTATGCCACAATCGTCAACGAAATCATCACCCGTAAGCTGGGCACCTTCATCCATCTTCTCCTGATAAAGATCACAGAACTCCTCGTTCTTCAACTCTGTGACAGCCTGAGAGAGAATTTTCTGGTAGGTTTCATAACCCAAATCTTCCATAAAACCGCTCTGCTCAGAGCCCAGCAGATTACCCGCACCGCGGATATCCAGGTCCTGCATGGCGAGATTGAAGCCGCTACCCAGTTCGCTGAACGTCTCCAGAGCCTCCAGACGGCGACGCGCCTCAGGAGTAAGTGCACTCTTAGGTGGCGCCATCAGATAGCAGAAAGCCTTCTTGTTGCTTCTTCCTACGCGTCCACGCATCTGATGCAGGTCACTCAATCCGAAGTGATGAGCATCGCTCACGATAATCGTATTGGCATTGGAAATGTCGATACCGTTCTCTACAATAGTGGTAGAAAGCAGTACATCATAATCGTAATTGATAAAGCCCATGATGATTTTCTCCAAATCCTCAGGCTTCATCTGTCCGTGACCGATTGCTACCCTACAGTCTGGAATATGCTTCTCGATGAGCATCTTAAGTTCCGGAAGCTTGGATATTCTGTCGCATACGAAATAAACCTGTCCGTTTCGGCTCATCTCGAAATTGATGGCATCGCAGATAACTTCACTACTAAACGTTACCAGTTCGGTATGAATCGGATAACGGTTAGGTGGCGGAGTGCGCATGATACTCATATCCCGGGCGCCCATCAGAGAGAACTGGAGGGTTCGCGGAATCGGAGTGGCACTCATCGTGAGTGTATCGACATTTACCTTGAGCTGACGGAGTTTCTCTTTGGTAGACACACCGAACTTCTGCTCTTCATCGATGACGAGCAGTCCCAGGTCATGCCATTTCACGGTCTTTGATATCAGCTTATGCGTACCTATGAGGATATCAATCTTACCCTCTTTCAGGGCGTCAAGCACCTCTCTGGTTTCCTTCGTTGTACGGGCTCTACTGAGATAGTCTACCCTTACAGGCATGCCTTCCAGACGCTTTTTGAAAGTCTGATAGTGCTGGAAAGCCAGAACGGTAGTAGGCACCAGCACCGCAACCTGCTTGCTGTCGCACGCTGCCTTGAAGGCTGCACGGATGGCAACCTCAGTCTTGCCGAAGCCCACATCGCCACAAACCAGACGGTCCATCGGTCTGCCGCTCTCCATATCCTTCTTCACCTCCTGAGTAGCCTTATTCTGGTCTGGCGTATCTTCATACAGGAAGGAAGCCTCCAGCGTATGCTGCAGATAATTGTCGGCACTGAAGGCGAATCCCTTCTCCCGTCGGCGCTGGGCATAGAGTTTGATCAGGTCGCGCGCAATGTCCTTGATTCGCTTCTTAGCTTTGTCCTTGAGTTTATCCCAGGCACCTGTACCCAGTGTAGACAGGCGAGGCGGAGTACCGGTATCGCTACGGCGATATTTGCTGATTTTATAAAGCGAGTGGATAGAAACATCCACCTTGTCATTGTTCGTATAGACGATGCGGATCATTTCCTGATAGCTGTTGCCCGCAGGAATCCTAACAAGACCGCCGAACTTGCCGATACCGAAGTCTACATGCACGATAAAATCTCCCACTTCCATCTCCTGCAGTTCCTTCATGGTGAGTGCCATCTTGCCGGCTCTCGCTTTATCTGAGCGCAGGTTATATTTATGAAAACGGTCAAAAATCTGATGATCGGTAAAGAAACAGCACTTCTTGTCATGGTCAGTAAAGCCTTCATGAAGCGTCTTGTCTACCGGTGTAAAACGGATGGCGTAGCGCTTCAGCTCTTCGCTTTCAAAGATATCCTTCAGGCGCTGTTGCTGCTTCTGGCTATCTGCCAATATATATAAGGTGTAACCCTGGAGCAGGAAATCCTCCAGAGTTTGACAAAGCAAATTGAAATTCTTATGGAAAAGAGGCTGTGGAGCGATATTGAAAGGTATCACAGCCGAACTCTCTGACGGAGCGACCTTGCCGAACTCGATACGGAGATGAGCCGCTACTGCCTTCTTGAAATCGAGCGGAGAAACGAGATTGAGCTCGGTCTTCATGTCATGTCTGATGCGCTCAGCCTCTACCTCAGTAGCCCCCTCCAGCTGCTCGGTAAGGCTCTGCGATGAGAAGCCTTCGGTATAGATCTGACCAATGCGGTCGCAAACGAAAGAAAGGTCTTTCGCAATGACTGGCGTACTTTCGGAGAGAAAATTGAGGAAACACTGCTTGTTGCTCTCGATATGGGCGAGTTCGGGCACGATTTCTATCTCTGTGCGCTTCGCCTGCGAGAGCTGGGTCTCAACATCAAAGGTACGGATAGTGTCAATCTCATCGCCGAAGAAGTCGATACGGAACGGATATTCGCAGCTGTAGGAATAGACATCGAGGATACTTCCACGCACGGCAAACTGGCCCGGTTCATAAACATAATCGGTTTCTTTGAGTTCGAAATCGCGCAGGGTATGAACCACATCGGTCTGAGCAATCTGCTGGCCTACAGTCAGTTTCAGAATCCGTTCATCCAGATTCTGCTTAGCCACAACGAGTTCTGCCAGTGCATCGGGATAAGTGACTACCAGGAAATGTCCTCCCGAAGAGAGGCGCGCCAGCACCTCTGTACGTAGGATTTCGTTCGCTGCATCACGCTGCCCGTATTTCACGGCACGCCGATAGCTGGAAGGAAAGAAGAAGACCTTCTCCTGCCCCATCATCTGAGTGAGATCGTGATAAAAATAGCCTGCTTCATCGGCATCATCCAGTACGAAGAGTACCGAACGCCTCATCTTCCCCTGCAGAGAAGCAAAGAACATCGGAGCCGAAGAGCACAGCAAACCCTGGAGAAAAATGGAATGAACCGACTTCTTCCCCATCAAATCAAAGAGGGCATCCGCCTGTGGCGAACGCCCGTATGTTTTTTCTATCTTTTGGATTTCCATCCAAGTACTGATTACTGATTACTGAGTATTAATCCTTCTTCGGATATTTCTTGAACCAGCCATCCAGGCGCAGTCGCATCACGCCAAAGAAAGCCTCACCAAAGATGCCACCACTCATCTTGCTCACACCTTCACGACGGTTAACAAAGATGACAGGCACCTCCTTGATCTTGAAACCTATTCGATGAGCCGTATATTTCATCTCTATCTGGAAAGCATAGCCCTTGAAGCGGATAGCATCCAAATCTATGGTTTCCAATACCTTACGTCGGTAGCAGACGAATCCAGCTGTGGTATCATTCACCTTAAATCCGGTTACGATACGTACGTATTTAGAAGCGAAATAGCTCATCAATACGCGTCCGATAGGCCAGTTGACCACGTTCACACCCGAAATATATCTTGAGCCTACAGCCACATCATACCCCTCATCGTGAGTTGCCGCATAGAGACGAGGCAAATCATTAGGATCATGACTGAAGTCGGCATCCATCTCGAAGATGAAGTCATAGCCCTGCTTCAATGACCATTTGAAGCCCATGATATAGGCAGTACCCAAACCGAGTTTACCCGAACGCTCCAGGATATGCAGACGACCGGCAAACTCATTAGCCATCAAGCCCTTAACAATGGCAGCAGTACCGTCAGGACTTCCGTCATCGATAACGAGGATATCAAACTGCTTTTCGAGACCGAAGACAGCACGGATGATTTTCTCGATGTTTTCCTTCTCATTATATGTAGGAATGATTACTATGCTATCACTCATAACTTCTTCTAATTTTAATGATTCTGATTCTATATAATGTAATACAGATGCAAAATTACAACTTATTTTTGAAATAACAAGCAAAAACCCGAAATTATTGGTCCGGATTCTCTACAAACCCCTGATATTTCTTGTCAAGTCCGTTCATGATCGCCTCATAGCTCTTGTTCATCAGGTTCTTGATATTGTCAGCTCCCTTGCCTATCGGCTCGATAGGCTCATGGATGGTGAGCTTCAGAGGATGCCAGAAAGCCCAGTAGATGTCCTTCATGCGAGGCTTCACATCAAAACTGCCATTGATAGTAAGCGGACATACCGGCAACTGCAGTTCATCGGCAAGCATGAAAGCACCGCGGCGGAACATGCCCATGTGCCCCGTAAACGAACGGGCACCCTCTGGGAATACCACCAGCGACATGCCCTCTTTAAGCACCTCGCGAGCACGGTCATAAGAAGCACGGATCTTAGAAGGTCCGCTCTTGTCTACAAAGATGTGGTGCGCATACTCACAGGCGATACCGATGAGAGGTACTTTGCGCAAGCCCTTCTTCATCATCCACTTGAAGTTTCTGCCCAGGAAACCGTATATCAGGAAAATATCGAAAGCGCCCTGATGATTGGCCACGAAAACATAACTCTGGTTCTTCTTGAGATGCTCACGTCCCTCCACCTTTACAGGCAGGAGGAGGATGCGGACCCAAAGCCAGGACCAATACTTGCCGGGATAATAGCCCCAGAAATGACCATTGCCCAGCATACATCCCAAAACGGTAGATAGACTGGTTAAAACGCTAGCTACCAAAAGGATAGGCAAGCATATTACAAGCTGATACAGACGATATAAGTACTTCATTTTTTATTTAAGAATGAATAATTTAACACTCAACATTTAACATTCAACACTCCTCATTTTCTTTTGAGTGTGATGACCACGATTTCTGCCGTAGCCCCTATGCGGATTGGAACGGTACCGCCCAGACCCGATGTGGTATAGAGCTGGCAACCCTCCTCCTCGAAGAGGCCGTAATCATAGGGAGTAAACATCGACGGACGCAAGCCCAGGATACTGATCTGCCCCGCATGCGTATGACCGCTCAATGTAAGCTGCGGTGCTACAACCAGCGAATCCTTCCTGTCAGGTCCTATCACATCGCCATCCTCATCCTTCTCCTTATTAATAGTAGAAGGCCAGGTCTCGCGCCATTGCTTCGGAATATGCTGCAGCATCAGCACGAAAGAGCCTGGTCTGATGCCATACAGCGCCTTCCTTACGTTGGTTCGCTTTGGTTTGTCATAGTTCTCTGTACCAGCTACATAGATGCTGTCAGCGCCTCTATGCACCGCCACATGCTCATTCATCAGCAGGCGCCATCCGCAACTCCGCTGGAAGTCCTGCATCCGCTTCTCGAACGCAGCTATCTCCTGCTCATCATCTACATCCATATAATAGGTGTAATCGTGATTGCCCAGCACACTCATCACGCCATCTCTGGCTTTCAGACTGCTGAGCAGCGCCTGATACTCAGGCAGTTCATCGGGCGTAACATTCTGTAAATCACCCGTAAAGCAAATCAGATCAGGTTTTTCGGCATTAATGCTGTCGATATCGCGCTGAGGCAGATGACCACGCCAGCCATAGTATGACCCGAGATGGATATCGCTGAACTGAACGATGCGATAGCCCTCGAAAGACTTCGGCAGATTAGGTACATAGATGGTGATACGCTTGACTTGCATCTTAGGAAAACCTTCGGTAAATCCGTAGATAAAGCAGAAGAACGCCACCGCTCCCACTACCAGTCCGAGGAGCTTGCCCCAGTTGCGATGGCCGTGAAGGAGCCGCATACAGCACCAACCGAAGACACTGAACAGGCTGAAGACAAACTGCGGAACCGCACATACTGCCATCATCATAAACCAGATGTCGATGAGCACCGGATTGCGTGGCAGGAAGTTGGGCAGCATCGTGATATACGCGCTGTAGGCGATAACCACGAAAGCCGGCAACCAGAAGAGCACCCGCTGCCAGAGACTCTTCAGCCGTAACTTGCCATACCTTTTATATATCCACAGATACGGCAACAGGGTGAACACCACTACGGGTATCAATATTCTTGCTATCATTTCTTGATCAAACTTGATTGAAGATACGTTTTCATTGCCTGCACGGGCACTCCTCTGCGCTGTGCATAGTCGCGAAGCTGGTCGTCTCCTATCCGTCCCAGTTCGAAATACCGCGACTTGGGATGTGCAAACATCAGCCCCGAGACACTGGCATGAGGCGTCATCATTCCGCTTGTGGTGAGCCGGATGCCCACCTGACTCATATCGATGAGCTGGTCGATGATGAAGTTGGCACTGGTATCGGGCAGCGAAGGATATCCTATAGCCGGACGGATGCCCTGATAGCGCTCCAGATGCTGGTCTTCGATGCTCAGCTGCTCGTCGGGAGCATAGCCCCAGATGCTGCGTCTCACCTCTTCGTGCAACTTCTCTGCCGTGGCTTCAGCCAACCGGTCGCAGAGTGTCTGTGCCATCATATTGAGGTAGTCGTCCGAGCGATATTTCTTCTCCAGACCGCCATCTACCGTCGTGCAGAAGATACCCAGCCGGTCTGTTATTCCACTGCCCAGAGGACGGATGAAATCAGCCAGACAGAGATTGGGTTCTCCCTGAGCCGCCGGATGCTGCTGACGGAGCATCGGGAAGCGGACTTTCTGCCCTTCCAGCCAGATATCATCCCCCTTGCTGTTCGCCTCGAAGAGTCCGAAGAGGGCATAGGTATGATATTCGCCTTCCCATGAATGGAGCATATCGAGCGCCTCTGCCTTCAGTTTTTCCTTTTCCTCTCGAGGTTTGCCGCTCAATCCCCAGGCATGATAAAAGTATAGCCAGTTGATATATGGCTCAATTTCGCTTATATTGTATACTATTCTTCGCATCCGATACGATATTTTATTTTACAATCCTCGTAAGATTTTCCTTTTTCAGGAATTGTTTCTGAACTCCAGTTCTTCTCCTCTGCTGGCGGCATCAAACACGCCTTTGTCGTAGATAAGACTACCGTTACAGAAAGTCTGTTCCACTTTCCATGCAAACTCATCACCCTCTACAGGGCTCCATTTACACTTGCTCTGAATCACCTCTGCAGTCACCTTCCAAGGCTCTCCCTTGCGCACCACAACGACATCTGCCTTATAACCCGGACGCAGGAAGCCGCGCTGACTGATATGGAACAGACGGGCTGGATTATGGCACATCAGTTCAACCAGGCGCTCGATACTGATTACCTTTTCGTCAACAAGTTTCAGCATGCTTACCAGCGAGAACTGTACCATTGGCATACCTGATGCAGCCTTGGCACAACCGCCCTGTTTATCCTTCAACTGATGAGGAGCATGATCGGTACCTACTACCGTTATCTTTCCATTACCCAGCGCCTTACGCAAAGCTTCGCGGTCAGCATCGGTCTTTACTGCAGGGTTGCATTTGATGCGTGCGCCCTTCACAGCGTAATCTTTATCCGAGAACATGAGATGAGCCACAACCGCCTCGCCTGTAATATTTTCATCCTTACCAAAGAACTCCAATTCCTTAGCCGTAGTAACGTGGGCGATATGGAGATGCGCCCCGCTTTCCTTAGCCAGCTGCACCGCCAGACGGCTGCTTTCATAGCAAGCCTCCTCGCTGCGTATTTCCGGATGATGTTCTACGGCAGGGTCCTCACCCCATTTCTGCTTAGCCAGCTGCATGTTGCGGTTAATGATTTCGGTATCCTCACAGTGGGTCATCACCGGCAAATCCAGCTCTTTCGCCTTCTTGAAGATAGCCTGCAGCGCCTCATATTTATCCACCAGCATATTGCCTGTACTGGAGCCCATAAAGAGCTTGACGCCCGGTACACGATGCGTATCGAGCTGCTCAAAATCATTTACATTACCATTGGTAGCACCAAAGAAGAAACTGTAGTTCACATGACTCTTCTCAGCGCCCAGCTGCCGCTTTGCCTGCCAGGCCTCCAGAGTGGTAGTCTGAGGTACCGTGTTGGGCATCTCAAAATAACTGGTCACACCACCAAAGGCAGCAGCGCGGCTTTCGCTCTCGATGTCAGCCTTCTGCGTAAGTCCCGGCTCACGGAAGTGAACATGATCATCAATCACACCCGGCAAAACAAAACACCCCGAGGCATCGATGACTTCATCGTAATTGCCACGGGGTGCCTCGCCTTCATATATCTCCTTGATAAATTCACCATCCAACAAGAGGTCGCCCACAAAAGAGCGACCCTCATTTATAATGGTTCCATTCTTGATTAATTTCATATTACTAAACTTATAAAATGAAGAGTTTTACAAGATGTTAATGCCCAAGACCTTGAAAGAGTCCTGTTTTTATTCCTGACCTTCCTGTTTTTCAGGAATCGTAGGCGCAGCCAGTTCGTTGGCTGTAGGTGCCGGAGCCGCATCAGGATTTACCTGTGGAGCCGCTTCCATCTCTGGCAGCATGCCGCTCTGCGCATCTCGTGTACCGTTCATAATCTCCTGATTCTCTTGAGCTTTCTTATAATAGTCCTTTACATAAGGATCATTCTTGAAATAGTCGGTAGCCTTGCTCATGATATCCTCAATCCAAGGAGAGAGCATCGGATACTGGTTGCCCATTGTAACGAGGAAGAAGACGCCCGGTCCCAGCACATTGTTGAAGTTGTCGGTAACAAACGAAGTGATGAGCTTGTCTTCCTGCTCAGAGAGGCGGATGGATTCCTCGTTCAGCCGCTTGTTGACAGCCACCATATCGCTACCGTTCATGATAGCCTGGTCGTGCTTGTGCACCAGTTCGCGCAACTGATTCTGAATCTGCTGGTATTTCTTGAAGAATCCGAAGAGTTTATCGTTCATAGGCGTACCGCTTACCACCTGCTGTGTATCATCGAGCTTCACCGTAATGCTTCCACTCTCCAGCACCAGCGGCAGCACAGGGTCATCATCCATGAAGATATTCGCCATCTTCATAGAGTCGACAGAACCCTGAAAATGGAACTGTCCGTGCACTACATCGCAAGAATCCACGTTCTTGAAATCGTTGTTTTCCAGTATCTTAAGGTACAGCATGCGTCCGTCCAGAGTACTTACATTAGAAGTACCCGAGATTTCGTAACTGTTGGCACAAGATGCAAGTGCCATCAAGGCAATGAATGCGTAAAATATTCTATTCATAAGCTATCTATATCACTTTCGGTGAACAAAAGTACAATCTTAATTTGAACTGACGAAATAAATTGCTGCAATTTAATTCATTCTTACAAGATTTATGTTTTGTTTGCACTCCTATTGGCCACCGAAAGCTTTTTACTCGTCCTTTCTATATTACTGATTGTTTTCCTTCTTCAGTTCATGAGAGATGCGATGCGTGGTATACAGTTCCAGCAGGGCTGCGATGAGGAGGAAGACTACCCACTTATTATAGAAATAGGTGATATAGGTCTCATAATTCTCAAACCAGCGGCGCAGGAAAGCATACACCGTATCTACCATCGAGATGCCTGAGAGCACGAAAAAGATGTCTGCTACATACTGCATGCGCTTCAGGCGGTGGATAACCAGCGAAGGTCCCTCATAGAACTGCATCGCCTGCATTACACTGAAGAGTATGGTGCCCAGCAGGAACCCCCAGCTCGTTACCTGCACCAGCTGCGGATGTGAAAAACCAAATGCGAAGCAAGCCGCACCGACAACCATCAGCACGCCGCCCAGCAAGAAAATAGCACTTTCCAGTTTACTCAATTGTTTCATTTTCGTCTTGTTCGTTAGTTTTTTCCGGAATATCCGAACTCAATACAAAGATGTCTTCATCATCAGTCTTCATGAAATAACGCTGGCGGGCTATCTTCTCAAATGCCCGCGCACCATGCTGCATATCGCGCAGGGTATGCTTGTCGTTTTCATACTGCTCACGATACTTTTCTATCTCCGAACGGAGCGTAGCTATCTCTATCTGGTACTTAATGTGCTGTCTTACACTGTTGTCGTCAACTACACCAACTACCAGAACACCCGCTACAATCACTATAAGATACTTATAATGAGCGAGATAATTCCATATAATACCAAGTTTTTTACTCATTTCTTCCGAATTTGTTTGCAAAGATAATATTTTTTTGTTATCTTTGCATCATCAATTAAGAAAAAATAATGGAAGAGTATATAGTTTCTGCAAGAAAGTACCGTCCGATGACCTTCGATTCGGTTGTCGGACAGAGTGCATTGACCACCACTTTGAAGAATGCAGTGAAGAGCGGCAAGCTGGCGCACGCCTATCTTTTCTGCGGTCCGAGAGGTGTGGGCAAAACCACTTGTGCCCGCATTTTTGCGAAGGCAATCAACTGCGAGCACCCTCGTGAAGACGGCGAGGCATGCAACGAATGTGAGAGCTGCCGTGCCTTCAATGAGCAGCGTTCCTACAACATCTTCGAGCTGGATGCCGCCAGCAACAACGGTGTTGACCAGATTAAGGTTCTGATGGAGCAGACCCGCATTCCGCCTCAGGTGGGCAAGTATAAAGTGTTTATCATCGATGAGGTCCACATGCTCTCTACAGCTGCCTTCAACGCCTTTCTCAAGACGCTGGAAGAGCCACCTCAGCATGTCATCTTCATCCTCGCCACTACCGAGAAGCATAAGATTCTGCCTACCATCCTGAGCCGATGCCAGATTTACGACTTCGAGCGAATGACGGTAGCCAACACCATCAACCACCTGAAGATGGTGGCTGAGAAGGAAGGCATACAATATGAAGAGCAGGCGCTCGCCGTGATAGCCGAAAAGGCTGACGGAGGTATGCGCGATGCCCTCTCTATCTTCGACCAGGCTGCCAGCTTCTGCATGGGCAACATCACTTACCAGAAGGTGATCGAGGACCTGAACGTGCTCGACAGCGACAACTATTTCCGTCTGGTAGACCTGGCTCTGGAGAATAAGGTGGCCGAGATGATGGTAACACTCGACGGCATTCTGAACCGCGGTTTCGATGGCGGCAACATGATACAGGGTCTTGCCCAGCATGTGCGCAATGTGATGATGGCGAAGGATCCTCAGACCCTGCCTCTGCTCGAAACCAGCGACGACCAGAAAGCCAAGTTCCAGGCTCAGGCCCAGAAGGCACCTACACCTTTCTTATATAAGGCGCTGGAACTGATGAACCAGTGCGATATCCATTACCGCGCCAGCAGCAACAAGCGATTACTGGTAGAGCTCACCCTGATACAGATAGGCCAGATTACGCAGCCCGAGGATCAGGATGTGCCTAGTGCGGGGCGTACGCCCAATAGATTAAAATCCCTGTTTCAGAAACTCCTGGCTCAGTCTAAGCTTGCCTCTCAGGGTGCAGGTTCTGAGCCTTCTGGCAGCAGCGAAAACCGGTCATCACAGCCGGGAGCGTCTGCTGCTACAGCTACTGCTGTGCCTTCGTCAGGGGCACCGACAGCCGCTTCTGCAGCATCCAATGCTGCATCTTATTCTGCATCTGCCACCGCAGCCGCATCTGCCTCTCCAGAAGGCTCAGCCGCTGCCGGAGCTGCTACTGATGCTGCATCGCCTCACAAGCCACGACTCAAGAATATCAAGCTGGGAGGCATAGGCATGACTTTCTCTAACCTGAAGAAGAAGGAGGAGAACCAGCGCCGCCTGCACAGTCCGTATGATGATACCAATGAGGAAAAAGCGACCATCACGGGCGACCAGAACGAGTTCACCCAGGAGCAGGTGGAAGCAACATGGTTCAGTATGTGCATGAGAATGCAGAACAAGCTGGATTTCATAGGATTAGCCAACCGCATGAAGAGTATCGTACCGAAGATAACCAACTATCCGCAGATAGAGGTTATCATCAACAACCAGCTCTTACTAGACGACATTTTGAACATCAAGAACCGCATTCTCAAGACTTTCGTCTTAAGTCTTCACAACAGCGAACTGAGCATCAGTTACCGCCTTGCCGACCAGGAAGAGGTAGGCAAGGTTCTGACCAAGAATGAAGTTCTGGAACTTCTTATGGAGAAGAACCCTGCAATGAAAAAACTCACAAAGGACCTGGATCTGGTCATGACATAGAAGATACTCCACACGATACGAAATTCTCCACTCCATGTAGAACAACCTATACGGAGTGGAGAAACTAGTACTATCTTCCCCCAAATGCTGCCATTATACCCGGGCGTATGATGCCCCAAGAGGTTATTCAGTATTCAGTATTCAGTTTTTTTCGCGATAGTTACCTTTTATACGGTTACAAATTGTAAGTAATTATTTTATATTATATATATATATTATTATATATATATAATATACTATCTATACAGAGAGTGGTAACAACAGCGAAAAAAACTGAATACTGAATACTGAATACGTTCCACGTAATCGGTTATTACTTTGTAATATACTGGTTTATAGCGCAAAACATAGTTTTCTACACCGCAAAACATAGAGATGCGTCCCATGAAACATAGAGTTATTTCTCTTTACTAAGTTTCAAATCGTAAGCTGCTGAAAATCGCTCCTTATCACATGTCTAAATTTGGTAGATACCAGAAATCTTCATATCTTTGCACCGGCAATCGAAAGAACAGTCTTTTGTGCCTCGCTCGAGTCTTCTATTAAGACCAACACGGGTTATAAATGATGGCAGACGCCGGTCATCAATGAAGACCCCGAAAACGGCAGAAACGGGGCGTTCTGGGGAATTTGAACCAACTAGGCTAGTGTCATACCCGACACACAACAAAAAAAAGCCCCCGATGCAGAAACGCACCGGGAGCCTTCGTAAGCAAATTATTATTATCTTAAAAAGATCAACTGAATATGCAGCACATCAAAGTATACACCATGACGCACCGTCAGAAAGCCTTAGATAAGGTTCATGCCCGCTTCCTCAGCCTCCTTGCGCATCTCCTCAGACCAGATGCTAGCCTGGATCTCACCAATGTGAGCCTTATGCAGCAATACCATACACAGACGGCTCTGGCCGATACCGCCACCAATGCTCAGAGGCAACTTGTCGTTCAGGAGCTGCTGATGGAAGTAAAGCTTCTCTCTATCCTCCTTGCCCTCCAGCTTAAGCTGACGCAGCAGACTCTCCTTGTCAACACGGATACCCATAGAACTGAGCTCGAAACTGCGACCCAGAACAGGATACCAGATGAGGATATCACCATTCAGTCCCATCTTGCCGTTCTCAGCCACGGTGCTCCAGTCATCATAGTCAGGAGCTCGGCCATCATGCTTCTTGCCATCGCTCAACTTGCCTCCGATGCCCTCTACAAATACAGCGCCATACTTCTTGCAGATAGCATCCTCACGCTCCTTAGGAGAAAGGTCTGGATACATATCGAGCAAATCCTGCGCATGAATAAAATGAATATCCTTAGGCAGGAAAGGCTTCAGCTGAGGATAATGCTCGCAAGCCAGGAACTCGGTACGCAAGATGGCACCATAGATGCGGCGCACGATATTCTCGAGGAAGGCGATGGTACGGTCTTCCTTGGTAATCACAGCCTCCCAGTCCCACTGGTCAACATAGAGCGAATGAAGATTATCCAGCTCCTCGTCAGCACGGATGGCGTTCATATCTGTATATACGCCATAAGCAGGCTCAATCTCATACTCAGCAAGCGTCAGTCGCTTCCATTTGGCAAGAGAATGAACCACCTCAGCCTGGGCTTCGCCCAAATCCTTGATAGGGAAACTTACAGGGCGCTCTACGCCGTTCAGGTCATCATTGATACCAAGACCCTTCAATACGAAGAGTGGAGCGGTAACGCGACGCAGACGGAGCTCGGTGCTCAGGTTTTGCTGGAAGAATTCTTTGATCATTTTAATACCCATTTCGGTCTGGCGCATATCCAGCAGCGCCTTGTACCCTTCAGGTTTTATCAAATTGCTCATTTTTATTTCATATTTAGTATTTGCGCTGCAAAGGTACAAAATAATAATTAATCTGCAAGCATTTTTCCGTATTTTTTCGCAAAATGATAGCATTTTTAAGTTTTTTAGTAGCATTTTGTAGAACAATTTGCAAATACACATTATATATATGAAAAAATCTGCCCCAAATATTTGGTTATTTCAA